>NZ_CAXUSG020000009.1:0-233810 GCF_964253915.1 Rhizobium sp. LjRoot30 | reverse complement strand
ACCTGTACCCCACCCTTATGTGGTTCATGTCATTCTGAAGATGGCAGAGCAGAATTATCAAGACCCAAGGTCGAGTGCGACGACATGCCAGACCTGTAGCTGGCCATGGGGGCAATGGCTATACGAGGGAACATAGATACCTCCTCGCAAAAATTTTTCCATTTCGTGATAGAGAAGGTGTGCATCGAACACCTACGCAGGCAGAAAAATTCCGGCGTTAACGGACAAATTCTCCACCTCTCGCTGAGTCAAAACAGCGCTCTGAGATAAGTCGCCCGACCTTATGGTCGCCCTCACCCTGGAAGCGGAGACGTCAGCATGACCATTCTTGTCACCGGCAGTGCCGGTCATCTCGGCGAAGCGCTGAAACGGTGCCTTGCCGCTCAAGGCCGGGCCGCCATCGGCATCGATATCAAGCCGTCGCCATTTACCGATCGTGTCGGCTCGATCGGCGACACTGCCTTCGTTGCCGATTGCATGGCAGGCGTCACCGCGGTCATCCATGCCGCGACATTGCACAAGCCACATGTCGCCACGCACGGATATCAGGATTTCGTCGAGACGAATGTTGCCGGCACGCTCGTTCTGCTCGAAGCAGCCAAAGCGGCCGGGGTCGGCGCCTTCGTCTTCACCAGCACGACCAGCACTTTTGGCGCCGCGCTGTCACCGGCTGCCGGCGAGCCGGCGGCATGGATTACCGAAGACGTCATGCCTGTGCCGAAAAACATCTACGGCGTCACCAAGATTGCGGCGGAAGGCCTTTGCGAACTTTTCGCACGAAAACACCGGTTGCCGGTCATCGTGCTGCGCACCTCGCGTTTCTTTCCCGAAGCCGATGACGATGCCGAGGCGCGCCAGCTCCATACACCGGAAAACGCCCAGGCCAACGAACTGCTGCATCGCCGCGCCGATATTGCCGATATCGTCGATGCGCATCTGCTGGCCATCGACAGGGCGGCGGCGATCGGCTTCGGGCGCTACATCATCTCCGCCCCTTCGCCCTTCTCCAGGGCCGACCTGATGCAGCTTCGCAGCGATGCCGCAGCCGTTGTCGAACGCCATTTTCCGGAAAGTGCTGCGCTGTTCGCCGCCAGGGGTTGGCGTCTGCCGCAGGCGCTGGATCGCGTCTATGTCAGCTGCCATGCCATCGAGGACCTCGGCTGGCGCCCGCGCCACGATTTTTCCCACGTGCTCGACTGCCTGAAGGCGGGCACGGATTTCCGCAGCCCGCTTGCCCGTGCCGTCGGCAGCAAGGGGTATCACGACACGGTGTTCAGCGAAGGCCCCTACCCCGTCGCCTGAAGGCCGCCGTCAATCCGGGCAGTTGCGCAACTGGCGTGAATAGCTGATGGCAATGCTGGTCGTCCGGCGGGCAGCCTTCTGCACCCCGGCATCCGAGCGCCACGACCCGCGGGAATAACCGGCATGGCCGGAATAATAAGCGAGATAGAGGTTGTAGGCATCGTTGCGGGCAATGCCGTTCTTTTCATGGGTCTGAGCATGGTACCAGCCGATGAAATGGATGGCGTCGGAAAATTTCGTCCGCCGTGCGGCCCAGCGGCCGGTTTCGCGCTGGTAGCGCTCCCAGGTGCCGTCGAGCGCCTGGCTGTAGCCATAAGCGGACGACTGGCGTTTCCACGGAATGAAGCCCAGAAGTTTGGTGCGCGGCGGCCGGGCATAGGGGCGGAAACCGGATTCGGTGTAGATCGTCGCCATCAGGATCGGAACCGGCACACCGAACTCCCGCTCGACGCTCTTGGCCGTGCGGCGCCAGTTGTTGAACCAGCCGTCCCGCTGCTCGAAAATGGCGCAGGCATTGCGGGTTTCCCGCGGCGCCGAGGCGCAACCGGCCAGCAACAGAAGTGCCACGACAAACACGATACGCATCGTTGAACCTCTCTTCATCGAGAGATTGATAAAGGGTAAATCTTAAAGTTCGGTTTTTATCGGCCTGCACCGTCCCGCAACGCCCCGAAAGCGGATGAAAACGCAAGAGATGCGATAAAAATGTGCAGGCTGACTTATTTTCTTGCAGATGCCGGGCGGCTTTTTTATTAAACCATTCAGCTGAGCGCCTTGAGAGACAGGAACTGTCCACGGGCGGCTCATCGGTCCTGAGCCCGGCGTCCGCAGGGCCTGTCTGTTCGGCAGGTCCATCTTGGCTGGCGGCTGTCGGGCGATCGTTCGAATCCGCAGAGCGGGTTTATCCTAGGAGAAGAAAATGAAGTTCAAGTATCTGACCAGCGTCGCCTTCGCCGCCTCGCTGATGTTTGCACAGGCAGCCAAGGCGGACATCACCATCGGCCTCGTCGCCCCCGTCACCGGTCCGGTCGCCGCTTACGGCGCGCAGGTGAAGAACGGCGCGGAAGCGGCCGTTGCCGAGATCAACAAGAACGGCGGCATTCTGGGCGAGCAGGTCGTGCTGAAGATCGCCGACGATGCCGGCGAACCGAAGCAGGGCGTTTCGGCGGCCAACCAGTTGGTCGGCGAAGGCATCCGCTTCGTTGTCGGCCCGGTTACCTCGGGCGTTGCCATTCCGGCCTCCGACGTCTTCGCCGAAAACGGCGTCCTGATGGTCACCCCGACCGCCACGGCTCCTGATCTCACCAACCGTGGCCTCACCAACGTACTGCGCACCTGCGGCCGTGACGACCAGCAGGCAGCCGTTGCCGCCGACTACGTCCTGAAGAACCTCAAGGACAAGAAGATCGCCGTGCTGCACGACAAGGGCACCTACGGCAAGGGCCTGGCCGATGCCTTCAAGGCTGGCCTCAATGCCGGTGGCGTCAACGAAGTGATCTACGAAGCCCTGAACCCGGGTGAAAAGGATTACAGCGCCATCGTCACCCGCCTCAAGGATCTCGGCGCCGAGGTCATCTATTTCGGCGGTTATCATCCGGAAGGCGGCCTGCTGGCACGTCAGCTGCAGGACGTTTCCGTCAAGGCGCTGATCATCGGCGGCGAAGGCCTGTCCAACACCGAGTTCTGGACGATCGGTACGGAAGCAGCTGCCGGCACGGTCTTCACCAACGCCGCAGACGCGCTGAAGAACCCGGCCTCGGCCAATGCCGTCAAGGTTCTCGAAGCCGCCGGCATTCCGCCGGAAGCCTTCACCCTGAACGCCTATGCCGCTGTCGAAGTCATCAAGGCCGGTATCGAGAAGGCCGGCAGCGCCGAAGACGCAGCTGCCGTTACCACGGCGCTGAAGAGCGGCGAGCCGGTCACCACCGCCATCGGCAACCTGACCTACGGCGAAAACGGCGACCTGACCTCGCCGAGCTTCTCGCTGTTCAAGTGGGAAGGCGGCAAGATCGTCGCTGCCGAATAATCGACAGCGACCGCACATTCGAAACATCGACGCCGGGGGAAACCCCGGCGTTTTTCATGGATCAGGCAGCTTGCGGCTCTTCCACTCGTTGCGCGGAATGGCGCCCTTGAGGTCGAAACGGAACGCGGTGATTTCCGTCACCTCGGCATTGGTCTCGCAACTGAAATCGATGGCGTACCAGTTGCCGCCGCTGAAGAACGCCCCGCCCGATGCCGAAAGCTTCGGCCCGGCAATCAGGCCGCCGTGATCCGAAAACGGCACCATCCCCTCGGGAACGGAATCCGGCGAATTGTGCCTCACCTGCTCCAACGCCTCGATTGTGCAGATCTGCACAATCCGGCGATTGGGCGGCAGTTTGCCGAGGGCTTTCTTGACACGCGGATCGGACAGCGAGTTCTTCGAAAACAATGTTTTTGCCCGCGTGAACGTCGCATCGTCAGGCATCACCTCGGCCACATCAGGCTGATCGCCGGAAGTTGCCGACGCCTTTTCTGGTTCGGCCTTCTTCTCGACCTCGGCGGTTGGCGTCTCAGCCGTCGCCGTTGTTGCGGCCGCCGCCTCCCCTTCGGTCTTTGCGGCCGGATCGGTTTGCGTCAGCTCCTTTGCAAGCTCCGCTTTCGCCTCGGCAGCCTTTTCCTCGGCGGCCTGCTGCGCCGCCAGGATCGCCGCAGCTTCAGCTTTCTTCTGCTCTGCTGCCTTTTTCTCCGCCGCCAGCTTCTGCTCCGCCGCCTTTGCCTCTTCGGCTGCACGCTGTTGTTCGGCGGCTTTTTCCTGATCGGCAGCTTGGCGCATGGCTTCCCGAAGCGCGTTCTTGTCCACCTCGGTCATCTGCCGCTGGGAAACCTCGGCGGGTTTCGCTTCAGCCCTTGTCGGCTTGTCATCGGTCTTGCTGTCGGCCGTCTCCTCGGGCTTTGACGTATCCTTCGCCTCTTCGGATGCCTGCGGCACGGATTCGAAGGCCTGCTGCTCTTCGGTCGGCGGTGCGGCACCCGATGCCGCATCCTTGGCATCCTCGACCGGCTGCTTCTCGGCCGGTGTCATGCGCGCCTGTTTTTCCGGAGGTTGGGCCGCCTCGTCCTTCTTCTCGGTCGGCTTCGCCTCATCTTTCGCCTTTTCTGGCGGCGGCTCGACGATATCGACGGAGACGCTGTCCTCCTTTTGCGGTTCGGGCAGCGTTACGGGAAAACCGAAGATCAGAAGAGCGGCCAGAACGGTATGAACGACGAATGAGGCAACCACGCCCCACCCCCACCATCTCGTCTGTTTCTCGTCGTCATTCTGCATCGATGCCCATGTAGGATCAAACGAAGGCGCGAGCGAGTCACGATCTCTTGCGCATGCGAAAAAAACCGCGGTGTGTCCGAAATGAAAAAACCCGGCCTGCTCTCGCGGACCGGGTTTAAATATCGAGATTTTCGCCAGCTTAGCTGTCGAGGAAGCTGCGCAGCTTGCGCGACCGGCTCGGATGCTTGAGCTTGCGCAGCGCCTTCGCTTCGATCTGGCGGATACGTTCGCGCGTCACCGAGAACTGCTGGCCGACTTCTTCCAGCGTGTGGTCGGTGTTCATGCCGATGCCGAAGCGCATGCGCAGCACGCGCTCTTCGCGCGGCGTCAGCGAGGCGAGTACGCGGGTCGTCGTCTCGCGCAGGTTCGCCTGGATGGCGGCATCGATCGGCAGCAGCGCGTTCTTGTCCTCGATGAAATCGCCGAGGTGGCTGTCTTCTTCGTCACCCACCGGGGTTTCGAGCGAGATCGGCTCCTTGGCGATCTTCAGCACCTTGCGCACCTTTTCGAGCGGCATGGCGAGCTTTTCGGCCAGTTCTTCCGGCGTCGGTTCGCGGCCGATCTCGTGCAGCATCTGGCGCGAAGTCCGGACGATCTTGTTGATCGTCTCGATCATGTGCACCGGAATACGGATCGTGCGGGCCTGGTCGGCGATCGAACGGGTGATCGCCTGTCGGATCCACCAGGTGGCGTAGGTCGAGAACTTGTAACCACGACGGTATTCGAACTTGTCGACCGCTTTCATCAGGCCGATGTTGCCTTCCTGGATGAGGTCGAGGAACTGCAGGCCGCGGTTCGTGTACTTCTTGGCGATGGAGATGACGAGGCGCAAGTTCGCTTCGACCATTTCCTTCTTGGCGATGCGCGCCTCGCGCTCGCCCTTCTGCACCATGTGCACGATGCGGCGGAATTCCGAGATCGAGATACCGGTTTCCGTCGCGAGATTCTGGATCTCCTGGCGGATGTCGCGGATCGTCGTGTTTTCGGACTTGGCGAATTCCTTCCAGCCGCGGGCGGCGAGGTTGGCAATCGACTTCATCCAGTTCGGATCGAGTTCAGCACCGCTGTACTGTTCGAGGAAGCTGTCGCGCTTGACGCCGTAGGATTCGGCAAGGCGCAGCAGCCGGCCTTCGTTCTGCACCAGACGCTTGTTGATGTCGTAGAGCTGCTCGACGAGGCTGTCGATACGGTTCTGGTTCAGCGACAGCGACTTGACGGCGGTGATCAGCTGGTCCTTGAGCTCCTTGTAGCGGCGCTCCTGGCCGGAAGACAGCGTGCCAACGGCGGCCAGACGGGCTTCCACCTGCTGGTCCTGCAGCTTGCGCAGCTTCTTGTAGGTATCGGCGATGATGTCGAGCGTCTCCATCACCTGCGGGCGCAGTTCGGCTTCCATCGCGGCGAGCGAGAGGGAGGATTCGTCCTCGTCCTCTTCTTCTTCCTCGATGGGTAGGCCTTCGCCGCCGACATTGGTGATGTCGTCTTCGCCGCTACCGCCCAGACGTGGCTTGCGGGTACGTTCCTTTTCCTCGGCCGCCTTGCGGTCGGCTTCGATCTTTTCCGGGCTCTGGAACTGCGGCGCAGCCTTGGCTTCCGGGCCGGAATAGGTCGTTTCGAGGTCGATGATCTCGCGCAGCAGCGTCGTGCCTTCGTTGAGTTCGTCGCGCCAGATGATCAGCGCCTGGAACGTCAACGGGCTCTCGCAGAGACCGGCGATCATGGTTTCGCGGCCAGCCTCGATACGCTTGGCGATGGCGATTTCGCCTTCGCGCGACAGAAGCTCGACGGAACCCATTTCGCGCAGGTACATGCGCACGGGGTCGTCGGTTCGGTCGGTCGGCTCTTTCTTCTTGCTGGCGGCAAGCGCCGTGCCGGAAGTCGGTGCCAGCTCGCCACCTTCGCTCTCGGAATCGGAGTCTCCGTCTTCCTCTTCGGCGGCGGCGTCCTCGACCTCTTCGTCTTCGACGACGTTGATACCCATCTCGTTGAGCATCGCCATGATGTCTTCGATCCGGTCGGGGTCGACCTGATCGGAAGGCAGCACTTCGTTCAGCTCATCCGTCGTTACATAGCCGCGCTTCTTGGCGGCCTTGATCATTTTCTTGACCGCATCGTCGGAAAGATCCAGAAGGGGGCCGTCCGGAGCACCGTCCCGTTCGACCTCAGCCTCTTCGTTTTCTTTGACCTTGGTTGCCATCTATTTCGTCGCTTTCCTTGGCGCTTCCATCATCCGCGGTAAATGCCCGTCCTGCGCAGGCGCCTCTTCGCGTTCACCGCGAATCGGTCTCCTTACCTAATGGTATGACCTTTAATTCCTGATTAACCACGCCTGCCGATGCCACAATCCGCCGCAACTGAGCGCCCGCATTTCCGGTCATGGTTTTCGACCCGTTTCGATCCACTCAACCGTCACTGCCCAAAATGGTGATTCCCACAATTTTCCTTCCCGTCAAGCTTTCCGTCTGGAAAAGCAGGGGAAAAGTCTGGAAAAGCCAGAAATACGGCAATTTCCGGGAGAAACTTCCTTCGATGCATAAAATAGGAATGAACCCGGCGAAGACAAGAGCACCCGCAAAAACCAACTCCAGAATTGGCCTTTGCGGAGAACGTGTCGCGCCGTGCTAAATATCCTTACCGTTAAAGCGGTTGATTTTCAGTCCGTCAAGATCGATCGCCGGCAGGCAGCGCACATTGATGGCCGCCATATGCTTGCCATCCGGCGTCGTCGCTTCGGCAAACGGGGCGACGCCGCAGGTGGGACAGAAATAGTGCTTGATGACATGCCTGTTGAATTCATAACGGGACAAATTCTCTTCCGGCGTCTTGAGAACGAGTTTTTCCCGCGGCACGAATGCCAAAAGCGTGCCGCGACGGCGGCATATGGAGCAGTTGCATTCGACCGCCTCGGAAAATTCGCCCTCGACTTCGAACGCGGTGTCACCGCAATGACAGCTTCCTTCATACATCATGATTGCCTTCACTCCCAATCCATGACCACCTTGCCGGAATTGCCCGAGCGCATCGCCTCGAAACCATCGCGGAAATCGTCGATGCGAATACGGTGGGTGATGACCGGCGCGAGGTCAAGCCCGCCCTGCACGAAGGCGATCATCTTGTACCAGGTCTCGAACATCTCGCGGCCGTAGATGCCCTTGAGGTTGAGCATCTTGAAGATCACCTTGTTCCAGTCGATCTCGAAGCCGGTCGGCGCGATGCCGAGGATGGCGATCTTGCCGCCGTTGTTCATCTTGTCGATCATGTCGCGGAAGGCAGGCGCGGCCCCTGACATCTCCAGCCCGACGTCAAACCCCTCCGTCATGCCGATCGCCTTCATCACGTCGGCAAGATTTTCCTTCGACGCATCCACCACATAATCGATGCCGACCTTGCGGGCGAGATCGAGCCTTGTGGGGTTGATGTCGGTGATGACCACCTTGCGGGCGCCGGAGCGCTTGGCGACCATGGCACCCATGATGCCGATCGGCCCGGCACCGGTCACCAGCACGTCCTCGCCGACGACATCGAAGGACAGCGCGGTGTGCACGGCATTGCCGAAGGGATCGAAGATCGCGGCAATTTCATCCGGCACGTCGTCGGGGATCGGCACGACATTATATTCGGGAATGCAGACGAACTCGCCGAACGAACCCGGTCGGTGAACACCGACACCCAGCGTGTTGCGGCACAGGTGCCCGCGCCCGGCCCGGCAGTTGCGGCACTTGCCGCAGACGATATGCCCCTCGCCCGAGACACGCTCGCCGACATGGACCTTGGTGACCGCCGAACCGACCTCGGCAATCACACCGCAGAATTCGTGGCCGACGACCATCGGCACCGGAATGGTTTTTTGCGCCCACGCATCCCAGTTCCAGATGTGCACGTCGGTGCCGCAGATCGCCGATTTCCTGACCTTGATCAGCACATCGTTCGGTCCGACCTCCGGCACCGGCACATGCTCCATCCAGAGGCCGACTTCAGGTTTTGCTTTAACCAGAGCCTTCATCATGTTCGTCATCGGCAAACCTCCCAAAGTGATTCCGACGATTGGAAAATCTAGATCACGCCCAGGTCGCGCCCGACCGCCTCGAATGCCGCAATCGCCCGCCGCACCTCGGCCTCGCTATGGGCCGCAGACATCTGGGTGCGGATGCGCGCCTGACCTTTCGGCACGACAGGAAAGAAGAAGCCGACAACATAAACGCCCTTTTCCAGCATCCGCGCCGCCATCTCCTGCGCCAGCTTGGCGTCACCCAGCATGACGGGGATGATCGGATGCCCCTCGCCCGCCAGCGTGAAGCCGAGCTTCGTCATCTCGGAGCGGAAGAGATCGGCATTGGCATAAAGCCGCCGGCGCAAGGCATCGCCGTTCTCGACAATCTCGAAAACCTTCAACGAAGCCGCAGTGATGACCGGTGCCAGCGTGTTGGAGAACAGGTAGGGACGCGAGCGCTGCCGCAGCCAGTCGACAACCTCCGCCTTTCCGGACGTGTAACCGCCGGAGGCCCCGCCGAGCGCCTTGCCAAGCGTGCCGGTGATGATGTCGATGCGGCCCTCGACGCCGCAATGTTCGGCCGAGCCGCGGCCATGCTTGCCGACGAAGCCGACGGCATGGCTGTCGTCAACCATGACCATGGCACCGTATTTTTCGGCAAGATCGCAGACGCCGCCGAGATTGGCGATGATGCCGTCCATGGAGAAGACGCCGTCCGTGGCGATCAGCTTGAAGCGGGCGCCCTCCGCCTTCTTCAGCTCCTCTTCCAGAGCTGCCATGTCGTTGTTGGCGTAGCGGAAGCGTTTTGCCTTGGAGAGCCGCACCCCGTCGATGATCGAGGCGTGGTTGAGCGCATCCGAAATGATCGCATCTTCTTCACCCAGCAGGGTTTCGAACAGGCCACCATTGGCATCAAAACAGGAGGAATAGAGGATCGTGTCCTCCAGGCCGAGAAATGACGAAATCTTCACTTCCAGCTGCTTGTGCTCCTCCTGCGTGCCGCAGATGAAGCGCACCGACGCCATGCCGTAGCCGTAACGATCGAGCGCCTGTTTGGCAGCGGCAGCGATCTCCGCGTTATCGGCGAGGCCGAGATAGTTATTGGCGCAGAAATTCAGCACCCGCTCGCCGGAGGAGATGGCGATCTCGCCGGCCTGTTTCGAGGTGATGACGCGCTCCGACTTGTAGAGGCCGGTGTCCTTGAGGATGGCCAGCTCGGAGCGCAAATGGTCGAGGAAGGTCGTGGTCATGGAGATGTCGCTTTCGGCACGCAATGAAACACGCCGAAAGTCTACACCATCACACCGCCGGATGTCTTCATGCCCCAGCGGCAGAGCATGCCGCATCCGGGCCGAAGCGGATCAGCCCCTGGCGAGGAACGGCGCCGAACGGCCGGGCATGGCCGGCACGTCGAAATGATCCGGCGCCTGTCCGGCACGCGCCCGATCCGCCATCATGCCATAAGCGCTTTCCAGGTGACGGCAGAACCGTTCGGAATCGAAAAGCGGTGCAACGAAGCGGTTGGCGATCAGCTTCTCCCGCAAACCGGCGACCCGCTCCCGGTTCCGCCAGAGATCGACCGCCAGGGCGACGTACTGATCATCGGAATCGGCGACAAGCTCCGGCAATCCGATCGCCCGCAGCAGGCTTTCGGAAACCCGCGAGGCAAAATTGCTGCCCTTCACCGTCAGGACGGGAAGCCCCGCCCACAGCTTGTCGGAGGTCGTGGTGTGGCCGTTGCAAGGGAAGGTATCCAAGCCCACGTCCGCAGCCTGGAGTCTTGCGATGTGTTCCTCGTAACGCGCAGCGGTTGCGGTGACGAGGCGATCCTGACTGATACCGGCAGCATCGAAATACCGGCGTATGTTCATTTCGGTCGCAGCGGAATGGCACATGAACCACAAGACGGAACCGGGCGTCTCGTTGAGAACGCGCGCCCACAGAGCCGCAGTCCTGCGGCTGATCTTTCCCGGAGAGTTGAACGACGCAAAGACGAATGCATCTTCCGGCAAGTCGAGATCGGCCCGTTTTGCCGCCGGCGGCAAAGCACGCGTCAGCGGATCGTTTGGCTGATAACTCTCGGGGAGCCGGCAAAACTTCTCGTGGTAAAACGGCTTGGAACTGTCCGGCAGCACCGTGGCATCGCCGATGACGTAATCGAGATCGACATGCGCCACGCTGCCGGGAAAACCGAGCCACGTCACCTGGACGGGTGCAAGCCCCTTGTTGAGAAGCGTGATGCGGGAATTCGCGGTATGGCCTTTCAGATCGACCATGATATCGATGCCGCGGTTGCGAACAGCCTTGACGCATTCGGTGTCGTTCAACCGGTTCAAGTCGACGATTTCCCCCCAGGTCGCCCGGGCAGCCTGGATCTCCGGGGTCGAGATCAAACGCGGAGGCGTGTGACAAAACAGGGTGATCTCGAAGTTTTCCTTGTCGTGCTGACGCAGGACATCCGAAAAAAGCCTCATGGTCGCGTGTGTCGGGAACAAATCCCCCGACAGATAGCCGATGCGGATTTTCTTTTTCCACTTGTGAGGCCGTGACCGTCTTGCGGCGGTCGATTTGTTCGCCCCCAAAACGATGGTGTCCGAATTGCGCGCAAGAAGGTTGGATGCCTCGTCGCCGCACCAGCGAAGATTGTCGTGCGGCGTCTCATGAGCCAGCAAGTCGGCAGACATCCACTCCTTGAGGGGCAGGCGCTGCTCTTCCTCTTCAAAGACCTCGTAGTCGCAGAATTCGCTCGCAAGCGTCAGAACCGAGTTCCTGATGGCCGGATCATGCAGCCGATGCCTTCGCACCTTGCGCAACAGCGCAAGCGACCGCGGATCGTGGCGATCGACGTCGATCAGGTCCAAAGCCAGGTCGAGGTGCTTGATATCGTCGCTTTCCGCAAGCTTGTATTTCAGCTGGTCGACAAGCGCGTCTCTGGACGGACGAAGGAGCGTGACGATGATGAAGACCAGATCGTAAGCATCGCCCTTCAGCCGAAGACCCTTCATCGCATTCAGCAATGCCTTGTCGGAATCCTTGGCCTCAAAATAGGCAAGTGCGGCGTCCCGGTGATTTCGAAACGCCATGGCCTCGTCCAGACCGGCAGCGATTTCAAAGAATTCGGCAGCATCCCGCTTCAGACCGATCTGCAGCAATGTCCGTCCGAGCAAAGCCGCCGCAGGCTCATCGACATTTTCGCCAGCCAGGAGCCGTTGAAGATGGTTCAACGAACCATTGTAGTCGCCACCTTCAAACGCAAGGCGCGCAGCCTCGAAATGTGCAGATCGAGAAGTCATGGGACACCTTATGAGCAGCCATACATTAGATGGCCCATTTACGCGCTGAAATTGGTGTGAGCCTGACCTTTGCCGTCACCGCACGAAAGTCGTTTGAACCGACAGGAACGGCTTCCGATCAGCCGCGATGCTGCCGCAGAACGGAAAGGAAGGCATCGCCGAAGCGCTGCAATTTCGTCTGCCCGACGCCCTGGATGGCCAACATCTGCTGATGCGTTTCCGGCCGTTCGGTGGCAAAGGCGATCAGCGTCGTATCCGGGAAGACGACATAGGGCGGCACGCCGAGCTCGCGGGCGATCGAGGCGCGCTCGCTGCGCAGCGCCTCGAAAACGATTCCATCGGCACCGGAGAGCACCGAGCGGCGTTCCGAGCGCTCCACCTTCTTGCCACGCCGCTCCGAGGCCGGCCGGTCCTTGCGGAACAGCACCTGCCGCTCATGCTTGAACACCGCCCGCGCCTCCGGCTCCAGCTTCAGCGCACCGAAAGCGGAATGGTCAGTGCGAATCAGGCCCATAGCCAGAAGTTGCCGGAACACCGATTGCCAGGTGCGCGCCGGCAGGTCCTTGCCCGCCCCGAACACCGGCATCTCGACATGGCCGAATCGCTCGGTCTTCTCGTTGACGCTGCCCATCAGCACATCGATGACATGTGCCGCACCAAACCGTTCGCCGGTGCGGTAGATGGCGGCCAGCGCCTTGATCGCCTCTTCCGTGCCGTCCCAGGTCTCGACCGGCTTGAGGCAGGTGTCGCAATTGCCGCAACGGCCGGCATGCGCCTCGCCGAAATGCGCCAGGATCGCCTGTCGCCGGCAGGAAGCGGTCTCGCAGATCGCCAAGAGCGCGTTGAGCTTGCCGCGCTCGATGCGCTTGATGTCGTCGGCCGCCCCACCCTCGTCGATCATCCGCCGCCGCTGGATGACGTCGGCCATGCCGTAGGCCATCCAGACCTCGGACGGCAGACCGTCGCGTCCGGCGCGTCCCGTCTCCTGGTAATAGGCCTCGACCGATCCCGGCAGGTCGAGATGGGCGACATAACGCACGTTCGGTTTGTCGATGCCCATGCCGAAAGCGACCGTCGCCACCAGGCACAGTTCTTCCTCCTTGAGAAAGGCATCCTGGTTGGCGTCACGGACCGCACGGTCCATGCCGGCGTGATAGGCGAGCGCCCGTACGCCCTGCCCGTTCAGCCATTCGGCGGTCTCCTCGACCTTGGCGCGCGACAGGCAATAGACGATGCCGCTGTTGCCCTTGTGGCCCGAAAGGAACCGCAACAATTGCTGCCGTGGCTGGTCGCGTTCGACGATCTCGTAAGAAATATTCGGCCGGTCGAAGCTGGTGGTGAAGACCTCCGCCCCATCGAGCCCCAGCCGCTCGATGATGTCGTCGCGGGTATGCGGATCGGCGGTCGCCGTCAGCGCGATGCGCGGCACGCCGGGAAATTCTTCCGCCAGCCGGCCGAGATCACGATATTCCGGGCGGAAATCATGGCCCCACTGCGATACGCAGTGCGCTTCGTCGATAGCGAAAAGCGCGATGTCCGCCTTGCCGATCAGTTCGCGGAAACCATCGGTGACGATCCGCTCCGGCGTCACGTAAAGCAGGTCGAGGGTGCCCGAAGAGATGGCGTCGCGAACGGCGAAAAACTCGTCACGCGACAACGAGGAGTTCAGTGCGGCGGCCCGAACACCCAGCTGTTTCAAGGCCTCCACCTGGTCGCGCATCAAGGCAATCAACGGCGAGACGACGATGCCGACACCTTTGCGGCACAGCGCCGGCACCTGGAAACACAGGGATTTGCCGGCCCCTGTCGGAAACAGCGCCACGGCATCGCCGCCGGCGACGACATGCTCGACCACCTGCTGCTGCTTGCCGCGAAAGGCGGAATAGCCGTAGACCTGCTTCAGCACGTCGAGCGGCTTGTTCGACGCATCGAACAGCGCGTCCGAAAACCGTGGTTCGGTCTTGCTGGCCAGCCTCGTCATTGCGCCCCTTCCGTCATTGCGTAAACCGCGTCATCGTTACCTTGTGGACAACGAAAATCAAGTCCAAAACGTGAACAAATATCAACCTGCACTTGAACCAGCGCTGCCCTTGACCCGGCCGGAGAGCACACCAAAACCATCGATGATGGCATCCTGGTTTTCCATGCGCAGGATCTCCTGCTGGATTTCCTGCAATGCCCGCATCAGCGCATCGATGCCCTCGGCATCCTCGGCTTCGGCCGCAGCGGCGATCTCGCGTTCCAGCTCGATCTTCTGCCAGCGCAGCGCCTTGGCGCGCTTGTGCAACGCCAGCGCCTGGCGGAACATGTCGCCGGCATCCTCGTGCGCCGCCTGTTCCGTGGCCGTCCAGAGCCGGGCGTTGCGGATCTGCTGGTCGAGCAATTTCAGGAGGTTGGCAAAACCCTGCTCCTCCAGCTTTTCGATCAGCAGCTCGCGGGAAAGCCGGGTCCCGGCCGCAGCCGTTGCACCCAGAACCGCCGACCACAGGCTCTGCAGATCGCGGTTATCGTAGTCGATGACGGCGATCTCGTCGTATTCCTGCTGCAGCAGTTCCGGATGATTGACGATGGTCAGCGCCAGCGCGCTTTCACGCAAGGTCGGCTGGTCGTGGTGACCTTTCACCAGACCGGACCGGATCAGCCGGTCGGAAATCGAACCGGCACCGGCGGCACGCGGCCCCTGCGGCGCAAACCGGTCATTGCCACCGCCACGACGGTCGCGGCCGAAATCGCGCCGACCGCCACCCTGCTTGGCCTGCGGCTGGAAGAAGCCGTTCAGCCGCTCGCGGATATCCTGGCCGTAGTGACGGCGCACGCTCTCATCGGCGATGACGGCAACGATCTGCCGTAGACGGGCTTCCAGTTCAGCGCGTTTTTCCGGCGTGTCGAAACCGCCGCCACCGGCCTCGCGGCTCCAGAGCATCTCCGCGAGCGGCTTGGCCTGCGCCATGACCCGGTCAAACGGCGCCCTGCCCTCATGCTTGACGAGGTCGTCGGGGTCCTTGCCATCGGGAAGCAGAGCGAAACGCACCGAGCGGCCGGGCTTGAGCTGCGGCAGCGCCAGATCGACGGCGCGGTTGGCGGCGCGGATGCCGGCGCCGTCGCCGTCGAAGCAGAGCACTGGCTCCGGCGTCATTTTCCAGAGCAGGTCGAGCTGATTTTCGGTGAGCGCCGTGCCAAGCGGTGCCACGGCATTTTCGACGCCCGCTTGGTGCAGCGCGATCACGTCCATATAACCTTCGACGGCGATGATCGTCTCGGCGCCGTCAGCCCCTTGCGCCGCACGACGGGCGCGGGTGAAATTGTAGAGCACGCTGCCCTTGTGGAAGAGTTCGGTCTCGTTGGAATTCAGGTATTTCGCCGGCGCATCCGGTGACATGGCGCGGCCACCGAAGGCGATCACCTTTTCGCGCGACGAGAGAATCGGGAACATGATGCGGTCGCGGAACCGGTCGTAGGAGACCGGAACGTTTTCGTGGACGACGAGGCCGCATGCCTCCATTTGCTCCTTGAGCACACCCTTGGCCGCCAGGTGCTCCTTGAGCGCATTGCGGCTGTCCGGCGCAAATCCCAGCCGGAAGGTCTCGATGGTGCGCCCCGTCAGGCCGCGGTCGCGCAGATAGGCCCTCGCCCGCGCGCCGTTGGCGGTCTGCAGCTGGTCCTGGAAGAACTGCGTCGCCATCTCCATGACGTCGAGCAGCGTGGCGCGTTCCTTCTCGCGTTTTTCCGCCTGCACATCGGGCTGCGGCATCGGAATGCCGGCCATGTCGGCGATCTGCTGTACGGCTTCCGGAAAATTCAGGCCTTCGAGATCGGTGAGGAAACGGAAATGGTCGCCGGAAACGCCGCAACCGAAACAATGGTAGCGCCCTTTGCGGTCCTCGCAGTGGAAACTCGGCGATTTTTCGCCATGGAACGGGCAGCAGGCCCAATAGTCGCCCCGCGAGACGTTGGTCTTCTTGCGATCCCATGTCACGCGCCGGCCGATAACGGCTGAAATCGGCACGCGGTCGCGGATCTCGTCGAGAAAGGAGGGTGAAAAGCGCATTGTCCCGTTATAGGGCCTTCCGCCCGACGCTGCCATAGGCTGGGCGGACGAACGCCCGTAATTCACAGCACCCGTGCCGTCGCGGTGAAAAGCTTGCGTCAAAATCGCGCATGCCGAAGAGCCGTTTGCAGGGGAAAATTACAGATTTGTAATTTGTCACGTCAGGCCTGCAGCACTAAGGTTCCCATATCGATCGAGAGCAAACGGCCACGTATTGACCCCGCCTTTGCGTAGTCGCCCCTGATCTCGATACAGTTCCGGATGAGGACCCCCCACCCCCGCAATCCTCTCCGGCGCCTTTGCAGCTCTTGGTACAGCCTCCGCTGAACGTAACACAAAGAGCCGGGCAAAGCGCAGAAAGGCAGGAGCTCCAGCTCCTGCCTTTTCTGTTTTCAGCGTGGTCTGTTTTCAGCCGGGGTGCCGCTTACTTCAACAGGTCCTTGACGATGCCCGAAGCCTTGGCAAAATCCATCTGGCCGGCATAACGCTCCTTGAGGGCGGAGATCGTCTTGCCCATGTCGCGCAGGCCCTGCGCGCCCGTGTCGGAAATTGCCTGCGAGCAGGCATGCCGAACTTCGTCGTCGGAAAGCTGGGTCGGCATGAAGGCCTTGATCACCTCGATTTCGGCACGCTCCTGGGCAGCCAGTTCGGCGCGGGCGTTGTCGTCGTAGATCTTGGCCGATTCCTCGCGCTGCTTGATCATCTTGGCGAGGATCTGCATGATCTCGTCATCGGACACGGCGTCCTTGCCGGCGGTCCGGTGGGCGATATCGCGGTCCTTGATGGCAGCCTGGATCAGCCGCACGGTCGAGAGCCGGATGGTGTCCTTCGCCTTCAGGGCGTCTTTCAAAGCGTTGGCGAGTTGGTCGCGCATGTTCTTGTCTCCTGCGGAAAGCGTTGCCGGGCGATGATCGACGGCTTTTTGACGCATTTCGGAAAGGTGTCATAACCAAAGGCGGGACGGGCTTCAACGCCGATGCGGCGTCAACCGCCGCCCGGCCTTTAAATCCGCATAATTCACAGCCAAGCGATTGACCCATGGGTTCGCTTTGGCTATTGGTCGGCACCTGCACGAAAATCGACATCAGGGCCGTCAAACGCGATCTTTTCGCGCGCCCTTGTCTGCGACATATGTGGCCCGAAGGCGCCGGTCTTTCAAGATCCGACCTTCGCGTGGCCGGAAAGGACGAAGATGACCGCTACCGCTCCCTGGACAACAAGCAAGCCGACCGCCATGCTGGTGCTCGCCGACGGAACCGTAATCGAAGGGACCGGCATCGGCGCCACCGGCAAGGTCCAGGCGGAAGTCTGCTTCAACACGGCCCTGACCGGCTATGAAGAAATCCTCACCGATCCCTCCTATCTCGGTCAGATCGTCACCTTCACCTTCCCGCATATCGGCAATGTCGGCGCCAATGACGAAGACATCGAAGACCTGACGCCCGCCGCCCGCCACGGCGCCGTCGGCGTCATCTTCAAGGCCGATATCACCGATCCCTCGAACTACCGCGCTGCAAAGCACCTCGATGCCTGGCTCAAGGCCCGCGGCATCATCGGCCTCTGCGGCATCGACACCCGGGCGCTGACCGTCTGGATCCGCGAAAACGGCATGCCCAACGCCGTCATCGCCCACGATTCCTCGGGCGTCTTCGACATCGAGGCGCTGAAGGCGGAAGCCAAGGCCTGGAGCGGGCTGGAAGGCCTCGACCTCGCCAAGGTGGCGAGCTCGGGCCAGTCGTCGCAGTGGACGGAAAAGCCGTGGGTGTGGAACGAAGGCCATGGCACGCTCGACGCGGCGGACGCCAAGTACCACATCGTCGCCGTCGATTTCGGTGTGAAGCGCAACATTCTGCGGCTGTTCACCGGCCTCGACTGCAAGGTCACCATCGTTCCGGCAACCACCGGCACCGACGAAATCCTGGCGTTGAAGCCGGATGGCGTCTTCCTGTCGAACGGCCCGGGCGATCCGGCCGCGACCGGCGAATATGCCGTGCCGGTCATCCAGGACCTGATCAAGACCGAGATCCCGCTGTTCGGCATCTGCCTCGGCCACCAGATGCTCGGCCTCGCCGTCGGCGCAAAAACCTCGAAGATGCACCAGGGCCACCATGGCGCCAACCATCCGGTCAAGGATCACACCACGGGCAAGGTCGAGATCGTCTCGATGAACCACGGCTTTGCCGTTGATTCCGACTCGCTGCCGGATGGTGTCGAGGAAACCCATATCTCGCTGTTCGACGGCTCGAACTGCGGCCTGCGCCTGGTCGGCAAGCCGGTCTTCTCGGTGCAGCATCACCCGGAAGCCTCGCCCGGCCCGCAGGACAGCCACTATCTCTTCCGCCGCTTCGTCAACCTGGTGCGCGAGAAGAAGGGGGAGCCGGCACTCGCCGAGCGCTGATCGCCTTTAGTACCGATGATTTTAGGATGGCCCGCTTTTCAGCGGGCCATTTGCTTTTGGCGTTGCACCAGCAGATAGAACCGGCCGCACAAAAGCACCGAGGCGGCGCAGAGGCCGATCAGGAAACCGATCCAGATGCCGATGCCGCCCATGCCGAACGGAAAGGCCAGGGCCCAGGCAAGCAGGAAGCCGATCGGCCAATAGGAGATCAGCGCCAGGATCATCGGCACGCGGGCATCCTTGAGACCGCGCAACAGGCCGCTGGCAATCGCCTGCAGCCCGTCCATCAGCTGGAAGATGCCGGCGACGACGATGAACGGGCCGGCAAAACCCAAGACGGCGGCAGCATCGGCCGAATCGACGTCGATGAACCAGCTGCCGAAATAGGTCGGCCAGAAAAACAGCAGCAGGCCGCAAACGACGGCAACCAGCGTTGCAATCGCCATCACCGCAATCGAAGCCCGGATCAGCCCATCAAGATCGCCGCGTCCGTGGGCGATACCAACCCGTACCGTCGCCGCCTGCGACAGGCCGAGCGGCACCATGAAACTGATCGAGGCCAGCTGCAGGGCAATGCCGTGCGCGGCGAGTTCCAGTGTGCCGATCTGCCCCATGAGCAGCGAGGCGACGGTGAACAGGCTGACTTCGGCCAGAACGGTAATACCGATCGGCAGGCCGAGATGCACCACCTCGAAAAACGCCTTCCAGTCCGGCCGCCAGAAACGCACGAAGAGTTCGTATTTGCGCGTCTGCTCGATGCTCTCGATATAGGCTATGAGAAACAGCAGGCCGGCAAACTGCACGGCGACAGAGACGATAGCCGCGCCGGTCATGCCCAGCGCCGGCAGGCCGAAATGGCCGAGCACCAGCGCATAGGCAAAGATGGCATTGAGCACCAGCATGCCAATAGTGACGGAAAGGATGACGCTCGCCTTGCCGATGGCGCTGACCAGCGCCCGGAAGACATTGTAGAGCAGCGCAGGCAGGATACCGAACTCGGCGATCAGCACATAGTTGCCGGCCATGGCCGCGACATCCGGCTTCTGCCCGAAAGCAAGCAGGATCGCCTCGGCATTCCAGAAAAGCGGCTGCACCAGCACCCAATAGAGGATCGCCACCCACAGGCCCATGCGCAACGAGCGGCGCACCGAGGTCGCATCGCCGCGGCCATAGGCCTGCGCCACCATCGGCATGACAGCGATGGAAAAACCCGAGCCGAAGATCAGCACCGTGAACAGGAACTGGCCGGCCAGCACCATGGCCGCCAGCGTCTGCGCGCCGAGCTGTCCGAGGATCACCACGTCGGTGGTGTGGATACCGAGCTGGGCCAGCTGGGCACCGATCAGCGGCACGCCGAGCGTCAGCGTGGCGCGGATATGGCCGCGCCAGCTGTTATCGCCGCTGTCGGCAACGGTTGCCGGAATTTCAATCGTCGTCGACATCAGATGTATACCATTCTTGTTCTTGAGTGTCGGCAAGCCGCAATGCGCCATGGTCGGCCTTAGATGACGCGGGCGCGATGCGCCAGTCACATTCGGAGAATTGCCTTTTATTTCATCAATTCATCACAAAATATGATGAATCAATGAGCAACGACCGGATTGCCTGCCGCGCCCACGCCACGCACGCGCCCCACGAACGCGATCAGGGCCACGAACAGGAAGAAGGCGGCGACTGCATAAGGCATGCCCGCAAAGACGACAGGGGAAGAAGGCGCGGTGAAGGAACCAAAAAGCTGGGTGAAGATCACCGGACCGATGACCGTGGTGATGCTGTTGACGCTGGTCATGGCGCCTTGCAGTTCGCCTTGTGCCGAAGCCGGCACCTTGGCCGACGCGATGCTGCGCAAGGCCGGGTCGGCCACGGCTTCCACAGTCGTCAGCACGATCACCACATAAACCATCCACCCCTGCCAGGCGAGCGCGTAACCCGCCAGCGCCAGACAGCTGAACGACAAGCCGATGACCGTCACCCGCCAGTCGCCAAAACGCGTCACCAGCCGCGGCAACGCGAAAATCATCACCAGCGCCCCGAAAACCCCGAAGACGCCGAGCGACAGGCCGATCTGCCCTTCGCTCCAGCCGTAACGATAGGCGGAAACGAACGGCCAGACGGAGGGGTAGACCGCATGTGCCAGCCAGTAGAGAAAGGCGACGAAACCGACCCAGCCGATGCCGGGATAATTGCGCATCTGCTGCAGCGCGCCGAGCGGATTGGCCCGCAGCAGCTCGAACGGCCGCCGGTTTGCAGGCGAAAGCGTTTCCGGCAGCAGGAAATAGGCGACGGCAAAATTGGCAAAGGCGATCAGGGCGGCACCATAAAACGGCACCCGTGGCCCGAGTTCGCCGAGGATGCCGCCCAGCACCGGGCCGAGCACGAAACCCGAACCGAAAGCAATGCCGATCAGCCCGAAATTCTTGGAGCGATTCTCGTCGGTGCTGACATCGGCAATGAAGGCGGAACAGGTGGCGAAACTGGCGCCGCTGATGCCGGCCAGCACCCGCCCGACGAAGAGCATCCAGTAGCTGACGGCCAGCGCGCAGATGAGATTGTCGATGGCGAAGGTCAGCACCGAAGCAAGCAGGATCGGCCGCCGGCCGAAGCGATCGCTGAGATTGCCGATCAGCGGCGCAAACAAGAATTGCATGCCGGCATAGACGAGCAGCAACCAGCCACCATCGACCGCCGCCTCGCTCACCGTGCCGCCGGTCAGTTCCTCCAGATAGGCGGGCAGCACGGGGATGATGATGGCGATGCCGATGACATCGAGAAAGAGGATGACGAAGACCAGGAACAGTCCGCGACGGGCCAAGGCTGGATCGATCATGGTTTCTCCTCCCAGTTCACCACACGCAAAAATCAGCAGGCGAAGCTGAATACAGCAGAAACCATACGGAAACAATACGTGAACATCTCAATGTTTTTGATCCATGAATGATGAAACTTTGATGGATTGCGGAACATTCGGAGATCAGCGGTATGTTGTGGTTGTCCGCCGCTGCTCCGTCCTCAGGAAATCGACGAAAGCGCGCAACAGCGGCGGCACATGGCGATGCCGGCGTGTTACAGGTGAGCGGGAAGGCGATTACCGTCCCGCCCTATCACCGATGAACGTGGCAATAGGCTTCGAACTCGCGCGCGGGAGCGGTTCTGTGCCGCTCCTTGTGACGAAGCAAGGTAAAGCGGCGTGGCGAGAAATTGAAATCGAGGACCCGCAACTGACCGTTCTCCACGAACGGCGACACGATCGTCTCCGAAAGGGCAGTGACGCAACCACCCTGGCGTACGGCGGATAAAAGCGCTTCGTTCGACGGCAACACCATGCGCACGTCGAGGGTTTGCGGATCGAGCCCAAGTTCGCTAAGCGCGCCTTCCAAGACCGATCGGGTTCCAGACCCTCGCTCCCTCATGATCCATTTCAGCTTTCCGATTTCGTGGTCATGCTGGACAGGCTCGTCTGCCGACACGACCACCACAAGCTTGTCGCTCGCGATCGTGGATGCAGCCAGGCGCGGCTCATCCAGGTCACCCTCGATAAAGCCAAGCTCTGCTTCTCCATCGATGACCGCAGCGGCCACGGTCGCGGTGTTGCCGATGGTGAGATTGACCCGGATGCCGGGATAATCCTTGGAAAAGCCCAGCAGCCTCGCCGGAAGCCAGTAGTTCGCAATCGTCTGACTGGCATGAACGTCAAGGGTGCCGGTACGGAGGTTCCCCAGTTCGGCAAGCACCGCCTCGGTGACCTTCACGCGGGCCAATGTCTCCTTCGCTTCCTTGAGGAGCACCCTGCCCTCCCTGGTCAGCTGGATACCGCGTCCAACCCGATCAAAAAGCTTCACGGCGTAAAAATTCTCAAGCGCCTTGATCGATGCGCTCACCGCGGAAGGCGTCAGCCGAAGAGCGGTTGCAGCCTGTGTGAGGTGTTCGCGTTCGGCGGTCGCGACGAAAATTACCAGCTGTTCGAACGTCATGCCCAATCATTCATAAAACCAGAATGAAATGTCAAATATTATTCGATATATCAGAATGCTCCGGGAGAGTATTTTTTGAAATCATTTCTCACGGAGTAAAGATTTTGCATACGCGTCAAATCTTGAAAATTTTTCCCGGGTTCGCATTATCCCTCATGATCACGGCAACCGCTCAGATTCTCGTTTACGCCGAGACATCGGTCTTCGGCTACGAACTGATGGACGGACTTGTCTTCGCGATCGTTCTCGGAACCCTGTTCCATACGCTCGCCGGCCTGGCGCCGATTTTCAAGGCAGGGGTGGATTTCTCCGCCAAGATCATTCTGGAGGTCGCAATCGTGCTTCTGGGCGCCTCCGTCAGCATCGCGACGATCGCTGGCGCCGGAAGCCTGATGGTCGGCATCGTCATCTGCACGGTTATTCTATCGCTGCTTTCAAGCTACGGACTCTGTCGGCTGCTTGGCCTCCCGGACCGGCTGGCAACGCTCGTGGCCTGCGGTAACTCGATCTGCGGCAACTCGGCAATCGTCGCAGCAGCCCCGGTCATCGGCGCAAAGCAGGACGATGTGGCCGCATCCATTGCGTTCACGGCTGCGCTGGGAATCGTTGTCGTCCTGTTGCTGCCACCCCTGTTCCCTCTCTTGCATTTGAGTGAATGGCAATATGGCGTGGTCGCAGGGATGACGGTTTACGCGGTGCCGCAAGTGTTGGCCGTGACCGCGCCGGTGGGGACCGCCAGCGTTCAGATCGGCACGCTGGTGAAGTTGATGCGGGTTCTGATGCTCGGCCCTGTCGTTCTGCTGCTCCGCCTGAAGAACGGAAGTGGATCAGAAGAAGGAAACCGGGTGTCTCTCACACACCTTGTTCCATGGTTCATCGTCGGCTTCTTCCTGATGATGTGCCTTCGCAGCCTCGCCGTCATACCGGACAATCTCGTTGATGCAGCCAAGAGCGGCTCGACAATCTTGACAACGGTCTCGATGGCCGCCCTCGGCCTCTCGGTCAACATGCGCACGGTATTCGCGTCCGGAGGGCGGGTGCTCTTGGCCGGGGTCCTTTCCCTGGCTGCACTGGGGACGCTGAGTTTCTTCGGCCTCATGGTCCTTCAATTCCACTAACGTATCACAGCCAATCTGGAGCTTTCATGCGCATCCTGACCGTCCTGCTTTCGTCTATTCTCCTGTCTGTCGCCGCCGTATCGGCACATGCCGACAGCATCATGGCCCCCGAGGGTTATGAGGATCGCTTTCTCGGGAGTGCTGCCGCTCCGAAAACCCTTGTGGTGTACTCATCCCCGACATGCCCGCATTGTGTGGACTTCGAGAAAAAGGTTCTTCCCGACCTCGAGAAAAGGTACATCCAAAATGGCAAGTTGAAGGTCACCATCCGCCCTTTCGTCCGCAATGCCATCGACGCCGTCATATTCATGCTTGCGGAAAGCGCTGGAGACGCGGACCGAGACAGGGTGATCGCCGCGTTTACGTCGAGGCTCGATGATATTTTCAGCACGGAAGAGAAGGAAAGACTTCTGCGCGAGATCGCTTCTGCGAACGGGATCGACAACGACACATTCAATGCTGCCGTCAAGAATGAAGCCATCTACGACAAGCTGAACCGGGTTACATCGCAGGCCGTGGAAAGCTTCGGCGTGACAGGAACGCCCAGCTTTTTTCTAGACGGCCTACCACTTGAATATGACGGCACATTGAGTTCGTTTGCTGCCGTGGAACAGCAACCCATGCGTTGACGACACATGGGCTCCAATGCCTGCTTCGGGTCGATCACGGTCCCGCCAAGCGCAAGGAATGAAACAGTTGAGCCGTGCCCCGCCCTACCGATCCATCACATCGAGCAGCAGGCGGGGGCGGCACACCGGTTCAACGGGCTTGCCAAATCGGCAACAATCAGACGATGCCGCCTCAGACATCCCCGGCAAATGTGTTGCAGGTCTTCATGTCGCCGCTCTGGAAGCCGCGCTTGAACCATTTGACCCGCTGGGCGGAGGTGCCGTGGTTAAAACTGTCCGGCACGACGTAACCCTGGCTGCGCTTCTGCAGCGTATCGTCGCCGATCTGCTGGGCGGCATTGAGTGCCTCTTCCAGGTCGCCCGCTTCGAGAATGCCCTTCTGCTGGGTGAATTTGCCCCAGACGCCGGCAAAACAATCGGCCTGCAACTCGACACGCACCGACATCTTGTTGGCCTCGACTTCGGACATCGTCTGGCGCATCTGGTTGAACTTCGGCAGCACGCCGATCAGGTTCTGCACGTGATGGCCGACTTCGTGGGCGATCACGTAAGCCTCGGCAAAATCGCCTGACGCGCCGAACTGGCGGTCGAGCTGCTGGAAGAATTCGGTGTCGAGATAGACCTTGCGATCTCCGGGGCAATAGAAAGGCCCCGTCGCAGAGGACGCAAAACCGCAGGCGGAATTGGTCTGGCCGCTGAAGAGAACCAGCTTCGGCTGCTCGTAGGTTTCGCCGCTCGCCTTGAAGATGCCGGTCCAGGTGTCTTCCGTCTCGGCGAGCACGGTGCGGACAAAGGCGGTCATCTCGTCGTTCTGCGGCGTCGAGCGCTGCTGGGTGTTTTCCGTCTGGAAGTTACTGCCGCTGCCGTCGTCGAGCAGCGTCATCGGATTGATGCCGAGGAACCAGCAAACGACCAGGATGGCAACGATCGATCCGATGCCGAGTCCGCCGCCCGAACGGCCGCCGACGGGAATGCGCATGCCGCCGCGTCCGAACGGGTTGCCACCCGGCGAGTCAGGAGCCGACGTGCGCCGGTCCTCGATATTGTCCGATTGACGGCGACCCTTCCATTCCATGCTCTGTCTCCCGGCTCATGGCACTTCGAAATATGCCCCTTCAGCTATATATCCCCTGCAACCAGGAAATCCAGCGAAGCCTTGACGACAACGAGCCTGCTATGAGCGAAGCTCTGAGGAAACCAGCATGGCGCTGCGGCTGCTCGCCTGCCTGCCGCGCAACGCCTGCAGGGCGAAAAAGGCGGCCAGCACGACGACGATGGAAACATAACCGTCGATCGCATAGTGCCATCCGAGATAGACGGAACTGAGCTGCACGAAGAAGACATAGGCGAAAGCCGCCATGCCGAGCCGGCGGGAATATTGCGCAACGAACAGCGCATTCATCATGATCAGCCCGACATGCACGCTCGGGAAGGCGGAAATACCGCCGCCAAAACCGGTCAGGCCGCGTTCGTAGAGCGCCCAAAGATAATTCTGATAGCTGACGGCGGAATTCGGCCATTCGCTGCCGGCCAGAAACGCCATCTGCTCGGCGAAGCGTCCGTGATCGCCGGTTACCGCGCCATAAAAGGCCGGCCCCGCCGACAGGAACAGGCCGGCGAGAAGATTGCCGCAGACAACCCAGACGAACATGAACATCATCAGGTAACGTCTCCTGACGGCGTCGGCGCGGGGCGAGGTGACGACGAAATACAGGCTGCCGAAGCAGATGATGAACCACAGGACGTTGTAGTTGAACTCGACGATGGCCCGCACAGGGGCGAAAGCGGCGATAGCATAAAGCAGGCGCCAGGGATCCTGGCCAAAGTGCAGCCAGGCATCGATGTCGGCATGCAACGTATCGTAAGGAAAACCGCCGTTCAGGGCCGGCAGCGTGTTCTTCACCGAGGTGAACGTGCCCTGGAAGAGCATCAGCCCCACCATCATGACGCTGCCGCCGGCCAGCGCCGCCAGCCGCTTGACGGAATAGGTGCGGCTGAATGCCAGTTTACGACGACGGTCGAATCGCAGGAGCACGGCGGAAAAATCGAAGGCGATGGCGCCGAGCGGCATGAGGAACAGGAACATCCGCGCCCAATCCAGCACGTAGATCCCGTAGGACATCATCTTCTCGTTGCCGGTCGCCTGCAGCAGCAGAATGCCGACAGCCATATAGAGGATAATGACGAGATAGGCCCAGCGGTCGGAAAACACGCGCCCGCGTGTCGCAGCCCAGAGGGCCGAGAGGAATTCGCTTCGCTTCTTCGCCGTTCCGGGCATGCCGTGTCCGCCTTCGCGTTTCAGGGACGCACTGCCATGCATGGACGCCAGACAACACCAAGAAGATT
Source organism: Rhizobium sp. LjRoot30 (assembly GCF_964253915.1). NCBI lineage: Bacteria > Pseudomonadati > Pseudomonadota > Alphaproteobacteria > Hyphomicrobiales > Rhizobiaceae > Rhizobium > Rhizobium sp. LjRoot30. Next base: position 207,407 of record NZ_CAXUSG020000009.1, on the reverse strand, counting down.
AAAAATCCGCTATGCCGGAAAACCGGCGGAAAACCGCCGTTCATTTCTGTCGATTCCCGCATTTATGGGGTTCCGTTCGCGCAGACATTTGCCTATAAGCCGCTTCTAGCCTTTAGAGATGTTAAACGCGCGACCCGGCCGGTGATCCCAACACCGGGACCGGCTTTTCGCGCACGCGAATGAATGGATGACACGATGCCGAAGCGCCAAGATATCAAATCGATCCTTATCATCGGCGCCGGGCCGATCGTTATCGGCCAGGCATGCGAATTCGACTATTCCGGCACCCAGGCGTGCAAGGCGCTGAAGGAGGAAGGCTACCGCGTCATCCTCGTCAACTCCAACCCGGCAACGATCATGACCGACCCTGGTCTCGCCGACGCCACCTATGTCGAGCCGATCACCCCCGAAGTCGTCGCCAAGATCATCGCCAAGGAGCGCCCCGACGCGCTGCTGCCGACCATGGGCGGCCAGACGGCCCTCAACACCGCGCTGTCCCTGAAGCGCATGGGCGTGCTGGAGCGGTATAATGTCGAGATGATCGGCGCCAAGCCGGCCGCCATCGACATGGCGGAAGATCGCGCCCTGTTCCGCGAGGCCATGGCCCGCATCGGCCTCGAAACGCCGCGCTCGATGCTAGCGAACGCCACCGACATCAAGGACGCCGACCGCAAGACCCACGAAGCCGAACGTGCCAAGCTGAAGGCCCAGCTTTCCGGCGACGAACTGGACAAGGCGCTGGACGCGCTCGAAAACCAGTGGAACCTCGGCGAAACCGACCGCAAGCAGCGCTACATGAGCCATGCCATGGCAGTCGGCGCGCAGGCGCTCGACACCATCGGCCTGCCGGCGATCATCCGTCCGTCCTTCACGCTCGGCGGCACCGGTGGCGGCATCGCCTACAACCGCTCGGAATTCTTCGAGATCGTCAACAGCGGCCTCGACGCCTCGCCGACGACGGAAGTGCTGATCGAGGAATCGGTGCTCGGCTGGAAGGAATATGAAATGGAAGTCGTCCGCGACAAGGCGGACAACTGCATCATCATCTGCTCGATCGAGAACATCGATCCGATGGGCGTCCATACCGGCGATTCCATCACCGTCGCGCCGGCCCTGACGCTGACGGACAAGGAATACCAGATCATGCGCAACGCCTCGATTGCGGTGCTGCGCGAGATCGGCGTCGAGACCGGCGGTTCGAACGTACAGTTCGCCGTCAACCCGGCGAACGGCCGCCTCGTCGTCATCGAGATGAACCCGCGCGTCTCGCGCTCCTCGGCGCTGGCCTCGAAGGCCACCGGCTTCCCGATTGCCAAGGTCGCCGCCAAGCTCGCCATCGGCTACACGCTCGACGAGCTGGAAAACGACATCACCGGCGGCGCCACGCCCGCCTCCTTCGAGCCGTCCATCGACTATGTCGTCACCAAGATCCCGCGCTTCGCCTTCGAAAAGTTCCCGGGCGCCTCGCCGGTGCTGACCACGGCGATGAAGTCGGTCGGCGAAGTCATGGCCATCGGCCGCACCTTCGCGGAATCGCTGCAAAAGGCGCTGCGCGGCCTCGAAACCGGCCTCACCGGCCTCGACGAAATCGAGATCCCCGGCCTCGAAGCCGGCAGCGACAACCGCAACGCCATCCGCGCCGCCATCGGCACGCCGACGCCGGACCGCCTGCGCATGGTCGCCCAGGCGCTGCGTTTGGGCATGAGCGAAGCCGAAGTGCACGAAGGCTGCAAGATCGACCCGTGGTTCATCGCCCAGTTCAAGGCGATCGTCGATATGGAAGCGCGCATCCGCGAGCACGGCCTGCCGCAGGATGCCGATAACCTGCGCATGCTGAAGGCCATGGGCTTCTCCGACGCCCGCCTCGCCAGCCTGACGGCCAAGCGCCCGAAGGAAGTGGCTGAGCTGCGCAATCGCCTGAACGTCCGCCCGGTCTTCAAGCGCATCGACACCTGTGCCGCCGAATTCGCCTCGCCGACCGCCTACATGTATTCGACCTACGAGACGCCCTTCGTCGGCGCTGCCCGTTCGGAAGCTGAGGTTTCCGAACGCAAGAAGGTCGTCATCCTCGGCGGCGGCCCGAACCGTATCGGCCAGGGCATCGAGTTCGATTATTGCTGCTGCCATGCCGCCTTCGCATTGAAGGATGCCGGCTACGAAGCGATCATGATCAACTGCAACCCGGAAACCGTCTCGACCGACTACGACACGTCCGACCGCCTGTATTTCGAGCCGCTGACGGCCGAAGACGTGATCGAGATCCTGCGCGCCGAGCAGGAGAAGGGCGAACTGGTCGGCGTCATCGTCCAGTTCGGCGGCCAGACGCCGCTGAAGCTCGCCGAAGCGCTGGAAAAGAACGGTATCCCGATCCTCGGCACCGCGCCTGACATGATCGACCTGGCCGAAGACCGCGACCGCTTCCAGAAACTGCTGATGAAGCTCGATCTCGCCCAGCCGAACAACGGCATCGCCTATTCGGTCGAGCAGGCGCGCCTCGTCGCCGGCGAGATCGGCTTCCCGCTGGTGGTGCGCCCGTCCTACGTGCTCGGCGGCCGTGCCATGCAGATCATCCATTCGGAAAGCCAGCTGCAGAGCTACCTGCTCGACACCGTTCCGGGCCTGGTGCCGGAAGACATCAAGCAGCGCTACCCGAACGACAAGACCGGCCAGATCAACACGCTGCTCGGCAAGAACCCGCTGCTGTTCGACAGCTACCTGACCAACGCCATCGAGGTGGACGTCGATGCGCTGTGCGACGGCAAGGATGTGTTCGTCTCCGGCATCATGGAGCATATCGAAGAGGCCGGCATCCATTCCGGCGACTCGGCCTGCTCGCTGCCGGTGCGTTCGCTCTCCACCGAGATCGTCGACGAGCTGGAGCGCCAGACGACGGCACTCGCCAAGGCGCTCAATGTCGGCGGCCTGATGAACGTCCAGTACGCCATCAAGGACGGTGTTATCTACGTGCTGGAAGTCAACCCGCGTGCTTCGCGCACCGTGCCTTTCGTCGCCAAGACCATCGGTGCGCCGATCGCCAAGATCGCTGCCCGCGTCATGGCCGGCGAAAAGCTCGACCAGGCGATTGCCGCCTACGGCGAGAAGCCCAATCCGCGCGCCCTGAAGCACATTGCCGTCAAGGAAGCCGTCTTCCCCTTCGCCCGCTTCCCGGGCGTCGATATCCTGCTCGGACCGGAAATGCGTTCGACCGGCGAAGTCATCGGCCTCGATACCGATTTTGCGCTGGCCTTCGCCAAGTCACAGCTCGGCGCCGGCGTCGAGCTGCCGCGTGAAGGCACGGTGTTCGTCTCTGTACGCGATGAAGACAAGGAACGGGTGCTGCCGGCGATCCGGCTTTTGACCGAAATCGGCTTCAAGGTTCTGGCAACGGGCGGCACGGCCCGCTTCCTTGCCGAACAGGGCATTGCCGCCACCAAGGTCAACAAGGTTCTGGAGGGCCGTCCGCACATCGAGGACGCCATCCGCAACCGCCAGGTCCAGCTGGTCATCAACACCACCGACGGCACCAAGGCGATCTCGGACTCCAAGTCGCTGCGCCGCGCCACGCTGATGCAGAAGGTGCCCTATTACACGACGATGGCCGGCGCCGAGGCTGCCGCCCAGGCGATCAAGGCCTTGAAGGCCGGCAACCTGGAAGTCCGCCCGCTGCAGAGCTACTTCTGAGACAAGGGCAAACCTCGGTCCCGCCCCTGCGGACATCCCATCATGCCAGCGGCGCCCTCGGGCGCCGCTTCTCTTTTGAGCTCATGCTTCGTCCAGCAGACTGGCGACGAAAAGTGCGCCCAAGGTGGCGACCAGCATGAAATCGAACAGTCCGAAATACTGAATGATGCTCATGACCTACTCCTCCTTTCGGTGAAACCGGAAAAGAGGCCAAGGGTTCCGAAGAAATTTAGCCGGCGACCGATTTTTTCTCCTCCGAAGCCAGCCGGGCCATGAGATGTCGGACGGCGATCAGGTCCGCCACGAAACGCCGATTCTCCTCATGGCTCCTTTGCGCATCGGGAATGCGCAAGAGGTAGGACGGATGGACGGTGACGAACAAGGTCCTGCCACCCTCCAGCAGCATTGCCTTCCCTCTGATATCGCCGAGCTTTTCCTTGCCGTCGGTCAACGCCGCGTAAGCCGTGGCACCCAGTGCGACCACCAGCTTCGGCTTGATCAGATCGATCTCGCGGGCCAGCCACCAGCGGCATTTTTCCACCTCGCCCATATTCGGCTTCTGGTGGATGCGCCGCTTGCCGCGCGGCTCGTACTTGAAATGCTTGACGGCATTGGTGACGTAGAGCCGGCGCCGGTCGATACCCGCCTCGGTTACGGCCGCATCGAACACCTTGCCCGCCGGACCGACGAAGGGGCGTCCTGCAAGGTCTTCCTGATCACCCGGCTGCTCGCCGACAAACATCACCTCGGCATCGTCCGGCCCTTCGCCGAAAACCGTCTGCGTCGCCTTGCAATGGAGGAGACACCGGGTACAGCTTGCCGCCTCCGTGCGCAGCGCCTCGAGCGTGCCGGCGGGCGGCAGCGGTTCGGCGGGAACGGCTCGCGCTGCCGCCTGCAGGCGGTCGTGAAAGGCAAGCGGCTCGCTTGCCTGCCGCTTCGCCATGGCAATCACCCGCGCCTCCGCATCGGCGATCAGTCCGGGGATGAGGTCTGCCTCCGGCAGGTTCTTCCAGTATTTCTTCGGCATCTCGGCCTGCATCGCCTTCACCTTCAACCGTGCCGGATTGAAGATGTTGGCATAATAGATCCGCCAGAGTTCGTCGGCATCGTCGCTGATATCGGGCTTTTCCGCCGGTTCGTCGGAGAGCGTCAGATGAGTTCCGTCCCACGCGGCTGTGCCCCGCGGCGTGGCAATGACCCAGTCCATGTCGTTGAAACGGCGCTGGAAGAACGGTGCCGTGCGGGCGACGATATGATGATCCGGCTCGAACCATGCGACAAAGCTGCGTCGCGCCGTCACAGCCGATGCGATTTCGCGAAATCGCACGAAGGCCGTCATCTTGTGGCTATCGCGGCGCACCGATTTTTCCAGCAGCCGTGCCCAGGCCACCTCTTCGTCCGCCCGCACCTGCAGCAACGCCCGTTCCCGCGCCAGCCGCCAGAGAAGACGATAGAGAAGGTCGAAACGGGCCGGATCGGAATGACAGACGACTGCCGTCGCCAGGTCGATGAAGGCCGCCGGCACATGGATCGCAGCTCCTTCCGCCGGCGGCGGCAGCGGCGTTTCTTCCGATCCGAACAGCCCGGCATCCATCGACGCTTCCTGCCAGTCGATGGCCTGCGGCTCGATGCCGGCGAACAGGAACGCCCGCGCCCGGTTTCGCCACTCCGCGAAATCTCCCCTGCCCCTCACGATGGCGTGATGGATCATAACAACGACAATTGCTGCGGTTTCGGCTCGAACAGGCTTCGCAGGTCGGCGCGCTCGGCAAGTCGGCGCGGCGACCAGCCCTCGGCGGTGACGAACGGCTGCACCTTGCGGATCGAAACACCAAGATGTTTCAGATCCTCCAGCCGCAACCGGCGGTGAAGCCGGCTCGAAAGGATCGATTTTACCGCCTTCGTCCCCAAGCCCGGCACCCGCAGCAGCATCTCGCGATCCGCTCTGTTGATGTCGAGGGGAAAGTGCTGGCGGTTCGCAAGCGCCCAGGCAAGCTTCGGATCGAGATCGAGATCCAGCATGCCGCCCGGCCGACCTTCAACGATCTCCGGCACGCTGAAACCGTAGAACCGATACAGCCAGTCCGCCTGGTACAGCCGATGTTCGCGCATCAGCGGCGGCTTGATCAGCGGCAGGTTCTTCGACGAATCGGGGATCGGGCTGAAGGCGGAATAATAGACCCGTTTCAGATCGTAGCTGCCGTAGAGCCTGGCGCTGGTGCCGAGAATGGCGGCATCGTCCGCGCCGTCGGCGCCGACGATCATCTGCGTGCTTTGTCCGGCCGGAACGAAACGCTTACGTTTCTTCGTCTGCAGCGTCGGCTCGCCGGCGGCCTCGATCTTCAGACGCAGTTCGCCCATCGAACGGCGGATGTTGGCGGGCCGCTTTTCCGGCGCGAACCGGGTGATGCCGGTATCCGTCGGCAGCTCGATATTGATCGAGAGCCGGTCGGCATACAGCCCGGCTTCCTCGATCAGTTGCGCCGAGGCTTCCGGGATCGTCTTCAAATGAATGTAGCCACGAAAATTATGAACCGTCCGCAGTTCCCGCGCCACGCGCACCATCTGCTCCATCGTGTGGTCGGAAGAACGGATGATGCCGGACGAGAGAAACAGCCCCTCGATATAGTTGCGGCGGTAGAATTCCAGCGTCAGCCAAATAACCTCCTCCACCGAAAACCTTGCTCGCTCGACATTGCTGGACGAACGATTGATGCAGTAGGCGCAGTCATAGATGCAGAAATTGGTCAGCAGGATCTTGAGCAGCGAAATGCATCGTCCATCCGGAGCATAGGCATGGCAAATGCCCGCCCCTTCTGTCGATCCGAGCCCGCCGGACTGCGACGAGTCTCGCTTGGTCGTCCCGCTGGAAGCGCATGACGCATCGTATTTTGCGGCATCGGACAGCACCGCCAGACGTTCTTTCAGCGACTTCTTCATTAAAATGTTCACTATATGTTCCTTTCGTTTCCGTCAAGATCCCTTGGGCGTCAACCGAGAGGAATGAACCTGCATCGAACGAATATCTGCGCCTGCTCGCCCGTGTTTGACATCAAGCCGTTGCCGATTATCGAACTTCCTGTACGATCGATCGGCCAGAGCACGAACCACGAAGCCGGTTATCGATATGCATAGATTGCCTTCGTCTCATCTAGTCAGATTGGCCGCTCTGGTGTTTGCTTGGCTGCTTCTGTCACTTGGCGTCGCGCAGGCGCAAAAACGGGTGGCATTGGTCATTGGCAATTCGAACTACAATCAGGTCGCCCGTCTTCCCAATCCCGCCAATGATTCCCGCGCCATGGCCGATGCGCTTGTCCGGCTCGATTTTGTCGTGACGCTGCAGCAGGATCTTGGCAAGGCGGCAATGGAACAGACCCTTGCCGACTTCAGTGATGCGGCCCGCGAGGCCGATCTGGCGGTGGTCTATTATGCCGGTCACGGCATGGAAATGAACGGCAAGAATTACCTGATACCGACCGATGCCAAGTTGAAATCCGACAACCGCGTCCAGTTCGAAACCGTTTCCCTCGACCATGTCATGCTGGCAATCGAAGGCGCCAAGGCGTTGAAGCTGGTGCTTCTGGACGCCTGCCGCGACAATCCCTTCGCCAACAGCATGAAACCGACGAACGCCACCCGCTCCATCAGCCGGGGCCTGGCGAAGGTCGAGACCAATCCGGGCATGCTTGTGAGTTATGCCGCTGCCGCAGGCACGACCGCGCTCGATGGCGACGGCAAGCACAGCCCCTATACGGAAGCGTTGTTGGCCCATATTGAACAACCCGGCCTCGAGCTTAGCCTTTTGTTCCGCAAGGTGGCCGACGCGGTACAGGCCAAGACGGACGGAAAGCAAACGCCATTTGAATACGGACGGCTACCCGGCGTAAGTATTTATTTGAAGGAGCCGGTCTTGGTCGAAGAGAAACCGGTCGTCGCGCCGGTAACCGTCGTCAATGATCCCTGCCGGGACGCGGCTGCACATTGGGCCGCGATCGAAAACCAGAACAATCCAGCGCTTTTTGAAGACCATCTGCGTCAGTTTGGCTCCTGTGCCTTCGCGACAGTGGCGCAGGCCCGTCTTGACACACTCCGCCAACCGAAAGCCGAACCTGTCATCGAGACAAAGGTAGAAAGCTCGGTCGAAACACAGCCGGTAGAAATTGCCGCACTGGATCCGAAGGTCGAAGAGCCTGCCATCCTGGCACCCGACAACAACACCGCAAACGCAGCCGTTCCTGACGAGCAGCCAACGCAGGACAACCCGGCCGAGGACATGGTCGCCCTCACCCGCGGCCTGCAGGAGGAATTGCGCCGCGTCGGCTGCGCCTTCGGCAAGGCGGATGGCATCTGGGGTCCGCAATCGCAAAAGGCGCTGGAGCGCTTTGGCCGGGAAACAAAAAAATCGATCGATACAGAGACGCCCTCCCAGGCATCGCTTGACCTGCTCAAATCGACCACCGGCAAGGTTTGTGCGCCGGTCTGCAGCGTCCGGGAAGAGCTTCGCAATGGTGTCTGCGTTGCCAAAACCTGTGCTGCCGGCCAAATCCTGTCCAAGAAGGGGCAATGTATAGAGACGAAGGCAAAGCCGACGCAGACAACCAAGCGTCGTGTGGTGCGCGAGGATGCGGAAGTGTCCCAGGCGCGCCGGCGTCCTGTCGTCGTGGAAGAAAAGGTTCGTCCTGTTCGTCGTCACCGCGCTACCCCGAGCTTCAACGGCTCGCGTGACGACTGCATGACCGCCTTCATGTGCGACAATTGACCCTTCCGACAAGGGTCCGGAAACCGGCCTTCCGGCAGGTGTGGCGACGCACGTCCGGATGGGGCCGGCGAATTTTCTGGAAATCATGACAAGCGATCTGCTATAAGGGCGGCAATACGGATGATTGCACGGTTCCGAAGTCCCCTTCGGAACCTGTTTCTTTTTGTGTCGTCGGTTAGGCGACATGAGGTTCGAAGGACAGCGAAATGGTTGATAAGGTACCGATGACGCAAGGTGGGTTCGTCAAGCTGCAGGAAGAGCTGCGCTGGCGTCAGCAGGAAGAGCGCCCGCGAATCATCGAGGCAATCGCAGAAGCCCGCGCCCATGGCGACCTCTCCGAAAATGCCGAGTACCATGCTGCCAAGGAAGCCCAGAGCCACAACGAAGGCCGCGTCGGCGAACTGGAAGACCTGATCGCCCGCGCCGAAGTCATCGACCTCAGCAAGATGTCCGGCTCGACCATCAAGTTCGGCGCCACCGTCAAGCTGGTCGACGAAGACACGGAAGAGAAGAAGACCTATCAGATCGTCGGCGACCAGGAAGCCGACGTGAAGGCCGGCCGTATTTCCATTTCCTCGCCGATCGCCCGCGCGCTGATCGGCAAGGAAGTCGGCGATTCGATCGAAGTGAACGCCCCCGGCGGCTCCAAGGCCTACGAGATCCTCGCCATCTCCTGGGGCTGATCGCCCCGGCTTGCCCTGAACGCGACAGGAGCGGCGCGTGACCGATATCCGGAACATCGAGGTCATCGCGCCGAATTTCAAGCGGCGCCTGTCCGGCGTGACGTCGACGATCATCCAGCTGGTGCCGGTGCAGACCAAACTCGGCCAGAAGATCGCGACGCTGGGGCCGGGCCTGCCGGCCGCGCTGCCGCGTATCGGTTTTGCCGATCTTTTCCGGCTCTGGACACGGCCGCCCGGCCGCGCCCGCCGCGTCTGGCATGCCCGGCGCAACATCGAAATGCTGCCGGCCCTGTTCTTGCGCGACGTGCTGCGCATGCCGCTGAAGATCGTCTTCACCTCCGCCTCGCAGCGCCGCCACACCGGCTGGACGAAGTTCCTGATCGGCCGCATGGACGCCGTCATCGCCACCAGCGCCAAGACAGCCGCCTATCTGACGGTGGACAACACCACCATCCTGCACGGCATCGACACCAACCGCTTTTCGCCGCCCGCCGACAAGACGGCTGCCAAGGCCTCACTCGGCCTCGACGCGACGAAAAAGATTGCCGGCTGCTTTGGCCGGGTGCGGCGACAGAAGGGCACCGACCTCTTCGTCGATACGATGATTGCGCTCCTGCCCGAACGTCCCGACTGGATCGCCGTGATCGCCGGCCGCGCCACCGCCCAGCATGTCGCCTTCGAGACCGAATTGAAGGACCGCGTGACCAAGGCCGGCCTTGCCGAACGTATCCTTTTCGTCGGCGAGCACACCAACATCAACGACTGGTACCGCGCCCTCGACCTGTTCATCGCGCCGCAGCGCTGGGAAGGGTTCGGCCTGACGCCGCTGGAAGCCATGGCCTCCGCCGTGCCGGTCGTCGCCACCGATGTCGGCGCCTTCGGAGAACTGGTGGTGCGGGGCGACCGGGAAACCGGCACGATCATCGCCGCTGACGATCTTTCAGCGATGCGTGATGCAACAGCTGTCTTCATGGACGATGACCGTCGCCGCCTTGAGGCCGGAAAACACGGCCGTGATCACGTCTGCCGCAATTTCAGCATCGAGGGCGAAGCGACCGCCATCGGGCAAGTCTACGAACGGCTGCTTTCGGCGCGTTGACCGCTTCGGCTGGCGCAATTGCAGCCAATTGGGCCATCGGCGTAGATTACCCACATCCCTGCCACACCCGCGACGTCATCCTCGGGCCTGTCCCGAGGATCCAAGCACGTCAGGGAAATCCACTATCGTCGATGGCTTGGTACGCGGCGGCAGATTCTCGGGACAGGCCCGAGGATGACGAAAGAAGGCTCCTTGCAGCCCGTCACCTGCCCGACTCGCTCAGATCTCCACCAGCCCGATCTTCTTGACCTGACGGATCGTCAGCATGGTGCGCACCGTATCGACATGCTCGTTGGCCGTCAGCACCTCGATGACGAAGTCTTGGAACTGCGTCAGGTTTTCGGCAACACAATGCAGCAGGAAATCGCTGTCGCCGGAGACCATCCACGCCTGCCGCACCAGTGGCCAGCCGGTTGTCGCGGCAGCAAAGGCCTTCAGGTTGGCTTCCGACTGGTGCCGGAGGCCGACCATGCAGAAGGCCACCAGATCGAAGCCGAGCTTCGGCGCGTTGAGCATGGCGTGGTAGCCTTCGATGACACCCGCCTCCTCCAGTTTTCGCACCCGGCGCAGGCAGGGAGGGGCCGAGATGCCGACGCGGTCGGCAAGCTCGACATTGGTCATCCGACCGTCCCGCTGCAATTCCCGCAATATCTTGATATCGATGGCGTCGAGTTCTGCGCGCAGCACGGAAAAACCTTTCTCAGCATTCGCTGCCCTTCTACCGCAAGACACGAAATACGCAAGAATGTGTCTTTCGGGAGACTGAATATTACTGCCATGCCAATTGCCTTGTTGTTAACGCAGGGCTGCCCTTGAATATTTGCATGGAGCAATCATAAATGGGTCCCCATATAGGGGCGTCCCAACGCCCCAACGGGCGCGCGCCTCCCCCTGCGCCCGACGTCTTTTGAAAGGAATGCGCATGCAAGCCCGTCATACCAAGGTGCTGATCATCGGCTCCGGTCCCGCCGGTTATACGGCGGCGATCTATGCCGCGCGCGCAATGCTCAAGCCCGTCCTGATCGCCGGCATGGAACAGGGCGGCCAGCTGATGATCACCACCGACGTCGAAAATTATCCCGGTTATGCCGAACCCGTGCAAGGCCCGTGGATGATGGAACAGATGCTGAAACAGGCCGTGCATGTCGGCGCCGAGATCGTCAACGACCTCGTCACCAATGTTGACCTGTCGCGTCGCCCCTTCACGCTGCAGACCGATTCCGGCACGGTATGGACGGCCGAGACGCTGATCATCGCCACCGGCGCCAAGGCCAAGTGGCTGGGCATCGAAAGCGAGCAGCATTTCCAGGGTTTTGGTGTGTCCGCCTGCGCCACCTGCGACGGCTTCTTCTATCGCAACCGCGATGTGATCGTCGTCGGCGGCGGCAACTCTGCCGTCGAGGAAGCGCTCTACCTCTCCAACATCGCCCGCTCGGTGACGGTGGTGCATCGCCGTGACAGCTTCCGCGCCGAAAAGATCCTGCAGGAGCGGCTGTTCGCCAAGGAAAATGTCAAGATCCTCTGGAACACGGAAGTTGCCGAAATCACCGGCACGCCGGCCAAGCCGCCGATGCCGCCCTCCGTCAGCGGCGCCAGGCTGCGTGATGTGCGCACCGGTACGGTGACCGATACGCCGATCGACGGCGTCTTCGTCGCCATCGGCCATGCGCCGGCAACCGAACTGTTCAAGGACCAGCTGCGGCTGAAATCGAACGGCTATCTCTGGACGGCGCCGGACTCCACCGCCACCGATATCGCCGGCGTGTTCGCCGCCGGCGACGTGACGGACGACACATTCCGCCAGGCGATCACCGCCGCCGGCATGGGCTGCATGGCAGCGCTCGAGGCCGAACGTTATCTCGCCGGGGTCGGCACAGTCGCAATCGCAGCGGAGTAATAAGAAGCATGAGGGGAACAGGCATGCCGCTGGACTGGGACAAGCTGCGCATTTTCCATGCCGCAGCGGAAGCCGGCTCGTTCACCCATGCGGCCGACAAGCTGCATCTGTCGCAATCGGCCATCAGCCGCCAGGTCAGCGCGCTGGAGCAGGATGTCGGCGTCAAGCTGTTCCACCGCCATGCGCGCGGCCTGATCCTCACCGAACAGGGCGAACTCCTCTATCGGACCGCCCACGAGGTGCTGCTGAAGCTCGAAACGGTGAAGATGCAGCTCACCGAAACCACCGAAAAGCCGAGCGGTCGTCTGCGCGTCACGACGACCGTCGGCCTCGGCCAGGGCTGGCTCACCGACAAGATCCAGGAATTCCTGCAGCTCTATCCTGACGTGCAGATCCAGCTCATCCTCGACAACGAGGAGCTGGACGTCAACATGCGGCATGCCGACTGCGCCATCCGCCTGCGCCAGCCGCAGCAATCGGACCTGATCCAGCGCAAGCTGTTCACCGTGCACATGCACGTCTATGCCGCCCCCTCCTATCTGAACCGCTACGGCGAGCCGCAGACGGTGGAGGATCTCGACAACCACCGGATCATCTCTTTCGGAGAACCGGCGCCGAACTACCTGATGGACGTCAACTGGCTGGAAATCGCCGGCCGCTCCTCCGACAACAAGCGTGGTCCGCACCTGCAGATCAACAGCCAGACGTCGATCAAGCGCGCCTGCCTACTGGGAATCGGTCTCGCCTGCCTGCCGGATTACATCGTCGGCCGCGACCCGGGCCTGATCCAGCTCGCCATCAATGCCGACGTTCCGTCCTTCGACACCTATTTCTGCTATCCGGACGAAATGAAAAATGCCGCGAAGCTGAAAGCTTTCCGTGATTTCATCGTTGCCAAAGCACGCAACTGGAGCTTCTGATTGCGCTGCTTTTTTGTGCAGCGCATTGTTTAATTTTCTATAGATTTCATAGAGTTAACACGGCAAACATGGTTACGACGGGGCAGTTTTGCAACCTGCACCCTCTATCGATTCACACAATACCGCCAAAGAATTGCACGCTATGCATGTCAGCCATGCATAAATAAGCATTGTCCCATGCATAAAAAAACACCATATCGCACTCAGCTGATGCACATGGTGGCTTTTTCCTCCCAGTGCCACCGCAGCAGCTGTTCCCCTCTGGAGGTTTTATGACCTTCACACTTTGCAGGGCCCTGGTTTACTCCGGTGGCCCTCTTTTTTTGTCTTTTTACCAGCTGGTCAAAAATGCATAGCTGCAGTGCAATATTGCCCTATTGTGCCCTGCACAAAAAACCACCATATTGCACACAGCTGATGTACATGGCGGCTTTTTCCTCCCAGTGCCGCCGCAGCAGCTGTTCCCCTCTGGAGGTTTTATAACCTTCACACTTAAAAGGGCCCTGGATCTTTCCGGTGGCCCTCTTTTTTTGTTTATTGTTTTTTTACCATTTGATCAAAAATGCATAGCTGCAGTGCGTTTTCGCCCATTGTGCTTTGCACAAAAAACCACCATATTGCACACAGCTGATGCACATGGCGGCTTTTTCCTCCCAGTGCCGCCGCAGCAGCTGTTCCCCTCTGGAGGTTTATTGACCTTCACACTTATAAAGGGCCCTGGATCTTTCCGGTGGCCCTCTTTTTTTTCCGATATTATCCAAGCCAAAGCCAATTGCAAGATCACGGGAACGTGATTTGATACATCGAGAAAACTCGATACATATATCGACAAATCTCGATTTATCGATGTGAACCCCATGAACCCCGATGAGATCCTCAAGGCTATCGCCCACCCTGCCCGGTTGCAGATCCTGGTGTGGATGAAGGAACCGGAGCTTCATTTCTCCGAGCAGCTTCATCCGCTCGATCTTGGCGTCTGCGCCAGCCAGTTCGAACGATGCGGCCTGTCGCAGTCCACCGTCTCCACCCATCTTGCCACGCTGCAGCGTGCCGGCCTCGTCACCACGCAGCGTGTCGGTCAATGGATTTTCTATCGCCGCAACGAAGAAACCATCGCCGCCTTCCTCCACCATCTCAAGACCACCCTCTGATCCCACGCAAAGCCGTCTTGCTCCTCCCAAGCAGACCCAATGAAAGGTGCAACAATGCCTAGTCTTTTCGATCCCATCACGATCGGCGACATTTCGCTCGCCAATCGTATCGTCATGGCGCCGCTGACCCGCAACCGGTCGCCGAACGCCGTTCCTCGCCAACTCAATGCCGAATATTACCGTCAACGCGCTTCTGCCGGCCTGCTGATCACCGAGGGCACGCCGATCACCCAGCAGGGCCAGGGTTATGCCGACGTTCCCGGCCTCTATACGCCGGAAGCCCTGGAAGGCTGGAAAAAGGTCACCGATGCGGTTCATGCCGCCGGCGGCAAGATTGTCACGCAGATCTGGCATGTCGGCCGTGTCTCGCACGTCTCGTTGCAGCCGGGTGGCGCAGCGCCCGTCGCACCCTCGGCGATCACCGCCAAGACCAAGACCTACCTGATCGACGCCGACGGCAATGGCAGCTTTGCTGAAACCTCCACGCCGCGCGCGTTGGAAACGAGCGAGATCGCCGGCATTGTCGACGACTATCGCAAGGGCGCCCGCGCCGCCATCGACGCCGGCTTCGACGGCATCGAACTGCACGGCGCCAACGGGTACCTGATCGACCAGTTCCTTCGCTCCGGCACCAACCAGCGCACCGACGACTATGGCGGCTCGATTGAAAACCGCGCCCGCTTCCTGCTGGATGTCGTCGATGCCGTGTCCAAGGAAATCGGCGCCGGCCGGGTGGGCCTGCGCATTTCGCCGGTGACGCCGGCCAACGACGCCTTCGATCCGGAGCCGCAGGCCCTGTTCACCTACGCCGTCGAAAAACTTGCAGCGTATGGCCTCGCCTTCATCCACGTCATCGAAGGCGCCACCGGCGGTCCGCGTGATCACCAGCAGGGCGACACACCGTTCGACTACGTCGCGCTGCGAGCCGCCTACCAGAAGGCGGGCGGCAAGGCCGGCTGGATGGTCAACAACGGTTACGACCGCGATCTGGCCATCGATGCCATCGAGAGCGGCAAGGCCGACCTCGTCGCCTTCGGCCGGCTGTTCATCGCCAACCCGGACCTGCCGCGCCGGCTGAAGGAAAACACCGATCTCAACGCCCCGGATCGTGCAACCTTCTACGGCGGCGGAGAAAAGGGCTACACCGACTACGCAGCCCTGGCTTGATATTGCCAGGCCCTGTTCCCACGTTGAAGCTCCCGCCCATCCGGCGGGAGCTTTTTTTGTCAGGGAGCACCGCTTGAAGCCGGCAGATAACGACCTCTTCCTCCCCTATCTCGAAAAATGGTCGCTGGTACCGGATGGCGCTCGCATCGTCACGCCTTCCAGCCAACTGCTGCCGGTGACGTGGCACAACCGGCCGGCCATGCTGAAGATCGCCCACGATGCGGAAGAGCGCTTCGGTGGCCTGGTTATGAAATGGTGGCAGGGAGACGGTGCGGCAAAGGTCTACGAAGCCGACGAAGATGCCCTACTCATCGAGCGTGCCACCGGCAACCGCTCGGTGATGCGCATGGCACTCGGAGGCGAGGATGACGAGGCGACCCGCATCATGTGCCGCACCGTTGCCCGCCTGCATGCGCCACGCGCCGCGCCGATGCCTGACCTGCGGCCGCTTGAACACTGGTTCCAGGAACTCGATGCCGCAGCAAGCCGGCATGGCGGCATTCTGCTGCGTTCGGCCGAAACAGCGCGCTTGCTTCTCGCCGATCCGCGCGAAATCGGTCCGCTGCACGGCGATATCCACCACGACAACATCCTCGATTTCGAGGCGCGCGGCTGGCTGGCGATCGATCCCAAGCGGGTTTATGGCGAACGCTGCTTCGATTACGCCAACATGCTCTGCAATCCCGACCTGCCGACCGTCGCATCGCCGGGCCGGCTGCAGCGGCAACTGGCCGTCATCTGCGCCGAGACCGGCCGTGACGCAAAGCGTCTGCTGCAATGGACGCTTGCCTTTGCCGGCCTCTCGGCAGCCTGGTTCCTGAGCGACGGCATCGACCCCGGCAGCGACCGGCAGGTCGCCGAAATCGCTGCCGCCGAACTGGACGGTTAAACGAAT
The DNA here is from genome assembly GCF_964253915.1 of Rhizobium sp. LjRoot30. Classification (NCBI taxonomy): domain Bacteria; kingdom Pseudomonadati; phylum Pseudomonadota; class Alphaproteobacteria; order Hyphomicrobiales; family Rhizobiaceae; genus Rhizobium; species Rhizobium sp. LjRoot30. Next base: position 191,155 of record NZ_CAXUSG020000009.1, on the reverse strand, counting down.
GCCTGCAGGCCCCGGTCGGCGGCGCGCCCCGAAGCGATAGTCTGCGGCAAGCAGCCGAGGCTGCCCAGCGTCGCGGCGATAGCCTCGTCGATGGCGGTGCGCGGTTCTTCACCGATCGCCGCGACCAGTCGCGCATTGTCCATGCGCAGCGGCTGCTCCCACAGGTAACGCATCTCGCGCAGTTCCCGCATGAACGGCACGAAAGGTGCCGCGAACGGTAGCAGCCACCACGGGAAATGCCGGATTTTTGGCTGGCGGCCGGCGACCCGGCCGATGGCGGCGATCAACTCGGTACCATCGCGGTCCCAAAACCCCTGCATGTGATAGACGGCAAAGGCTGGCAGCGACGCGGCCCGTTCCACCAGACGGACCATGGTCTCGGCGGCATCGGGCAAATAGGCCCATTGATGGCCGACGCCAGCCCGGCCGGGATAGATGACCGATGTCACCGGCTTGCCGGGCTTGACCAGCCCTTGCGAAAACCAGTTGTTCGCAGCCCCCGGACCGAAGAAATCGCCGGCGCGCAGGATGATCACCGAAACCCCATTCGCTGACGCCGCCTTCAGGCGCCGTTCCATCTGCACGCGGATGGCACCCTTCCTCGTCTGCGGGTTTTGGGGACTGTCTTCGCGCAGATCCGGAAAGGCATCCGGCCCGAAATTGTAGATCGTGCCCGGCAGCAGGATGCGCGCACCGCTGTCGTATGCCGCCGCAATCGTGTTCTCCAGCATCGGCATGACCTGGGTTTCCCAATCCCGGTAACCCGGCGGATTGACGGCATGCACGATCAGGTCGGCACCGGCCGCTGCTGCTTTCACCGCCTCCGCGTCCAGCGCATCGCCCTGGATCCAGTTCGCCTGCGGAAGTTTTCGCCGTGCCGCGGCTGCATTGCGGCTCAACGCCTTGATCGTCCAGCCACGTTGCAGCAAGGCGCGGGCAACGGCGCCGCCAATGCCGCCCGTGGCGCCCAGGATAAGTGCCGTGCGGGATGTCGGGTTTTCGCTTGTCATGTTCATCTCCTTTTCGGTTGAAAGGAGTATCAGCCCATTTCAAAATAAACGAAATTGCCTTAATTCATGGACATGATATACAAAAATGTATGAATATGTCCGAACCGAGCTGGGATTTCTACCGCACCTTCCTCACCGTGCTGCAGACGGGATCGCTGTCAGCTGCGGCGCGGGAACTCGGCCTGACTCAGCCGACGGTCGGCCGGCATATCGATGCCCTTGAAGACCATTTTCGCGCGCCCCTGTTTGTTCGCTCGCAGCAGGGGCTGATGCCGACGGAATTTGCGGCCGACCTGCGTCCTTACGCGGAAACCCTGTTTTCCACGACATCGGCGTTATTACGCGCCGCATCCGGAGAACGCGGCCGGGTCGCCGGCACGGTGCGCATCAGCGCCAGCGACGTCATCGGCATTGAGGTGCTGCCGCCGATCCTGGCGCGGCTGCAGGACGACCATCCCGACCTGGTCATCGAATTATCGCTGTCGGACCGGGTGGAGGACCTGCTGCGCCGCGAGGCGGACGTCGCAGTGCGGATGACCGCACCGGCGCAGGAGGCCTTGCTGGTGCGCCATATCGGCAGCATCGATCTCGGCCTTTACGCCCATGAAACCTATCTCCGCCGCCATGGAAGGCCCGAAACCCTCGAGGCGCTGAAACAGCACCGGCTGATCGGCTTCGATCGGGAAAAGGCCTATATCCGTGCCATGCTTCGCCATCTGCCCATGCTTGCCGAGAACCGGTTTGCGATGCGCGCCGACAGCAACCTCGCCCAGATCGCCGCCATCCGCGCCGGCGGCGGCATCGGCGTCTGCCAGGTTCTGCTCGCAAGGCGGGATGCCGGCATGGTGCGCCTGTTCGAAAACGACATCGCGCTCGGGCTGGAAACCTACGTGACGATGCACGAGAATCTGAGGAACGCCGCACGCTACCGCGTGACCTTCGACGCGCTTGCAAAAGGACTCAGGGATTACATCGGCCGCGGACCAGCCGACCCCGAGGCATAGGCATCGCGCGGATTATTGCGGCGCGCCGACCCACTGGCTGTCGACGATCTCCGGCTCCGGCCGGTCGCTGCCATCGTCATATTCGCGGCGCCAGACGCCGTCCTTGTCCTGATAGCTGATCACCGATGCCTCGCCGGCCACCTGCTGTTCGGCGGCCACGATACGCACCGCCTCCAGTGCTTCGGCATGGGTCGGGAAGGCTTCGGAATAGACATCTCCCAGCCGGTAGGCCCAGCCGCCGTCATGCCGCACGACTTCATAGACAATCTTCATCCATCATCTCCTCGATCCGGAGCCATGGCGCGCACGGCCACCGCCCGTCCGCCATATCCTCCCAAAGATCGCGGGCATCCGGGTCTACCTGTTGTCGCGATGCGGCCACTATCTCATCAAAACAGCAAGACTGCAAACATCGGCCGAGACCACCGCTTGCTGCTTGCCGCCAATGCCTTAGATTGCTGCTGTCAGGAAGAAATCATCGGGGGCGGGATGTTCGATCAGTTGAAACAGGAACGCCTGCTGCTCGTTCCGATCGTCGCAGGCGCGATCGTCTTTGCGACCGAACACCAGTTGCTGGAGGCCGGAAAGCTTGTCTCGCTGATGGCCGCAGCAGCGCTTGTCGCCGCCATCGTCGTCGCCTCGATGCGAGTCGCCCATCATGCCGAAGTGCTTGCCGTCAAGGTCGGCGATCCCTACGGCACGATGATCCTGACGCTGTCGGCAGTGCTGGTGGAGGTGATCATCCTCGCCATCATGATGAGCAACGAAGGCTCGTCGCCGACCCTGGTGCGCGACACGATCTATTCCGCCGTGATGCTGGACATCAACGGCATCCTCGGCCTTGCCGCCCTGCTCGGCGGCATCCGCCACGGCGAGCAGCCTTACAACGACGACAGCGGCAAGACCTACGGCGTGATGATACTCACCGCCATGGGTATTTCCATGGTGGTGCCGGAGTTCGTTCCGCACGACAAATGGCCCTACTATTCCGTCTTCACCATCGGCGCGATGATCGCGCTCTACGCCCTGTTCCTGCGCATGCAGGTCGGCCAGCACAGCTATTTCTTCAGCTATACCTATCCCCGCACGGAGAAGCCGCTGGCGACGGACCACGCCGAGGAGGAAAACGGCTCGACCACGCTCGCCATCGCCGTCATCCTCGCCGGCGTCGTCATCATCGGTTTCCTGGCGGAAATGATGTCCGTGCTGCTGAACCACGGCATCGAGGGCACCGGCGCGCCCATCGCCATGATGGCCGTCATCGTCGCGGCGATTTCCGCCGCGCCCGAGATCATGACCGCGCTCAGGGCAGCCTTGCGCAACCGCATGCAGGCGGTGGTCAACATCGCCATGGGCGCCTCGCTCTCCACCGTCATCCTCACCGTACCGGTCATGGAAGCCATCGCGCTGTGGACCGGCCAGCCCTTCGTCATGGCGATGACGCCGGTGCAGACGGTGATGATCGCCATCACCCTGATCGCCGCCGCGATCAACCTCAACGACGGCGAAACCAACGCCATCGAGGGTATGACCCACTTCATCCTTTTCGCCACCTTCATCATGCTGACGGCGATCGGGTTGTGAGAAGCGAACTCAATCGCCTCAATCCAACCCTCACGCTCCTATACACCCCCTTCATCCGGCATTCATCCCGGAACTTTTACCCTCCCAGCTCATTTCGCTCGTGCGGTGCAAACATGAGTCGCCGCTTCTCGATGTCTCCGCCTTTTCGCAAGGTGGCAGGAACAAGGGATCAAGTCCTTGAAAAGATTTGATGTTATCGACGGCATGAGGGGGTACTTCCTCGTCTTCATGCTCATCAATCACCTCATCTTCGTCGGTGGTTACTGGCTGGTGGAGGTCAATCACCGGCAATTCGCCTTCGTCGAGGATGCGCAAGGGTTCGTCTTCCTCTCCGGCCTGCTGATCGGCATGGTCTATGCCCGCAAGATGGTGAAGCAGGGATATGCCGCCGGCCGCGACCTGATCTGGGCCCGTGCCTTCGAGCTTTATCGTTATGCCATGGGAACGGTGATCGTCATCCTGGCGGCGCAGATGATCCTGCCGAACGCCTACCGCATCTGGAACAACTGGCTGGCCTATTCGCATTTCGACGATCCGCTGCGGCTGTCGCTGATCGCGTCGTTCTTCTTCCAGCCGACCTTCATGGATATCCTGCCGCAATACATCGTCTACATGATCTTTGCGCCGGCTGCCGTCTGGTTCTGCCTCAAGGGCCGCTGGGGCAGCGTCGCAGTGGTCTCGCTGATTGTCTGGATCGCGGGACAGCTCGGGCTTCAGCGCCTTGTCACCGAACCGATTAACGCCTGGATGCTGAAGACTGATGGCGAGGCGATTCGCTCGAGCTTCAATCTGCTCGGCTGGCAGATCGTCTTCTTCGCCGGCCTGATCATCGGCGTACTGACCTCGACCGGCAAGGTGGACTGGACGAAGATCTTCCGGCCGGAGGACAGCTTCATCCCGCGCATGGCGCTGGCGCTGTGCCTGTTCTTCCTGCCGCTGCGCATCATGACGGCACACGACATGATGCCGCAATACATGCTCGACAAGTTCGCGACCATGGAGATCCGCGCCGATTTCGGACCGGTCTACCTTCTGAACTTTGCCGCCGTGGCACTCGGCCTCGCCTGGCTGCTGATCGCCGGACCAAAACATAGCAGTGCCGTCATCAGAGGTATTGCCAATCTCGTCACCCGGCTGTTCTCGATCCGGTACCTGCAGCTTCTCGGCCGGCATTCGCTGCATATCTACGTCTGGCACGTGCTGATCGTCTACATGGTCTATTATGTCGACGGGCGTACGACGGAACTGTCGCAACTCACCAAGACGATCATTGCCTTCGCCTGCCTCGGCCTGCTTTGCCTGCCGGCGGTCTGGCGCGAACGCGATCGGATTTTCAACCGGGACGTCCTGGCTGCGGAAAAACTCAAATCCTGAAAACGATGAAGGCGGCGCCGTTTGCGGCGCCGCCTTCATGAATGGCAGTCTGAAAGCGCTGCTTACTTGCAGGCGCCGCAGAAGCGCTGGATGCGCTTGCAGGCTTCTTCCAGCAGGGCTTCCGACGTTGCGTAGGAAATGCGGAAGTTCGGGCCGAGGCCGAAAGCCGAGCCATGAACGACGGCGACACCTTCCGATTCCAGCAGTTCGGAGACGAAATCTTCGTCGGTCTCGATGACCTTGCCCGACGGCGCCGTCTTGCCGATCAGGCCGGCGCAGGACGGATAGACGTAGAAAGCGCCTTCCGGCGACGGGCAAGTAATGCCCTTGGCCTGGTTCAGCATCGACACGACGAGGTCGCGGCGGCCTTCGAAGATCTTCTTGTTCGCGGGAATGAAGTCCTGCGGACCGTTGAGCGCCTCGACGGCCGCCCACTGGGCGATCGAGGTGGCACCGGAGGTCTGCTGGCCCTGGATCATGTCCATCGCCTTGATCAGCGGCAGCGGGCCGGCAGCATAACCGATACGCCAGCCGGTCATGGCATAGGCCTTCGAGACGCCGTTCATCGTCAGCGTGCGGTCATAGAGCGCCGGCTCGACTTCGACCGGGGTGACGAATTTGAAGTCACCATAGGTCAGGTGCTCGTACATGTCGTCCGTCAGGATCCAGACATGCGGATGCTTGAGCAGCACATCGGTCAGGGCCTTGAGTTCGGCATGGCTATAGGCGGCGCCCGACGGGTTGGACGGCGAGTTGAACACGAACCACTTGGTCTTCGGCGTGATCGCCTTGTCGAGATCGGCGGCCTGGAGCTTGAAATTGTTTTCCTGCGTCGCCGAAACGATCACCGGCGTACCGCCGCACAAGGACACCATTTCCGGGTAGGACACCCAGTAAGGTGCCGGGATAACGACTTCATCGCCCGGGTTCAGCGTCGCCATGAAGGCGTTGAAAAGAATCTGCTTTCCGCCCGTACCGACGATCGTCTGCTCCGGCGTGTAGTCCAGGCCGTTCTCGCGCTTGAACTTCGCGGCAATCGCCTTGCGCAGTTCGGGAATGCCGGCGACCGGCGTGTACTTTGTCTCGCCGCGATTGATCGCGTCGATGGCGGCCTGCTTGATATTGTCGGGCGTATCGAAATCCGGCTCGCCGGCGCCGAGACCGATCACGTCGCGGCCCTTGGCTTTCAGCTCGCGCGCTTTCTGCGAAACGGCGATGGTGGCAGAGGGCTTTACACGGGAAAGGGCGTCGGCAAGGAAGGCCATGATGATCGATCCTGATCTGTTGAAAACAGCCGGCGCCCGGGCATTTCCGGGCCAAAGGCCGGCGACATGCTCTATGTCGAATGTCGCCCGGGGTTTCAAGCAGAAACGCGTTACCGATGCATGTTTTCTCGTGATGGAAACCATCACTTTGTGAAATGAACCGCATCCGCAGACAGCTCGCCTGCCTCGCCCAGCTGGCAAAAGGCGCACAAACACAACCAAAAGACACACCTCGCCCTTCATCATCCGATGACGAAGCAAGCTGAAATCCCTAGAGAATATAGACAATGACGATCTGGTGTAGCGTTTTATTCGCAGAATTCTCATCCGCCGCTGCAATCTTCGATTGCCATCAATTCGTCATGAGAAATGCGCCGCCCCGCCGCAATTCCGTCCATAGCCCGCCGGCTTTCAGGCCTCATCTGATGCGGTGAAGACTGAACTTGGGGGTTTGAGATGTTCACGGACAATGAGAGTGCGGCGCGGCGTCTCCGCGCACAGCGCGGCAGCAGCGCCCTATGGATCGCGATGACCGCGCTTCTCGCCACATTCGCGGCGACGGGAAGCCTGTTGAGCACGACACAGGTCGCTCGAGCGGAAACCGTTGTGCCGGCAACGGCGGAACTTTCGGGACTGGTGCGGCCCAACGACATGAATTCGGGCGCCCTGCTCTTCCCGTCGAAGGAACTCGGATACTTCGTCGAGGCGCCGCGACTGAAGACCGACGTGCAGATCGACGTTTCCGGCCCGATCGCCCGCGTCAAGGTCACCCAGCGCTTTCAGAATCCGAGCAAGGGCTGGGTGGAAGGCACCTACGTCTTCCCGCTCACCGACGATTCCGCCGTCGACGAGTTGCGCATGCAGATCGGCGACCGCTTCATCGAAGGGCAGATCAAGCCGCGCGAGGAAGCCCGGCAGATCTACGAGGACGCCAAGGCGGACGGCAAGAAGGCGGCCCTGCTGGAACAGCAGCGGCCGAACATTTTTACCAACCAGGTCGCCAATATCGGCCCCGGTGAAACGATTGTGATCCAGATCGAATACCAGCAGGCGGTCCGCCAGTCGGGCGGCGAGTTCTCGCTGCGTTTCCCGATGGTGGTGGCGCCGCGCTACAATCCCGCACCCATCGTCCAGTCGGTCGAATTCAACGGTGGAACCGGCTTTGCGGTCACGCAAGATCCCGTCGAAAACCGCGACAAGATCGAACCGCCGGTGCTCGATCCGGAAAAGAATGCCAAGATCAACCCGGTATCGCTGACCGTCAACCTGAAGGCCGGCTTCCCGCTCGGTGAGGTCAAGTCGCCCTTCCACGAGATCACCCTGACCGAACCGGACACGCAGTCGCGGCTGATCGCCTTGAAAGCGTCGGCCGTGCCGGCAGACCGCGATTTCGAGCTGACCTGGAAAGCCGCCGCCGGCAAGACGCCGACCGCCGGCCTCTTTCGCGAGACGGTCGCCGGGCGCGACTATCTGATGGCCTTCGTCACGCCGCCCGCCACGCAGCAGGACAACGCCACGCCCGCCAAGCGCGAGGTGGTCTTCGTCATCGACAATTCCGGCTCGATGTCCGGTCCGTCGATCGAGCAGGCGCGCGATAGCCTGGCGCTGGCGATCTCCAACCTGAAGGCCGGTGACCGGTTCAACGTCATCCGTTTCGATGACACGATGACCGATTATTTCCAGGGCCTCGTCCCCGCCTCTGCCGACAACCGCGAACGGGCCATCGCCTATGTCCGCGGCCTCACGGCCGATGGCGGCACCGAGATGCTGCCGGCGCTGCAGGCGGCCCTGCGAAACCAGGGGCCAGTGGCGCAAGGCGCATTGCGCCAGGTGGTGTTCCTGACCGACGGCGCCATCGGCAACGAGGGCCAGCTCTTCAGCGAGATCGACGGCAACCGCGGCGATGCCCGCGTCTTCACCGTCGGCATCGGCTCGGCCCCGAACACGCATTTCATGAGCAAGGCCGCCGAATTCGGCCGCGGCACTTTCACCCATATCGGCTCGGAGGACCAGGTCGCCGCCCGAATGGGCGAACTCTTCGGCAAGCTGGAACATCCGGCCATGACCGATATCGCCGCCACCTTCGACCAGGCCAAGGCGGAAAACATCACGCCGAACCCGATGCCCGACCTCTATGCCGGTGAGCCGGTGGTGCTGACCGCCGAACTGCCGGCGGGCGGCACATCCGGCAAACTCCTGATCACCGGCCGCACCGGCGACCAGCCGTGGCGCGTCGAGATGAGCATCGACCAGGCGGCTGCCGGCAAGGGCATCGCCAAGCTGTGGGCGCGGCGCAAGATCGACGACCTGGAAGCCAGCGGCTACCGCATCAACGATCCGCAGGCCATCGACCGGCAGATCGAGACGGTGGCGATGACCCACCACCTCGTCTCGCGCGTCACCAGCCTCGTCGCCGTCGACGTCACGGCCACGCGCCCGAAAAACGAGCCGCTGACGGATACGGACATGCCGGTGAACTTGCCGGAAGGCTGGGACTTCGAGAAGGTCTACGGCGAACAGAAGCCGCTCCTGCCCTCGCCGACCGGTGACAAGGATGCCTCCCTGCCTGCCGGTACCCTGCAGCAGGTGGCAATGGAGACGGCCGAGATGATGGCCGCCGCCCCGACGGCAAAAACCGCAAGCCTGCTCGCCAAGCGTAGCGCCGGCGTCAACCTGCCGCAGACGGCAACACCCGCAGACCGCCATATCCTGATCGGCCTGCTGCTTCTGCTGACGGCGCTGGCCGCAGCGTTCTGGCTCCGCCTGCGCCGCGTCCGCCTCTTCGCGCGGAGCTGATGATGGCCCTGCCGCAAACAGCACGGCGCCCCATGTTTTTGGGGCGCCTCGACCGGTTCGAAACGCTGGTTGCCGCGACCGCCGCGGCCATCGGCATGTGCGGCCTGCTTTTTATCGGGCACGGTTTTTACATCAAGGCCAAGGCGCAGCTGGCGCAGGTACTGCTGGCCCGCAGTTTTGCCGCGGAATTGGCCGGGGAAGGTCCGAGCCGGCCATGGCCCTGGGCGGACTTCACCACGGCGGCGAGGATCAGCGCCCCGCGCATCGGCCAGTCGGCCATCGTGCTCGCCGGCGCCAATGGCGAAACCCTGGCTTTCGGCCCTGCCTGGCTTGCCACCACGCCCAAACCCGGGGATGAAGGCACCGCCGTCATTGCAGCGCATCGCGATACGCATTTCAGCTGGCTGAAGGATGTCAGGCCCGGCGACCGTATCGAGGTCGAACGGGCCGACGGCAGGACGATGAGCTTTATCGCCGGCCAGGGCCGCGTCAGCCGCTGGGACGAAAACGGCATCGACATCGCCGCACAAGGCCGCCATCTTGTTCTGGCGACCTGCTGGCCCTTCGATGCGACGGAACGTGGCCCCCTGCGCTACATTCTGGATGCGCAGCTGGTCGAGCCCTCACCGGCAAGTTGAATTTCGAGAAAATGAAGTATTCATTCGACGCTATTTTATACAATTTTGAGGCATGTAATAACACGCGGCCACATTGTCAATTTTTGACGAGACCGATATCATTAATAAATCACTAACATTAAGATATTGGAAAACAAATGTATTTCGCCCCGATGTACAAATACGGAAACGCCAACGACAAAATTGGAATTACTGGAATCATCGGCTGCATGGGCCTGATCTATGTTGGCCACAACGGAATGTATGCAATTCATATTCCTGATATCGGTCGCGCCAAGGATGAACTCGCCAGCGATCTTTTCATCGCCCACATCAAGAACAACGAGGTCTCCGTCGGCGGCAAGCACGGACACCTGCTGACCTTTGCGAATGGAACGAACCGCACATGGACCGGCGCGACCTATATGAGCGCCGAGGAGATTTCCAAGCGGGTAAAAAAAGGGCTGAAATCGCCTTCGACGACGCTCTACCGCATCATGAAAGGCCTCGGCCCGAACTCTGGCGGGTCGATGGCCAAATCCGTCGTCATACTTCTGAATCGTGTGCATTCGTCAAAATCGAACCCTTCCGGAAGCGATCTTTTTTACAAGGCAAATGACGACATCACCTGGGTTTCCTATCCGAAAAAGGCATCCGGGACATATGCAGGTGTACCGATCGGCACAGATTCCCAAGTACCGAGCGAGTTGATCGCCGGCTGGACCCGAATGACCGACCAGAATTGCAAGCTCGTCCAGATCTAGGTTCCGACATCGATGCATGAGCCGGTTGCCGCCTGTGACAACCGGCGTTCCTTGCCGACCCCGTGCAAAACCGGGCGCGGCAGGCGCGGACCCGCCGGCACATCCAGAACCGCAGCCAGGCGCCTGCACCATCCTTCCCCGCTCGAGCAATTTCTGCAATTTAGAGATTGCGAAAACGGGCCAAGATCGGCTAAGCCATACGTTGGGTTAATAAAATGCCAACAGGTCTTGCTGAGCAGGCACGCATCAATCCCTCCGATAGCCTGAAAACGCCGGCAAACGGCGAAGCATCTATGCCAGACATGCTACAAGCACAGCTTTTCGATCGTGCCGGTGAAAAGACCGAACTTTTTTTAAACTTTTGTGCCGATACTATAAAATGCAGTCCGCGCCTCAAAATGACCCACGAGTGCCGTAATATTGTGCAAAAAACATCGTTTGCGATGGATTTTGCAAGCCGGAGCCATCCTCACGGCTCCCCGGAGACAGATTCACGAAGTCCAGACCGGTTTCGCGCGGCATGGCCGTACGCGGCTTTAGAAAAGTTTTGCTTGCCAATTTTAAATAAACACAGCACTCTCATTGTGTTCGGGCATTTTGCGAACACGGGAAGACCTTAAAAATGAATGCGCGCCGGAGACGCAAGAAGTTCCGGGCGATTGGAAGAAAGACCATCCGTTATGGAGTGTCGTTTCGCTGATTGCGGTAACACGGGACCCTTTCCTCAAAATTCGAGAACTGCCTGCCCCCCGCCCGCCAGGGCAAGATAGTGTAATGCTGCCCGGTCTGACACGGGCGGAGAGAAAAGGACCTGACGCATGGCCGAGACTGGCACTGTAAAATTCTTCAACACCGACAAAGGCTTCGGCTTCATCAAGCCGGACAATGGCGGCGCGGATATCTTCGTACACATTTCTGCCGTGCAGGCTTCCGGCCTCTCGGGACTTTCGGAAAACCAGAAGGTAAGCTTCGACACGGAACCGGATCGTCGCGGCAAGGGCCCGAAGGCCGTCAATCTGCAGATCGCCGGCTAAGCCTTTTCGGCTTTGTGCTTCGAGTTGGAGCCCGGCAGTCATGCCGGGTTTTGTCGTTCAGACACCATTCAGCATAAGGTCGATAGTGTGCCTTCATCAGATGAAACGAACATTGACGTTCGGGTTCTGGGTCGAGGACACCACCGATGAACACGATTTTGAAAACTCTTGTTCTGTGCGTCGCCGTCGCAGCGACGACATTGACTGCCATTGCGCCTGCATCCGCAGGCGACCGCCACTGGCGCCGCCATCATAACGACCGGGACGCGGTTGCGCTCGGCGTCGCTGGCCTGGCTGCCGGCGCACTCATCGGTTCCGCCCTTGCGAACCAGCCGCGTTATGTCGAGGAAGAGCCGGTTTACGTCGATCCCGACTATGTCGAGCCGGTGCCGGTCTATCGCTCGCGCCGCGTCTATGTCGAAGATCCGGGTTATGTCGAGCCGTCGCGCGAGCTTCGCCCGTGGTCGGGCGCATGGCGCCGTTATTGCTCGCAGCGTTACCGCAGCTTCGATCCGTCGACCGGCACCTATGTCGGTTACGACGGCCAGGAACACTTCTGCACCGCCGGTTGACGGCGGGACAATCCGATCCTTGAAAATGCGCCGGTCTTGCCCGGCGCATTTTTCGTTTGGGACGCCTGTCAGATGCCCTTGAGGAACGGGTTGGTCCGCCGCTCCTCGCCGATCTGTCCGCCCGGGCCATGACCGCAGATGAAACCGACGGTATCGCCGAGCGGCAGGACCTTGTCGCGGATCGAATCGAGAAGCTGTTGGTGATCGCCGCCGGGAAGATCGGTGCGGCCGATGGAGCCGCGGAACAGCACGTCGCCGAGATGGGCGAAACCCTGCTCGCGGTGGAAATAGATGACATGGCCCGGCGCATGACCCGGGCAATGGTAGACCTCGAAACTGTGATCGCCGAAAGAAACGCGGTCGCCATCCTTCAACCACTGGTCGGGCACGAGGTTGCGCACAACCATCGGCACATTGAACATCTTCGATTGTTTCTCGAGGCCCTGCAGCAGCGGCAGGTCGTCCTCATGCGGCCCGATGACCTGGATGCCGAGGGCTTCGCGCAGTTCGTCGGCTCCACCTGCGTGATCGATGTGACCGTGAGTCAGCCAGATCGCCTTGATGTCGAAGCCGTTGTCGCGGATGACCTGCAGGATGGTGTCGACGTCGCCGCCCGGATCTACCACCACCCCTTCCTTGGTCTCCATGTCGTAGAGAATGGTGCAGTTCTGCTGGAAAGGGGTCACCGGAATGATACCGGCCTGGAGCATGCCCATGAGCGCCTCGCTTCGACGTGTTCGATGCATGGCGGTATAGACAGAAAAGGCAGTGGGATCAGCTTAATTCTTGCTGAGCGCGGCAACCTGCATGTCGGCAACGGCGGGAGGAGCCAGATTGACCGAAGTAACGAGGATTGCGGCCGCCAGAAGCTTGGCAGTGACGACGGCAATCACAACGGGGCGCAGCTGCTTGCGGACCTGCGATTCGGCGTGGATGGCGGGCGAAATTGTGGTCATCGGTCTCTCCGGTCTCGTTCGTGGCGTCCGGCACGATCTCGACAATCGCCCTCGCCTTGCTTGAGCCGGACAATGCCGGATCGGCTGCCGCTCCGCTGTTTCGCGGGATACAGCCCTCTCAACGCAAAAAGGGCGGCCGTTGCCGACCGCCCCCTTAATCGAATGTGCCCGAACCGCTTATTCCGCGGCGGCTGCTTCCGCCGGATACACTTCGCGCATGTAATCGTTCATCAGCGTTTCGCTGATCGTCGCCGGCGTGAACTTGTAGGGGCCGATTTCCGAAACCGGCGTCACTTCCGCCGCAGAGCCGGTCAGGAAGCATTCGCTGAAGGTGGAGAGTTCTTCCGGCCAGATCGCCCGCTCGACGATTTCATAACCGCGGCGCTTGGCAAGCTCGATGACCGTCTGGCGGGTAATACCGTTCAGGAAGCAATCCGGCAGCGGCGTGTGGATGACGCCGTCCTTGACGAAGAAAATGTTAGCGCCGGTCGCCTCGGCCACCTGGCCGCGATAATCCAGCATCATCGCATCGGCGTAACCCTTGGCTTCCGCAGCATGCTTGGAAATCGTGCAGATCATGTAGAGGCCGGCAGCCTTGGAAGCGGACGGCGCCGTCTTCGGATCGGGACGGCGATATTCGGCGATGTCGAGGCGGATGCCCTTGAGCTTTTCGGCCGGATTGAAGTAGCTGCCCCACTGCCAGATGGCGATGGCGACGTTGATGCGGTTGTTCTGGGCCGAAACGCCCATCATCTCGCTGCCGCGCCAGGCGATCGGCCGGACATAGGCATCGGCAAAACCCTGGCGCTTCAGGAGCTCGATGGTCGCCGCATCCAGTTCCTCGACGCTGTAGGGGATCTTGAAGCCGAGGATTTCGGCGGAGCGGTGCAGGCGCTGATTGTGTTCGGTCAGCTTGAAGACCCGGCCGCCATAAGCGCGCTCGCCCTCGAAGACGCCGCTGGCATAATGCAGGCCGTGCGTCAGCACGTGGATCTTCGCTTCCTTCCACGGCACGAACTCGCCGTTGAACCAGATGTATCCGTCGAGTTGGTCAAAAGGAACTGCTGCCATCTTCTCTTCCTCCGGCGCCCGTACGCCATGCTTTTAAAAGTTGATTATCCCCACCCTTACAGTCTATCGAAAGCGCAAAGGGGTTGAAACTTATCCTTGATTTTTGTTGGAGTTTCAGGGGTCAGCGCTTAGGTTGAACAATCTAGCAGACGACCGAAGGATCTCCGTTCGGGGGCGGAAATTACCAGCGACGAAAATTTATGTCAACAAGGCTGACATATCTTGGCGATTCTTTCGTCGCAGACGGGTTACAGGAAAGGAAGTGCCGAGGTGTCACGACAGTCGCATGCAAAGGCTGCCAAACCGGAACCGCTGGAGACGGCGCTCGGCAATACGGAGACAATCGATTTCGAGATCATCGAGCTGTTGTTCTTCTCCTACCGCGACTTCGTGTCCGATCCGGATGCCATCCTTGCCAGCAGCGGTTTTGGGCGGGCGCATCACCGCGTCGTGCATTTCGTCAACCGCGAGCCGGGCATGACGGTGGCCGACCTTCTGGATACGCTCAACATCACCAAGCAGAGCCTGGCACGCGTACTGAAGCAATTGATCGATTCCGGCTATATTCGCCAGGTGGCCGGCCCGGAAGACAGGCGGCAGCGTAAGCTTTACCCGACACAGGCCGGGCGCGACCTGGCGCTGGCGCTGGCCGAGCCGCAATCCCGCCGTATCGCGCGGGCATTCGAGAAGGTGCCGCCGGAAATGCGCCCCGGCGTAAAACTGTTCCTCGATGGCATGCGCGACCGCAAGACATCGGAAGCTGGATGAGATGACGACAAAGACGCCCCTTTCCGACGATGCCGCCCACCTTCTGGTCGTGGACGACGACACGCGCATCCGCGCCCTGCTCAACCGCTACCTGGTGGAACAGGGCTTCCGCATCACCGTCGCCGCCGATGCGGCGGAGGCGCGGCGCAAGCTCAACGGCCTGGATTTCGATCTCATCATTCTCGACGTGATGATGCCGGGCGAATCCGGCCTGTCCTTGACCCAGAGCCTCACCGCCATCAAGAAGGTGCCGATCATCCTGCTGACGGCGCTCGCCGAATCCTCCGCGCGCATCGCCGGTCTTGAGGCCGGCGCCGACGACTACCTGCCGAAGCCTTTCGATCCGCGCGAACTGGTGCTGCGCATCAACAACATCCTGCGCCGCAACGTGCCGAGCGGCGCGCCGAAGATCGAGCAGGTGATGTTCGGCCCCTATACCTTCTCCATCTCGCGCAAGGAGCTGAAGAAGGCATCGGAAATCATCCGGCTGACCGATCGCGAGCAGGAGATCATGTTGCTCTTTGCGCTGCGCGCCGGCGACACCATTCCGCGCCACGAACTCGTCGGCAGCGATGCCGAGGTGGGCGAGCGCACCATCGACGTCCAGATCAATCGCCTGCGGCGCAAGATCGAGGACGACCCGGCCAATCCGGTCTGGCTGCAGACCGTCCGCGGCATCGGCTACCGGCTGAGCATCGATTAGCCCGATAGCCGATCAACTTGAGGGGCACGCCCGATGGCAAGCTTCGACACTCTAAGGCGCGATCAGGAACGCGGCACGTCCACGGGATTACGCTCTATGGGGCGCTGGCTGCGTCGGCAGCTGCCAACCGGCCTTTACGCCCGGTCACTGCTGATCATCCTCATTCCGATCATCCTGCTGCAGACAGTCATCGCCTTCGTGTTCATGGAACGCCACTGGCAGATGGTGACGCAACGGCTTTCGACCGCCGTCACCCGCGACGTCGCCGCCATCATCGACCTGATCGAGCTGCACCCGCAGAACCAGGATGTTTCCGACATCATCCGCATCGCCCGCGAACGGCTGAACCTGACGGTATCCATCGAGGAAGGCGGGCAACTGCCGCCGCCGCGGCCAAAACCGTTCTTCTCGATCCTCGACGAAATTCTCTCCGACGAAATCAACAAGCAGATCCACCTGCCCTATTGGATCGACACGCTCGGCGATTCCCGTCTCGTCGAAATCCGCATCCAGCTCGACAACAAGGTGCTGCGCGTCTTTGCCCGCCGAAGCCAGACCTATGCCTCGAACACGCACATCTTCCTGCTCTGGATGGTCGGCGCGTCGCTGGTCCTGATCGTTATTTCGATCCTGTTCCTGCGCGGCCAGATCCGGCCCATCCTGGCGCTGGCGAAAGCGGCGGAAAGTTTCGGCAAGGGGCAGAAGTCGCCCGACTTCTCACCGCGCGGCGCCGACGAAATCCGCCGTGCCGGCCTCGCCTTCATCCTGATGCGCGAGCGCATCGAGCGGCAGATCGAGCAGCGCACCGCCATGCTGACGGGGGTCAGCCACGACCTGCGCACCATCCTCACCCGCTTCAAGCTGCAACTGGCGCTCGCCGGCGACAATCCGGACCTGCAGGGCATGGGCGAGGATGTCGAGGATATGCAGACGATGCTGGAAGGCTACATGGCCTTCGCCAAGGGCGAGACGGAAGAGACCGTCGGCCAGCTGAAGCTGAGCGCCCTCTTCGACAAGCTGCAGGTGGACGCCGAGCTGCACGGCAAGACGATGACCTACCGCATCGAAGGCGACGACGAGGTTTCCGTGCGGCCGAATGCCTTCACCCGCCTGCTGACCAATCTCGCGACCAACAGCCGGCGGTACGCCAACACGCTCGACATCGAAGCCCGCCACGGCGTGAAATGGCTGACCATCACCTTCGACGACGACGGGCCGGGCATTCCGGAAAACGCCCGCGACGACGTGTTCAAACCGTTCTTCCGTCTGGATGAAGCACGCAACCTCGACGCGTCGGGCACTGGCCTCGGCCTTGCCATCGCCCGTGACATCGCCCGCAGCCACGGCGGCAACGTCACGCTGGGTGATAGCCCGAAGGGCGGCCTGCGGGCCGTGGTGCGCATTCCGGCGTGATTGCAGGCCGGTCAGGCAGCAATCATTGCCAAAGCAGATCGGATGTAGGTGGGGGAAACGGCGCGGCTCTGCGCGCATGTGGTCGCCGCGGCAAAACCGACGCGGATGGAATGGCCGCCACGCGCATTGGCGACGGCAAACATCGATTCGTCCGTCAGGTCGTCGCCGATGGCGAGCGGCAGGCGGTCGGTAAACGGCGGCTCCTGCATGAAACGTTCCACCGCGTCGCCCTTGCTGGCGCGGGCGGGGCGGATTTCGAAGACCATCTTGCCAAGCTGCAGCGCCCATCCCGGCCCCGCCTCCTGCACATAATGGCGCATGCGCCGCTCCAGCAGCGCCTCGTATTGCGGCGCCAGTCGATAGTGCGCGGCCACCGCCGCGCCCTTGTCCTCGATCAGCACGCCCGGCAGGTTTTCGGCCTCGCGAACGAGCGCCGCCTTGACCGCCTCGAATTCCGGCGTCGGCGTCGCAAAAATCATCCGGCCGTCGGCGGCCCGCATTTCCGCGCCATGCAGGCCGGCCAGGGGAAAATGGTGCGGCCGGAACAGGGCGTCGGCATAAGGCAATGCCCGCCCGGTCACCAAAGCCATGGCCCCACCCATCCTGTCGGAAATCTGGTGGAGATGATCGGGCAGCGTTTCCGGCACGACGATCTCGTCCGGCGTCAGCGCCAGGTCGAGAAGCGTGCCGTCAATATCGAGAAACAGCGCCCACTGGTCGGGACGCGCGCCGATCCGCTCGAAAACCGCGTCGGTGATGCGGTCGGTGTCGGTGGGGATTGTAGGTTCGGTCAACTGTTCTTCGCTCATGCAAAACGAGGTAGGTCAGCCCGGCGCGAAGGCAAGTTTTTCGAGACGATAACGCCCCGCGACCGAAAAGCCGATGATGGTAACTCATATTCTCCCTGCGCCGGAACCTCCCTCCCTTCTCCGCGTTTTCGCCGACATGCATGACGGCAGAAGGAACCTCGATGGCCAAAACCAAAGCACGAAAGACGCAGGATATCGCCGCCCCGATCATCCATGGCGCCGAAGACCTGCCTTCGGTGATCGTCGATAACTACAACATCGAGCTGCGCGACAAGGACGGCTTCATCGGCGACCGGGCGCGAAAATCCGCCTTCCTGGAAAAGCTCGACGAATGGCGCAAACGCGTCAGCAAGGGCGGCGACGATCCGCTCGGCGACAAGCCGACGAAAGAACTGTCGAAGAAGAAGATCGATGCACTGCTGCACGGCGAAGACAAGGAAGCCGCGGCACTCATCATCGGCGCAATCGATGATTTTGCCGGAGAGTTGACCCATGTCCTCTCCCGCTACCTGAAGCAGGAAAACTGGAAACAGACGGAGCGGGTTGTCGTCGGCGGCGGTTTTCGGGAAAGCGCAGTGGGCGAACTGGCCATCGCCCGGGCCATGGTTCTCCTCAAGGCGGAGGGTTGCAAGATCGAGGTCGTGCCGATCCAGCATCACCCCGACGATGCCGGCCTGATCGGCGCTGCCCACCTGATGCCAGCCTGGATGCTGAAAGGCCATGAAGCGATCCTCGCCGTCGATATCGGCGGCACCAACATCCGCGCCGGAGTCGTCGAGCTGCGCATGAAGGAGGCGCCGGATCTTTCCAAGGCACGCGTCTGGAAATCGACCCTCTGGCGGCATGCCGACGATGCGCCCCGGCGCGGCGCCACCATCGAGCAGCTCGTCGACATGCTCAAGGATCTGATCGGAAAGGCCGAAAAGGCCAATCTCATCCCGGCGCCGCTGATCGGCATCGCCTGCCCCGGCATCATCGAGGCGGACGGATCGATCGACCGGGGCGGCCAGAACCTTCCCGGCGGCAACTGGGAAAGCGAGCGGTTTAACCTGCCGGAAGAGCTGACAAAGGCGATACCGGAGATCTGCGACCACCCGACCTTCGTCATCGTCCACAACGACGCGGTCGTCCAGGGTCTGTCGCAGATCCCGTTCATGCAGGATGTGAGCGGCTGGGGCGTGTTGACCATCGGCACCGGGCTCGGCAACGCCCATTTCACCAACCGCAATGCGCCGGAAAAGCCGAAATCGAAAAGCGAAGCAAAATCCTGACACCACGACAGGCGCCTGTTTACGCCTGCCCGGAAAAGGGTAAAAAGACGAAAGCGAAACCGTTTTCCGGGAGGGCGTCGATGTCGGTGGATTTCAAGACGATGAACTGGCTCAACCCACCGCCTTCCAGCGAAGAGCGCGACGGCCGGCTGGTCGTCCGCTCGGGTCATCACACCGATTTCTGGCAGAACACCTATTACGGCTTCGAGCACGACAACGGCCATTTCCTGCATGGCTGGCGCAAATCGGATTTCACCATGGAAGCGACGTTTTCCGGGCGCTACGAACATCTTTACGATCAGGCCGGCCTGATGGTGCGCCACGATGCCAAACACTGGATGAAATGCGGCATCGAATATACCGATGGTCACAGGCATTTCAGCACGGTCGTCACCAACCAGCATTCCGACTGGTCCGCCTTCCGTCTCGACGGTGATTTCGATGCCATCTCGGTGCGTGTCACCCGCATGTTCGATGCGCTGTTCATCCAGTACCGCACCGATCGCATGGACGACTGGCGCATGGCCCGCCTCGCCTACTTTCCGCCGAATTTTCCGGAACTGGCCGTCGGGTTGGTGTTCTGTTCACCGCAGCGGGAAGGGTTCGAGGCGGAGTTCCACGACCTGTCGATCGGCGATCCGGTGACGCGGGATATTCACTGATAGCGGTGCGAGTGTGGCTTGCCCCTCACCCTAACCCTCTCCCCGCAGGCGGGGAGAGGGGACTTGCCCCGCTCGACGTTGAGTGTGGCGGAGACAGTGCGGCATAACACCTTCTCTCCCGCGGGGAGAAGGTGGCCCGAAGGGTCGGATGAGGGGGCGCCTGCCGCTTGCGGGGAGATGGGAACGTGCCTCGCGCAGCGTTGAGCGTGGCAAAAACGGCGCGGCATACCCCTTCTCCCCGTCAAAACGGGGAGAAGGTCCCGGCAGGGGGATGAGGGGCAAAACCGCTTACGCCACCCCGCAAATGGCTTAAAGCAGCTTCTTGCCGTTCGGCACCATCTTGTCGACCGCGGCGAGAACGATGGCTCCCGCCTCGTCCTCGAAACCGAGGGTCAGCACCTCGGAACGCATCGGCCCGATCTGGCGCGGCGGGAAATTGACGACGCCGAGGACCTGGCGTCCGACAAGCTCTTCCGGCTTGTAGTGCACGGTGATCTGCGCCGAGGATTTCTTGACGCCGATCTCCGGCCCAAAATCGATCAGCATCTTGATCGCCGGCTTGCGCGCTTCCGGAAAGGGTTCGGCCTCTACGATGGTGCCGACACGAATATCGACGCGCTCGAAGTCGCCATAGGTAATTTCTTCGGCCATGAAAGGGTCCTCAGCCAGCCAGTTCCTGCGCCCGTTTGCGGGCAGCCTCGACCGCCTTGTCGAACAGCGGCTGCATGCCGTCTTCCGCCATCAGCACGGAGAGTGCTGCAGCCGTGGTGCCGCCGGGCGAGGTGACGTTCTGGCGCAGCCGCGAGGCATCGTCGGTGGACTGGTGTAGCAGTTCGCCCGCTCCCGACACGGTTTCGCGGGCAAGCCGCATGGCGAGGTCCGCCGGCAGGCCGGCCTTGCGACCCGCTTCCGCCATGCACTCGACGAGATAGAAGACATAGGCCGGGCCACTGCCCGAGACGGCGGTCACCGCATCGATGTCATGTTCGGCCTCGACCCATTCGACGGGACCGCTGACCCGCAGCAACGCCTGCACGTGGGCACGTTGCTGATCGGTGGTGCGGGCATTGGCATAAGCCCCCGTGACACCGCGGCCGACCATGGCCGGCGTGTTCGGCATGGCGCGAACGGTTGCAGCCTCGCCGAGATGCTTTTCAAGAGAAGCGACGGTCTTGCCGGCGGCCACCGAAACGACGACCGTCTCGGCTCCAACCAGAGGCCGGAACGGCGGCAGCACCGCATCCATGACCTGCGGCTTGACCGCGATGAAGAGAACACCGGCCTGCAGGCCTGCGGGCGGCGTCGCCTCGTGTCGGGCGCCGGCATCGCGGATCAGCGAGAGCATGGCTTCGGAGGGGTTGGGATCGACGACGATGACGGAAGATGCCGGCACGCCGTTCTTCAGCCAGCCGGTGAGCATCGCTCCGCCCATGTTGCCGGCGCCGATGAGAACGATCGGCCCGGCGGAAAACGACGGCGCCATGATCACGCTTCCCCGACGGTTTCGAACAGCACGGCCGCCATGGCGCTCTGCGCGTCCATGCCCGACCAGACGACGAACTGGAATGCCTGGTAATAGGCTTCGCAGGCATCGAGCGCGCTGGAGAGCATCACTTCCACCTGCTGGTTGTTCGGCTCGGCGCCACCGGACAGGAGCAGAGACTGGCGGAAGATCACCACATCCTCATGGCGCCACAGGTCGAAATGCCCCATCAGCACCTGGCCGTTGATGTGCGAGAGAAGCCGGATGACCTCGTTGACGCGCGTCTCCGGCACCTTGATGTCGAAGGCGCAGGCGACATGCAGCGCCTCGAATTCTTCCATCCAGGAAAAGGAGACGTGATAGTCGGCCCAGCGACCCTCGACCGTCATGGCGATTTCGTCCTCACCCGACCGCTCGAACGTCCAGTCGTTGTTGGCAGCGACGAACTCGATCATGTCGACCGGGTTGGACTGTCGTTGAATTTCCATTTCCATCAGGCTCATGCGGCACCTTCTCGACCGGAATGAATGCGACGTTGCGGAGCGGACACCGAAAGACACACGCGATTTACCGGAAACAACACTTCGGACGATCGTCGAACGGAAGGCGGGGAAACGCTTACACCCTGCCCGAGCCTGACCAGCCCCGTTTCGAATCATCATTTAAAATCAGTGTATAATGCCGGAGTCTCAACGCCAGCCCCCGGTGGTAAATTTTGCCTTAATGGGTGTGGATAGGTGCTGCGAATTTGATTCAGCAGCGCGCCATAAACGACTCTGGAAATTGGCTTTTTTGGCTATGTCCACAGGGTGGAAAAATCACCCGTTTTTACTGTTGGAAACGCGGAGACCGGACTGGCCCCCGCGTCGAATATCGCGCCGCAGCATGAAAAATGGAAAGCGTGACTCAGCTTCAGCGGGCTTCGGCAGAGAGACGCGCTTCCAGCGCATCGAGCCGTGCCTTGAGGGCGTCGTTTTCATCGCGCGCCTTCACGGCCATCTCGCGCACGGCTTCGAATTCCTCGCGCTTGACGAGGTCCATGCTGTTCAGCAGGCGCTCGATCTGGGCGTTGAAGGCCGTTTCCACCTCGCGGCGGACGCCCTGCGCGGCACCGGCGGCATCGGTCATCAGCTTGGCAAACTCGTCGAGAATGCGGTTCGGTCCGGTGGACATGAAACTGGCTCCTTCTTGCTGCAGTCAGCACCGGGCTCTCGCTTCGCCGGCGCCTTTTCAGGGAGGTAGGGTCTTCAAAAGCCATATGCAAGGAGAATCGCCGTGCTCCGTTCCGACGATGTCTTAGGATAGAACAAGAATCGGCTTGACCGTACAGGATTAGGACGCCATTTTCCGCTTCCAGCCAAAGGGTTACGAATTTGCAGACAGTCGCGCACCTCCTTTCGATCATGCCCTTTCCGGATATCGATCCCGTGGCGCTCCAGCTCGGCCCGCTCGCCATCCATTGGTATGGCCTGGCCTATGTCGCCGGCATCCTGCTGGGCTGGCTCTACGCTCGCAAACTGGCGGCAAAGGCAGCGCTCTGGCGCAACGACACCCCTGCCCTGACACCGGTCCATCTGGACGACTTCCTCATATGGGCTGCGGCCGGCATCGTGCTCGGCGGCCGGATCGGCTACATCCTGTTCTACGATCTCGCAGCCGTCGTCGCCGAGCCGATCCGGGCAATCCAGATCTGGAACGGCGGCATGTCCTTCCACGGCGGCCTAGTCGGAACCATCCTGGCGATGGTCATCTTTTCCCGCCGCAACGGCATCGCGCTCTGGAGCATGTTCGACGTCATCGCCGCCGCCGCGCCGATCGGCATTTTTTTCGGCCGCATCGCCAACTTCATCAACGGCGAACTCTGGGGCCGGCTGACCGACATGCCCTGGGCCGTGGTGTTTCCGACCGGCGGCCCCTTCGCACGCCACCCGAGCCAACTCTACGAGGCGGCACTGGAGGGCATCCTGCTTTTCCTGTTGCTGGCGGCGCTGATCTTCGGCGCAAAGGCCCTGAAACGCCCGGGAACCGTCAGCGGCTGGTTTATCGGTTTTTATGCCGTGGCCCGCATTTTCAACGAGTTCTTCCGTGAGCCGGACGCCCAGATCGGCTATCTTGCCGGCAACTGGCTGACCATGGGCATGATCCTGTCCCTGCCGATGCTGCTGCTGGGAATCTGGGCCGTGCTGCGTGCCCGAAAGACGTGATGCGGAGATCAGTGTGAGCACCCGTCTCGGAGACAAGATCAAGGCACTCATTCGCGCCAACGGGCCGATCAGCGTGACCGACTATTTCGCGCTGTGCCTGGCGGACCCGGAGCACGGTTACTACAAGACGCGCCATCCCTTCGGCCATGCCGGCGATTTCATCACCGCGCCGGAGGTGAGCCAGCTGTTCGGCGAAATGCTCGGCGTCTTCATGGTCCACACCTGGCAGCGCCACGACACGCCTGCCCATGTCCGCTTCGTCGAAATCGGCCCCGGCCGCGGCACGATGATGGCGGATATGCTGCGCGTGATCTCTCGCATCGCTCCCAGCCTCTACGGCACGATGACCGTGCACATGGTCGAAACCAGCGACAAGCTGAAGGACGTGCAGCGCGAAACGCTGGCCACCCATGCGCCGAAGGTGGTCTGGCACGATTCCTTCGATCAGGTGCCTGCCGGCTTCACGCTGCTGGCCGCCAACGAACTGTTCGACGCCATCCCCATCCGCCAGTTCGTCAAGTCGCCGACGGGTTTCCGGGAGCGCATGGTCGGGCTCGACAACAACGACGAGCTGGCTTTTGCCGTTGGCGTTGCCGGTATCGACCCTGCCCTGCTGCCGGCGCCGGCGGCGAGCGTGGAAAACGGCACGATCTACGAAATCTCGCCGGCCCGCGAAGCCGTGATGAACACCATCTGCGAACGGCTCAAGGCCTCCGGCGGGTCGGCCGTCGTTATCGACTACGGCCACCTGGTCTCCGGCTTCGGCGATACGCTGCAGGCGATCCGCAAGCATGAATACGATCCGCCGCTGGCCCATCCGGGTGAAGCGGACCTGACCAGCCACGTCGATTTTGCCAGGTTGGCGCAAACGGCGCTCGCCTGCGACGTCCAGGTCAACGGCATGTCGCACCAGGGCGATTTCCTGCTCGCGCTGGGGCTGGAGGAACGCGCCTCCGCGCTCGGCCGCGGCAAGGACGTGGCGACCCAGCACGACATCCGCGCTGCCGTCGAACGATTGGCCGGCGAAGGCGAAGGCAAGATGGGCGAATTGTTCAAGGTTCTTGTGGTTTCCAGTCCGCCGATCGATCTCGGCCGCTTTCGGGCGGTGGATTGACAGAGCGGTCCGCCATGGGCCAAGGTCCGGCCAAAATGCGCCGCAGGATGCGATTT
Source organism: Rhizobium sp. LjRoot30 (assembly GCF_964253915.1). Lineage (NCBI taxonomy): Bacteria > Pseudomonadati > Pseudomonadota > Alphaproteobacteria > Hyphomicrobiales > Rhizobiaceae > Rhizobium > Rhizobium sp. LjRoot30. The sequence goes on along the minus strand of NZ_CAXUSG020000009.1, from coordinate 166,625 downwards.
GCCGCCCCCTCCGAACGGAGAAACGTGCCGGTCCGTCATGCGCAGCGCCAGGAAGAATGAGGGCGGCAAACATGCAGGATGAGGCTTCGCCACGGCCGATCGTCAGCGAGCGGCTGGCAGGCTCCGGGCATATCCGGCACGGTTTCTTCACCCGCCAAGGCGGCGTGTCCGAGGGACTGTATCGCGGCCTCAATGTCGGGTTGGGGTCTAACGACGATCCGCTGAAGGTGCAGGAAAACCGCGCCCGCGTCGCCCGCTGGTTCGGCGCGCCGGCCGATCGGCTGGCGACCGTCCACCAGGTGCATTCCCCCGACGTCGTGGTCGTTGATGCCACCTATGCCGGCGACCGGCCGAAAGCCGATGCCATGGTGACGACATCGCCCGGCATCGTTCTCGGCGTGCTTTCCGCCGATTGCGGCCCCATCCTCTTCGCCGACCCTGAAAACCGCGTGATCGGCGCCGCCCATGCCGGCTGGAAGGGGGCGCTCGACGGCGTTCTCGAAAACACCATCGAGGCGATGTTGTCCCTCGGCGCCCGCCGCGAGGCGATCACCGCCGTTCTCGGCCCGTCGATCAGCCAGGCGAGCTATGAAGTCGGCCCGGAATTCGTCGAGCGCTTCGTACAGCGCGACGCCGGCTACGCCGAATTCTTCGCGCCGTCGCAAAAGAGCGGCCATGCGATGTTCGATCTGCAGGGCCTCACCATCAAGCGCCTGCGCGATGCCGGCGTCGCGGCGGAAAACCTCGCCATCTGCACCTATCCCGATACGGAGCGCTTCTTCTCCTATCGCCGCACCACCCATGCCGCCGAGCCGGATTACGGCCGGCAGATCTCCGCAATCGCAATTCTGGAGGCTTGAAATGGCACTGCACTTCGAACGCGCCGAATATTCCGCTCGCCTGGAACGCCTGACTGAGAAGATGCGAGAAGAAAAGCTCGATGCCATGCTGCTTTTCGCCCAGGAAAGCATGTACTGGCTGACCGGCTACGATACCTTCGGCTACTGCTTCTTCCAGTCGCTGGTGGTCAAGGCGGACGGCAGCATGGTGCTCATCACCCGCTCCGCCGACCTGCGCCAGGCCCGCCACACCTCGACGATTGACAACATCGTCGTCTGGGTTGACCGCCTCAACGCCGATCCGACGATGGACCTGAAGAACCTCTTGTCGGAAATGGACCTGCTCGGCGCCCGCATCGGCATCGAATACGACACGCACGGCATGACGGGCCGGGTCGCCCGCCTGATCGACAACCAGCTGATGAGCTTCGGCCAGATCGTCGATGCCTCGTACCTCGTCAGCCGGTTGCGGCTGATCAAGAGCCCGGCGGAGATCGCCTATGTCGAGCGCGCCGCCGAACTCGCCGACGATGCCCTCGACGCAGCACTCGCGCTGATCGCGCCCGGCGCCGACGAAGCCGATATCCTCGCCGCCATGCAGGGCGCTGTCTTCTCCGGCGGTGGCGACTATCCCGCCAACGAGTTCATCATCGGCTCCGGTGCCGACGCCCTGCTCTGCCGCTACAAGGCCGGCCGCCGCAAGCTCGACGCCACCGACCAGCTGACGCTCGAATGGGCCGGCGCCAGCGCCCATTATCACGCCGCCATGATGCGCACCGTGATCATCGGCGAGGCCACCCATCGCCACCAGGAACTCTATAACGCCTGCCTGGAGACCATCCGCGCCATCGAGACGGTGCTGCGTCCCGGCCATACCTTCGGCGACGTCTTCGACACCCATGCCAGGATCATGGACGAGCGCGGCCTCACCCGCCACCGGCTGAATGCCTGCGGTTATTCGCTTGGCGCCCGCTTCTCGCCATCGTGGATGGAGCACCAGATGTTCCACGCCGGCAATACCGAAGACATCCTGGCCGACATGTCGCTGTTCGTGCACATGATCATCATGGATTCCGATACGGGCGCCGCCATGACGCTCGGCCAAACCTACATGACGACAGCCGAAGAACCGCGGGCGCTGTCGCGTCATCAGCTGGATTTCCTCAGCCGCTGACCGCTTTCGAAATCGTTTGAATAAAAATCGAGAGATTGACAGGTGCGGCGGTCCGCACCCATAAATTCCCGGGGAGTATGACAAACTGGTGAAAGGGTGGAGTCGCGTGCACACCGTCAGAACCGTCTCCGTTGCCGGCGCGCTGTTGTTGTGCCTGTCCTCCTGCAGCACGACCGACGCCCTGACACCGCAGGTCGACATTCCGAATGCGACAACCCAGTCAACGCCCGTGACGCAGGCGGAAGCCGAAAACCTGGCGAGCAACAACGCCGTCGGCGACACCCCGCAATCCTTCGAAACGGACCAGCGGGTCGACAACAACCGGCAGACCGGTTTTCGCCCGCAGAACACGCTGCAAGCCCAGGCCGATGCACTTGAAAGCGGCAACCAGTCCGGCGCCGTCCAGCGGCAGGAAACGACGGAAAACCGGACCACTGCGCTTGCCACGCCGCAAACGTCGAACGGCACCATCCGCTTCCTGCCGATCATCGGTGCACCGGTTCAGGCCGTCACGCCGCTTTCGCGGCAGCTCGGCGCCGAAGCGCGCGCTCATGGGCTGACGATCAAGAGTTCGTCCGACCCGAGCAGCGACCATATCCTCAAGGGCTATTTCTCCGCCATCAATGACGATACGCAGACAACGATCGTTTATGTCTGGGATGTGCTCGACGCCAATGGCGGCCGGCTGCATCGCATCCAGGGACAACAAAAAGTCGATGGCACCAGCGCCGAACCGTGGGCGCAAGTGCCGGCCTCGGCCATGCAATCGATCGCGCGTGCCACCATCGAGGAGTACCTGCGCTGGCGCGATGCGCGGGCCGGCTGAGGGGAGTGTTTAAAAATTGTCATATAGTTTTTAGAGGAAAAAAAGCGCGAGTGCTCCAAGGCACTTGCATTCGCGATCAAGGGCGTTAATAAGCCCCCATCAACAAGGGACCAACGGACGGGCCACAATGAAGGTTTTCGCAGGCAATTCGAACCGGCATCTCGCCGAAGCGATCTGCAAATATCTGAACGTTCCCTTAGGAAAGGCCAGTGTCAGGCGGTTTGCCGACCAGGAGATCTTCGTGGAGATCCAAGAGAACGTCCGCGGTGAGGACGTTTTCCTGGTGCAGTCCACGTCGTTCCCGACAAACGACCACCTGATGGAACTGTTGATCATGATCGACGCGTTCCGCCGTTCCTCGGCCCGCCGCATCACGGCCGTCATTCCCTATTTCGGTTACGCCCGCCAGGACCGCAAGCCCGGCCCGCGTACGCCGATCTCCGCCAAGCTGGTCGCCAACCTGATCACCGAAGCCGGCGCCGACCGCGTGCTGACGCTCGATCTTCACGCCGGCCAGATCCAGGGCTTCTTCGACATCCCGACCGATAACCTCTATGCCGTGCCGATCCTGACGCGCGACATCAAGGAAAACTACGAGCTCAAGAACGTCATGGTGGTTTCGCCCGACGTCGGCGGCGTGGTGCGCGCCCGCGCGCTTGCCAAGCGCCTCGACTGTCTGCTCGCCATCGTCGACAAGCGTCGCGATCGGCCGGGCGAATCCGAAGTCATGAACGTCATCGGCGACGTCAGCGGCAAGGATTGCATCCTGATCGACGACATCGTCGATTCCGGCGGCACGCTCTGCAATGCAGCCGAAGCCCTGCTCAAGAATGGCGCCACCAGCGTCACGGCCTATATCACCCACGGCGTTCTTTCGGGTGGCGCGGTGACCCGCATCGCATCGTCGAAGTTGCGCGAACTGGTGACCACCGATTCCATCCAGCCGACCACGGCAGTGCAGTCGGCGCACAATATCCGGGTGATCTCCACCGCCCAATTGCTCGGCGAGGCGATCAACCGCACCAGCCACGAAGCATCGGTCTCGAGCCTTTTCGACTGAGGCTAAGGCAGGCGGCTCGAAGCCGCCTGTGACGCACCGCACTGGACTTGGCCGTCAATTCGGTTACTGATCTGTTTATAAGTTTGACCATTTCTGACAAAACTGCGCAGCAGTGCAGCAGTTTTGCGTCTGAAATTGTATAAAAATAAAAAGCAGAGCATTTTCGCGATTCTAAGAAGAAGTGAATGTGCGCCGGGGACGCTTAACCAGACACATCGGTATCCAATGGCTTTGACGGCACTTGACCTCGTCACCCATCCGCGTTTTTACGAATGCATTCGAGAGCAATCCCGAATGCTGCTGGACATGGCGGCGCAAAATGCCCGGCATGCATCCGTCTTCTCGACACAGCAGCGCTGGCTGCTCGCACATCTCGGCCTGTCGCTTTATTTCGAACGCACCGCCGCCAATCCCACCGGCGGGCTGATCAACGCCCGGTTCCTGGAACTGGTGCAGGAATTCAATATCGCCAGCCGTAACACCGCCGACTCCTTCATGAAGGAGATGATCCACTACAAGGCGATCCGCTACGTCTCCGACATCAAGGGCAAGCGCATGCGCCCGCTGGAGCCATCGGAAATCACGCTGGCTGCCGTCAGCGGCTGGCTGGCCGTGCATCTGTCCGTCCTCGACCGGCTGGATGGCGGCGGTCGCATCGCGGTATTCGCAGCCCAGCCCGAGACATTGCTCGCCCGTGTCCAGCCGCGCATCGCGCATGGACTTTTGTCGTCGAAGGCGGTGCGGGAGCCGGAAGACACCTTCTCGCTGTTCACCTGGCTCAACAATGGCGGCATCGTCATGGATTCGCTGATTGCCGGCATCTCGGAGACGGATCCGGAGGCCGATCAGGTTCCGACCGACGTCCAGTCGGTCGCCGATCTTGCCGGACGTCTGATGCTGTCGCGCACCCACCTGACACGCAAGCTGCGCTCGGCGGAAGCCATGGGCAGCATCGGCTGGACCGGCCGGCGCGGGCAATCGATCATGTGGGTTTCCCGCGCCTTCCGCCAGGAATACGCCAACGCCCAGGCGACCAAGCTGGCGATCATCGACGAGGCCTTCGAGGCGATAACCGGCATCAAGACAGCTCAGCCCGCCGCCCTGGAGCGAGCTGCAGGCTGAGAAGATCTGCGGTTCCCTGTGAGCAATCAGGGCGCCTTCAATCGGCGCCCTTGATCTTCTGGCCGTTGACTTCAACCGAACCGTCCTCGGCAACGGCAACATCCCAGCGCTGGCGGCCGTCCGGGTCAGCCTTGGCGAAACCCTTGATCATCATCAGCCCGAAGGAAACCTGGTTGAACTGCGGTTCAGCCTTTGCCGCCTCCTGGAAGTAGGCGATCGTCTTGTCGTAGTCGCGGGCGAAAATCGTCGCCTGCATGGCAACCCGCTTGCTGTCGTCCGGATAGGTCTTCATCTGGCCGGTCATCTCGACGTCGTAGGCCTCCGATTTCGCAGCGATGCGATCGAAATTCACCGTCACCTTGCCATCCGGGAAGATCATCTTGGCGAGTTCGGCGCTCTGCTCGTCGCTCAGGGCCTCGCCGCGGGAAAGGTCGGCCTGGTCAAGGGCGGCATTCAGGAAGCCGCCGAGATTCATGTCCGGCATGCTGAAGGAAAACTCGGTCTCCTGCGGCAGCAGTGAGAGGAAGGCGGCAGGCACGGCCGCGGACGAGACCGAAGGCTCCCGCGCCTTGACCGACACACCGAAGCGGGTCGCATTGGTAAGACCGGTCATCTGCAGCCCATAGTCGAGGCTCTTGACCGAAAAATCGCCCTGCGGCGTGGCGACACGCAGATTGTTCAGCGTGATCGTCTCGTCGAGCGAGGTCATCAGCGGCAGCGCCTTGCGGATCAGGTCCTTGAGGCGGGCCTGCTCGTCGGCGGCAAGCTCGTCCTGCTTGACGTGGTCGAGAACGAAGATCACCAGATCGCGCAGTTCCGACAGCAGCATGCCCTTGATGCCGGCGTCGAAGACCAGCGAATCCGCATGCAACTCGACCGGTGGCGCACCGGCGGTGACGACCTTCTCATAAAAGGTGTTGAGGCTGCCGTTGACCTTGATATCGGCGGTCCCGCCAGCTCCTTCCGCCGTATCGACGGTGTAGACCATGTCGGCGAAGCTCGCATCGACCTGCTCGCCCCCCTTGGTCACGTTGAGCTTCAGGTCCTTCGCCTTGAATTCGCCGTTGCGGAAATAGGTGATCGCCGGATCGAATAGGCCGGTATAAGAATAATTGCCGATCGAATAACGGATGTCGTTGAAGACATCGGCCACCTTGGTGCGCACCGTCATGTCCATGCGGCCGCCGCTCTCGACCTTCCACAGCCCGCCATCCGCCGGTTCGGCGAACATCGACATAGGCTTGAGGCCCTCGATGGTGGTGTCCGGCGGCGCGTCGGCTTCGATCAGTTTCGAGAAATCGACGACGATCTCGTAGCGCCGGCTGGCAGGCTGGACGGTGATAAAATCGCTAGTGGCGAGTTTTTCGGGAAGATAGTGCGTCAGGCTGCTGCGCAACTCCGCCGCCCCCTTCGCATCGATCTCCGCCGCCTGCAGAGGCACGGCGAAAAGACCCGTTACGGCAAAACCTGTGGCAGCGATTGTTCTGAGTTGCATCTGCGGCTCCCTTGTCGCTCGTGGCGCAGGCATAGTGAAATTGCCTGCGCCACGATGTCAACGCCAGAGAGCTTACATAAAGCAGTGCTTTATGCAGATGCTGCAAAACGAGGCGAAGTATTTTTTCCGTCCTCGATGGTGGTTACGCGGCTCGCCGTTGCCATCGGCTGGCCTTCGGTGGAGTTTACCGATGCAGCCGGCACCGCATTGACGAGGTGCTCGATGTCGGAACGCGGCGTCGGCCGGCCGAAAAGATAGCCCTGCACCTGAAGGCAGCCTTCCTCGCGCAGGAATTCGATGTGCTGCTCGGTCTCGACACCTTCCGCCAAGACCGGAATATCGAGGCTGGCCGCCAGAATCAGCGTCGAGCGAATGATCGCCGCCGACTGGCGGTTGGTCTCGACGCCATCGACGAAGGCCCTGTCGATCTTGATCTTGTCGAAGGGGAAGCTCTGCAGCGTCGACAACGAGGAGTAACCGGTGCCGTAGTCGTCCATGGCGATCTTGACGCCGAGGTTCTTCAATTGCCGGATGGCATGCAACGCCCGCTGCTGGTCGGCAACGATGCCGCTTTCGGTGATCTCCAGCTCCAGCCGGCTCGGGGAGAGACCGCTGTCGATGAGGATCTGCTGCACCGTCGCAGGGAACTGCGCATCCGCAAGCTGCTGTGCCGCGACGTTGACGGCGATCTTCAGCGGGTTCTTCCACTTGGCCGCCTCGATGCATGCCATGCGCAGCACCCATTCGCCCAGTTCGAGGATGAAGCCGGTCGTTTCGGCAATCGGGATGAAGTCACCCGGCGCAATCATGCCACGCTGGCCATGCCGCCAGCGCAGCAACACTTCGAAACCGATGATGTCGCGGCTGACCGTATCGTTCTGCTGCTGGTAGAAAAGCTCGAACTCGCCCTTCTCGATGCCGTGGCGCATCTCGATGGCCAGTGCGCTGCGTTCCCGCGCCGCAAAATCCATGGAGGCGTCATAGAAGCAGATGTTGCCCGAGGCGGTGTTCTTCGCCCTGTACATGGCAACATCCGACTGCGCCATCAGGTCATCGAGCGTCTTTCCGTCGAGCGGATAGGTCGAGACGCCGACGCTGCTGCTGATCGAAAAAACCTGGTTGTTCCATTCGATGGGACGGGAGATCTGGTCGAGAAGGCGCTGCGCCATCGCGGTTGCTTCCGCGCGGCTGTAGCACTGTTCCTTGACAGCAACGAATTCGTCGCCGCCCATCCTCGCCAGGAACTCTCCGGCGCCAAGGCATTGGCTGGTGCGCTCCGCGATCGTCCGCAGCACCGCGTCGCCGGCGCTGTGGCCATGGACGTCGTTGATTTCCTTGAAACGATCGAGATCGAAGGAAAGGACGGCAAAGCGGGCGGTATCGTCCAGCCGGCAGTTTTCGAGGACGGTGGCCAGATGTTCGTTGAAGGCGGCGCGATTGGGCAGGCCGGTCAGGGGATCGTGCAACGACAGGTGCCGGTATCGTGCCACGGCCGCCATGTTGGTCTGGCTGTCGATGGCATAGGTCGACGCGCCGAGGGATAACAGCAGCAGCGTAATCATCGTCACGCCGAAACTCATAAAGTAGCTGGACAGCAATTCGGTTGGTTCGACCACCCGCGGGTCGAAGACCACGTTCAGCGATGCCATCCCGGTAAAATGCGTCGAGGCAATGGCTGCGACCAGCGCCGCAATCGCCCAATACCGGCAGAATTTGGTCGACGGCCGAACGACGCGATTGGTGGCGAGCATGCCGAACGACGCGCCGAGGATGATGGAGGCGATCACAAAGGTACGGTCATATTCGATGGTCCCCTGCACCATGTAGGCCGACATGCCGCTATAGTGCATGACCGCGATACCGAGACCGATGATGCCGCCGCCGGCTTCCACGAAGAGGCTGCGCCGGCCGTAGGTCGCAAACGCGAAGCCGACCATCGCCGTCGCGACGGCCAGAAACAGCGACAGCAGGGTCACCGACGGCTCGTAGGACGATATGGCTTCCGGAAGATACCCGAGCATGGACAGGAAGTGCGTCGTCCAGGTCGTGGCACCACCCATCGTACCCGTCAGGAACAGCCAGTTCAGGCGCTGCAGGCCGGTGGTCCGGCGCGCGCGCGAAAACAATCGGATCGTCAACATGCATCCCAGCACGCAAACGGCAACCGCTGCGGCGATGTACCTCAGATCGTGGTCGATGATGAGGCATGAGAAGACTTGTATCATGGGCATGAATTCCATTGCGGCACTGTCCAGCTCATTTCATACTTAAAACAGATGTGGGAAGGGTTTCGAAGCGTGGTAAAGTGAAACCTAATGGGCGACGGATGGGAAAAGGGCCGGCCTGAAAGCCCGCGGCGCTTGATATCGCCCGCGCTTTATACTATAGCGCGCGGGTCCGCGTAGACACCCTTGGAGGCAACGCGGATGAGGCCACCATCAAATGGCCTCCGGTTCTGAGCCACAGTCGGAAGACGGCCGGAACTCTCCAAATAACCTCGAAAGGAAATGCCATGAGCCACGCAACTTACGAGCTCAAGGCCGAGGCGCGCGAACGGGTTGGTAAGGGGTCCTCCCGTGAACTTCGCCGCAACGGTTTGATCCCCGCTGTCATCTATGGTGACAAGCAGGCCCCCATCGCAATCGCCCTGTCCACCAAGGAAGTGACCCAGCGCATCCACGCCGGCGGTTTCATGACCACCGTCGCCACCATCGACGTCAACGGCGAAAAGATCAGCGTCCTGCCGAAGGACTACCAGCTCGATCCGGTCCGTGACTTCACGATGCACGTCGACTTCCTGCGCGTTTCGGCCAGCAGCAAGGTTACCGTCGAAGTTCCGGTTCACTTCGTCAACGAAGAGAAGTCCCCGGGCATCAAGGTCGGCGGCGTTCTGAACATCGTTCGCCACGAAGTCGAAATGCACTGCCCGGCCAACGACATTCCGGAATTCCTCACCGTCGACCTGACGGGCGCGAAGATCGGCGACAGCATCCACATCTCGCATGTGAAGCTGCCGGCCGGCTCCACCCCGGTTATCACCGACCGCGACTTCACGATCGCCACGATCGTTGCTCCGGCTGGTGGCATAGACGAGTCTGCTGCAGAAGCATAAATCTCGGTTCCGAGACTAAAAATACGAAATCCCGTTTCCTTCCGGAGACGGGATTTTTTTATTTAAAATTTTCAACAATGCTGCCAAGATATTTCCGGTGAGGCGTCAAGAATACGATTCCCCTCTTTGCTGGCTTCAGCAAGCATTAAGACTTTTATGGAACGATTTGCTACTTTTATAAAAACATAGGAGCTGGACCGATGGGGGACTCGGCCGTCAGGAACATGAGGCGGAGAACGGAGTGATGCGACACTCCGTCGAAAGCCGGTTTTTGGCGATCGTATGTGCCGCGTTGCTGCTGTTTGTGGCGCCCCTCTTCGTATTGTTCCTGGTGCTTTCGTCCGAAAGGGCCGTCAAAGACCAGCACGACCATATTTCCATTCTGCTGACCGTGAACCAGCAGGCCCTGGGCAAGCCGCTTTGGGAGCTTGACCAGGAAAGCGTTTCCCAGATCATCGCGACCATTCTGGCAGACCCGAGCGTGACCGCCGTCAGCGTCCGCGATATTTCCGGCAGCCTCAACGTCACCCGCCCGACCTTTTCGACTTTCGCTTCGCCGAGCACGGAATCCATCAGTCGCGACATCACCTACGAGACGCCGACCGGTCAGAAGAACGTCGGCTTCATCACGGTCTACTTTGAGGCGCTGGGTGTCTTTTCCTCCCTCAAGCAGATCGAGGTCGGCTTCATCTCGATCTTCATCTTCGCGGTGATCGCCGTCTTCGGCGCCGCGATCATCGGCAACCGGCTGATCGTCATCACCCCGCTCCTCCGGCTGTCCGATGCCATCGCCGCGACCCGGCGCCTTGGCTCGCGCCATCACGTCGACTGGCAGTCCGCAGACGAAATGGGCGCGCTGGCGAAGAGCTTCAACGAGATGCAGAGCACGCTGGAACGCGAGGAGCGCGAGTTGAAGCTGGCGCACAAGCGTGCCACCGATATCTACAACCTGACACCCGCCATGCTTTTTTCGCTCGATCCGGACGATCGCATCACGGCGGTGAGCAATTACTGGCTTGTGGCCACCGGCTACGAGCGCAACGACATCATCGGCCAGCGCTTCGAGGACAAGGTTCATCCGGGCAGCCGCGGCAAGTACCGCGCCCGCAAGCAGGAGGGCAAGGGCGAGAAACGCACCCTCGACGTCACGGTGAAGTTCATCTGCGCCGACGGGCAGTTGATGGACGTGCTGATCATCGAATCCGAAAAGGCGGCGACCGAGGGTGAAAACAGCGAACACCTGTCGCTGAGCGTCATGACTGACGTCACGGAACTGAAGAAGGCCGAGGATCGCAATCACCGCCAGGCCATCACCGACCATCTGACGGGACTGATGAACCGCCAGGGGCTGGAAGCGACGCTGGCAGAAAAAATCCGCGAAGCCGATGCCAGCGAGCAGCAACTGGCCTTCCTCTTCATCGACCTCGACCGGTTCAAATGGATCAACGACCATCTCGGCCATGCTGCCGGTGATGCGGTGCTTTGCCAGGTTGCCGGGAAAATCGCGCCGCTGCTGCGGCAGAACGACAGTGCGGCGCGACTTGGCGGCGATGAATTCGCTATCGTCCTCCTGTCGGACGAGGCCGAAAAAGTGGCCCTCGATATCGCTGCCAACCTGTGCGCGATCTTCGACGCCCCTTTCCCGGTGGAAGGCACGGAGACGCGGCTGAGCGCCTCCATCGGCATCGCGCTTTATCCCCAGCATGCGACGACCGCCGCCGGCCTGCTGCAGAAATCCGACATGGCCATGTATGCCAAGAAGCACGACGGCAAGAACGGCGCGCTGATGTTCGACAATTCCATGATGGACAAGGCCCGCATCCGCGCCGAAATCGAAGCGCATATCGAGGAAGGCCTGGCGCAGAACTGGTTTGACGCCTACTTCCAGCCGATCATCGACCTCAACAGGCAGCGTGTTACCGGCTTCGAGGCGCTGATGCGCATGATCCATCCGCAAAAGGGCATCCTGCCGCCGGGCGAGATCATCAACGTGGCGGAAGAAACCGGCTCGATCTCTCGCCTCGGCAACGTCATCCTCGAACGCGCCATCAGCCATCTTGCCACGGTCAGCCGTGTGCCCGGCATGGAGGATTGTTACCTCGCGGTCAATTTTTCGCCGCTGCAGTTCGAGCCGGCCCTGCCCGCCCGCATCACTGCGCTGCTGACCCGCCACGACATCAAGCCCAGCCGCATCGTCATCGAGATTACCGAGGCGGTGCTGATGCACGACAACCCCGAAATCCGCCGCATCCTCGACGAAATCAGCCAGTTCGGTTGCCGGATCGCGCTCGACGATTTCGGCACCGGCTATTCGTCGCTGAGCTACCTCAACCGTTTCCCTGTCGATCTCGTCAAGATCGACCAATCCTTCGTCAGGTCGGTGACCGACCCCGATCCGGATGTGCGCCAGAAGAGCCGGATGCTGGTAGAAGGCATCACGACGATTTCCCACAAGATGGGCTGTACCGTGATCGCCGAAGGCGTCGAGACGCATGATCACTGGATGCTGCTGAAACAGATGGGCGTTGATTGCGGTCAGGGCTACTTCTTCGCCCGGCCGCAGGCCGTGCATCGGCTTTTGGAAACGATCGCCGAAGAGCCTTTGCAATCTATGGCGATGGGAGCAGCGTGAAACTCTTTCAGGCATCGAAATGAGCTGATGAAAGGAGGCGACGATGAGACATCTGATCTTTGCGGCATTGCTTTGCCTTGCGTCCGGCGCGCAGGCGACAGACATTTCATTCACGACGGAAGAATACCCGCCCTACAGCTACAGGCAGGGCGATCAGTATTTCGGCATCGGCGTCGAGCAGATCCAGGAACTGATGAAGGACGCCAGCCTGCCATACAGCATGGAAATGATGCCCTGGGCCCGAGCCTACGCCACGGCCCAGACGCAATCCTGGCACTGCGTTTTCGCCACGGCCCATATTGCCGAGCGTGACGGCCTGTTCAAATGGGTCGAGCCGCTTCTGGTCGACCGCAACATCCTCGTCTCGCGGCGGGGAGCGGGCATCAAGGTTGCCAACCTGGAAGAGGCCAAACGCTACACGATCGGCACGCAGCGGGGCGATTACACCGCCGGTCTCCTGAAGGAGAAGGGTTTTCCGAAGGTCGATCTTGCTGCCGACTTCAACATCACCCTGAAGAAGCTGCTCAGCGAGCGGATCGAACTGATGCCGATGTCGCAGAACGTCTACACCGACCTGCGCAAGCAGGGCACGCCGATCGATGAGGTCGTCCTGTTTTCCGAGCAGAAACTTGGCATTGCCTGCCACAAGGACGTCGATGACGAGACGATCGGCAAGATGCAGAAGGCATTGGACAAACTGATTGCCGATGGGCGGCAGGACAAGATCTTCGTCAAATACGGCATGCCGCCCAATCGATAGCCGCCTGCGCGGTGAGAATCCGGTTGACATCCAGCCCGTTTCGCGGTGGTGGAACGGGCACTGCTTTCGCAAGGATCAACTGGTCATGCTCATCATCGCGGGTCTTGGCAATCCCGGCGCCAAATATGCCGACAACCGCCACAATATCGGCTTCATGGCCGTCGACGCCATCCAGCGGCGCCACTCGTTCTCGCCCTGGTCGAAGAAATTCAAGGGCGAGATTTCCGAAGGCGAGCTGGGTGGCGAAAAGGTGCTGCTGATCAAGCCGCAGACCTTCATGAACGTCTCCGGCGAGTCCGTCGGCGAGGCGATGCGTTTCTACAAGCTGCAGCCGCAGGACATCGTTGCCATCTACGACGAACTCGACCTGGTGGCCGGCAAGGCGCGCATCAAGACCGGCGGCGGCCACGGCGGTCATAACGGCATCAAGTCGCTGGATGCCCATTGCGGCCGGGAGTATCGCCGCCTGCGCCTCGGCATCGGCCATCCCGGCGCCAAGGAAGCGGTCATCGGCCATGTGCTCGGCGATTTCGCCAAGGCCGATGCCGTCTGGCTGGACCCGCTGCTCGACGCCATCGCCGACAATGCCGCCATGCTGGCAAAGGGCGAGGATTCGCAATTCATGAACAAGCTGGCGCTTGCGACCGGCGGCAAGGCCGAGGAGGACAAAGCCTCCGCCAAGCCCGCCAAGGAGAAGAAGCCGGCGGCACAATCGCATGTTCATCAGGCCCGCCAGCATGGCCAGCAAAAGCCGCTGCCGACCACCGGGCCGATGGCTGAAATGCTGAAGAGAATGTTCAACAAGGGCGAATGATCGGCGGCGCCAAGCATCGCAGCAGGGGAAGGATCGGAACCGATGGACAAGACAATCGATATCGACGGTATCGCCGGAGAACTGGTGACGCTACGCGACTACTGGCGTTATGCCATTTCCCGCTTCAACGCCGAAGGCCTGAGCTTCGGCCACGGGACGACCACTGCCGGCGACGATGCCGCCTTCCTCATCCTCGACAGCCTCGACCTGCCGATCGACACGCTGGATCCCTTCCTCGACGCCCGGCTGATGCCCGCGGAACGCTGGCTGCTTGCCGAACGCATCGAGACGCGCGTCGCCACCAGAAAACCCTCCGCCTATCTCACCGGCCGCTCCTACATCCAGGGACTGCGTTTCCATGTCGATGAGCGGGTGATCGTGCCGCGGTCGCATATCGGCGAAATCCTGTTCACCGAATATCTTGGCGAGGACGACTCCGCCTATCTGCCGGATCCGCTCAGTGTCGAAAGCGCCATCGACATCTGCACCGGCTCCGGCTGTCTCGCCATCCTCGCAGCGAAGTTTTTCCCCAATGCCGCCGTCGACGCCGTCGACCTGTCGCCGGACGCGCTCGAGGTCGCCAAGCTGAACGTCGCCGAGCACGATCTGGAAGATCGCGTCAGCCTGCACCAAGGCAACCTGTTTTCGCCGATCCGCAACCGCAAATACGATATCATCATCACCAATCCGCCCTATGTCGACCACGAGTCCATCGCGGCGTTTACCGAGGAATACCGCGCCGAACCGGCGATGGCCTTCGATGGCGGCGAAGACGGACTGGATCTCGTCCGCCGCCTGCTGATCGAGGCGCCGAAACATCTCAACCCCGAAGGCGGCATGCTGTGCGAGATCGGTGCCGGCCGGGAAATCCTCGAAGACGAATTCCCCGATCTCGATTTCCTGTGGCTGGAAACGGCGGAATCACAGGACGCGGTGTTCTGGGTCAGCGCCCGGTCGCTGGGCGTGCAGGCCAAGAAGAAGAAATAAGCATGGAGCATTTCCGCCTTTCTCAGAAACGCGAAAATGCTCTATTTCTTTGTTTCTACGCAATTCCGGACGCAAAACCGCTACGCACTTTTGCTGGAATTGCTCTATTCTTCCGGCTCGGTGGTGAACATCAGCGGAAAGCCGGCTGCCTTGCCGAGATCGGTCGCTTCCTTGGCCCTGGTCTCGGCGATATCGCGCGGACAGACCATCACCACGCTGGAACCAAACCGGTGCGCCGTCATCATCACCCGATGGCCGGCCTCCTCGCTCATGCGGAACACAGCCTTCAGCACCATGGTGACGAATTCACGCGGCGTAAAATCGTCGTTGAGCAGGATGATCTTGTAGAGCCTCGGGCGCTCGACCTTCGGTTTCGTCCGGGTTTTCGGCTTGAGGGTGATGTTATCGTCAGCCATCGCATATCCACCTTCTGATGACCGGAACAGGGCGTGATGCCAACGGCTGTGTTATTGCACGGCGATCACGTCGGCTTCAAGACAATGTCGACGTCTTCCCGCGATGGCACGGCGACCATCTGAATGCGGCCGTTCGGCAACCGCTCCACGTCGATGGTGTCACCGGGCTTGACACCCAGATGCCGCATCACTTCCTTCTTCAGGGTCATCTGTCCCTTGGCCGTGATCTTCAACGTAATCATGGGCGCTCCTTTTGGACCTGAAAGTAGGGCATATTGCCCTACTTTCCATCGCCAGCGCATTTCAAACCTCGTCTTTCGCCCCCAGCCACTTGACCTTCACCAGCCCTTTCCGCAAAAGGCTCAACAACGAAATTTTATCGAACAGGTTTCAGGCCATGGGCTTCAAATGCGGTATCGTCGGCCTGCCGAATGTCGGCAAGTCGACCCTCTTCAACGCTCTCACCAAGACGGCCGCCGCGCAGGCAGCCAACTATCCCTTCTGCACCATCGAGCCGAACACCGGCGAAGTCGCCGTGCCGGATCCGCGCATGCAGAAGCTGGCGGCGATTGCTGGCTCCAAGGAAATCATTCCGACACGGATCTCCTTCGTCGATATTGCCGGTCTGGTGCGCGGCGCGTCGAAGGGTGAAGGTCTCGGCAACAAGTTCCTCGCCAACATCCGCGAAGTCGATGCCGTCGTGCACGTGCTGCGTTGTTTCGAGGACGACGACATCACCCATGTCGAAGGCAAGATCAATCCGGTCGGTGATGCCGATACGATCGAGACCGAGCTGATGCTCGCCGACCTCGAAAGCCTGGAGCGCCGCGTCGAGCAGACCCGCAAGCGGGCCACCGGCAAGGACAAGGAGTCCGTGGCGCAGCTTCCGGTCATGGAAGCGGTGATCAAGCTTCTGAACGAAGGCAAGCCGGCCCGGATCCTGCTGCAGACGCTTGCCTCCGACGAGATCGAAATCCTCAAGGGTCTCAACCTTCTGACGTCGCATCCGGTGCTCTACGTCTGCAACGTAGCTGAAGGCGATGCGGTCGACGGCAATGCCCACACCAAGGCGGTCGCCGAAATGGCTGCAGCCCAAGGCGCCGAATGCGTCATCATCTCGGCCGCCATCGAAGCCGAAGTCGCCCAGTTGCCGGAAGATGAAGCCAAGGAATTTCTGGGCGCGCTCGGCCTGGAAGAGGCCGGCCTCGACCGCCTGATCCGCGCCGGCTACCACCTGCTCGACCTGATCACCTATTTCACCGTCGGCCCGAAGGAAACCCGCGCCTGGACCATCGTCCGCGGCACCAAGGCCCCAGCCGCCGCCGGTGTCATCCACACCGATTTCGAACGCGGCTTCATCCGCGCCTTCACCATCTCCTATGACGACTACATCGCCTTCAAGGGCGAAGTCGGCGCCAAGGAAGCCGGCAAGGGCCGCGACGAAGGCAAGGAATACGTGGTGCATGACGGCGACGTCATCCACTTCCGCTTCAACACCTGATCACGTATCTCCGTTCTGATCTTTTGCTGCCGCCCTTCATCGAAGAGGCGGCAGTTTTTCTTTCAGCGCCGGCGGCAGCGCCGCAAAGATCCAGCGGCGGAAATGCGGCCAGCCGACGCCGATGGTCAGCACGATAAGCCCGACGATCAAAAGCGTGGCAAAGGCATAACTTTCCGGCTGCGCCTGCATCTTCTGCAGGATGCTGGCGGTCGCCAACCCGAGCGACACCAGACCGGAGGTGACAAAGGCGCGTCGGTCGATGATCAGGCCGACGGCCATGAACAGAATGACGATACCGACGACCACAAGCGCCTTGGTGGCGCCGGCATCACCGGAAAAGATGCTGCTGTCGAATTTGCCGAGAAAAACGAAAGCAAGCATCGAATAGAGCAGTGCCGGTGCGGCGACCAGATGCAGCCAGAAGGCAATGTCGGAGCGGCGTGAAATGCGCAAACGGTCCGATAGGTCGTACCACATGGCGACGGCAAACAGCCCCAAAGCCGTGACGAGGAGGATCGTCGAGGAGATTGCCGGTCGGTTGCTGACGAAATCCGGATCGCCCGTTGCGCGCGACAGGCCCATGAAGACCAGAGCAAGGGCAAGGGTGAACACCGACAGGATGAGCAGCCCGAGAGACAGCGGAATGCGATAGCGCCAGTAGAACGGCAGCAGCGCCACCGGAAACGGCACCGCCATCACCAGGAATTGCAGCACCGGATCAACGCTCTCGCCGAATGCCTCGTCGAGGCCGATCAGCGTCACGACGAAGATCCACTGAATATAGGCGATGGTCAGGACCACGGCCGGCAAGGCCAGCCGCTGCCGCCGCACCAGCACTTCCGCCAGAATGATGATGGCGGGCAAGGCTGCGAAAAACGATCCGATGCCCCAGATGCCGGAGAGCACGATGACGATACCGATGGTGATCAGCACATCGTGGAACCCGCGGATGAAGCGCGGTGCCTCGGTATCCTCCACTGGCGCAATCGCGTCCCCGCCCCTCGGCCCGGCAATGTCGGTGGCGCCGGTGTCGGTGCGGGCGGAAAACGTCACGCCGCGCTCCTCCAGATAAGGAACCAGCGTCGAAGCCTGCTCGGTGGAGATGATGCCTTCGCCGGCGGCGGCATCGAGAACCGATTTCAAATTCTGCATGTCATCCCATTCCGATCGCTTCGTTTGCCCGACCCGGCAAGCCGCGTCACCTTAAATGCCCTCGCTGGTTTGACAAGCGTCCGCCCAGACTGCCCCCACTCGAAAACGACAGCTTGCGCCCGCCCCTTGAAAAACACCGCCGCCCTCGCCATTGTGCCCACCGAAAAGAAGACCGGGTGGAAACGTGACGAAATATAGTTTTGAAGATTTTACGCCGGGCCGGGTGTTTCCGCTCGGTCCCAAACATGTAACGGTCGAAGAGATCATAGAATTCGCCAGCGCTTTCGATCCGCAGCCCATGCACCTCGATGAGGCCGCCGGTCGCGAAAGCATCCTGGGTGGGCTGGCGGCATCGGGATGGCACACCAGCTCCATGGTCATGCGCATGATGATCGACAGCTACCTGCTGAACTCGCTCTCCGAGGGTTCTCCGGGCATCGACCTGATGGAATGGAAAAGGCCGGTGCTCGCCGGCGACACGCTGTCCGGCCGTTCGACCGTTCTTGAGGCACGGCTGCTGCGCTCGCGCCCGGGCGTCGGCATCGTCAAGTTGCGCCACGAGGCGGAAAACCAGCGGGGCGAAATCGTCTCCGTCTCGGAAAACTCCATCATGTTCCGCATGGCCAAGGCTCCGGAGACGTCGGCATGAAGATGAGCGAACTCTACCACGAGAAGAAACTGGAGATCGGTACCCATCGGTTCGAGGCGGCGGACATCGTCCATTTTGCCTCGCGTTTCGATCCGCAGCCGTTCCACATGGATGCCGAAGCGGCAAAGGATACGCTGTTCGGCGGCCTCTGCGCTTCCGGCTGGCACACCTGCGCCATGTGGATGCGCAGCTTCGTCGATTACTGGACGGTCGAAACCGAGCGCCTGAAGGCCGAAGGCATCGTGCCGCCGCAACTCGGCCCCTCCCCTGGCTTCCGCGATCTCGCCTGGTTCCGCCCGGTCTTCGCCGGCGACAGCGTCACCTATTTCGTGACGCTGACGGCAAGCCGGGAGCTTGCATCCCGGCCGGGACGCATCCTCAACACCATCGTCTGCGAAGGCGCAAACCAGGACGGTTTGCCGGTGGTGCGGTTCGAAAGCACGGTGCTGGAGTTTGCTTGAGTGGTTGGGGCGTCGAGCGGGAGCTTGCCCCTCACCCTAACCCTCTCCCCGCAGGCGGGGAGAGGGGACTTACCCCACCCGACCTCGAGTTTGGCGGAAACTGCGCGGCATAACCCCTTCTCCCCGCTTGCGGGGAGAAGGTGCCGGCAGGCGGATGAGGGGCTTGTCGCGCCCCCCGAAAAACACTCAGTGCCCGCTGAATTCCACCAGCGTGCGCACTTCGACGCCAAGCGCCTCAAGCTTGGCGCGGCCGCCAAGATCCGGCAGGTCGATGACGAAGCAGCAGGAAATGACGTCGGCGCCGATCTGGCGCAACAGCTGCACCGCTCCGACGGCGGTGCCGCCGGTGGCGATCAGGTCGTCCACCAGGATCACCTTCTCGCCCGGCTGCACGGCATCGCGGTGCATTTCCATCTCGTCGACGCCGTATTCCAGGCTGTAGGCGATGCGCACCGTCTCGTGCGGCAGCTTGCCCTTCTTGCGGATTGGCACGAAGCCGGCCGACAGCTGGTGGGCGACGGCGCCGCCGAGGATGAAGCCGCGGGCTTCCATGCCGGCGATCTTGTCGATCTTCAGTCCGGCATACGGATTGACCAATTCATCGACGGCACGCCGAAAGGCGCGCGGATTGCCTAGAAGTGTGGTGATATCCCGAAAGATGATGCCGGGTTTCGGATAATCCACGATCGAGCGGATCGAGGCGGCAAGGTCCGGGGCGGTGGTCGTCATAAGGTATCCGTGATTTTAAGGTTGAGACCGGACTCTAGCAACCGCTCCGATCCAGGCCAATAAAAAAGGCGGTCCGAAAACCGCCTTTTCGCATTCTATGTCAAGAACAGCTCAGTGTTCCTTGTTGGCGTAGACCGACTTCTTCGTCAGGTAGATCAGGCCGGTGAAGATCACCAGGAAGACCATGACCATGAAGCCGGTGCGCTTGCGCTCTTCGAGGTGTGGCTCGGCGGCCCACATCAGGAATGCCGAAACGTCCTTGGCGTACTGGTCGAGCGTCTGCGGCGCGCCATCGTCATAGGTGACCTGGCCGTCGCTGATCGGCGGCGCCATGGCAAGAGCCGCGGCACTGGCGAAATACGGATTGTAATGCGTGCCGGCAGCGACTTCATGGCCCGCAGGCGCATCCTGGTAACCGGTCAGCAGCGAGTAGATGTAATCCGGACCGCCTTCCTGGTACTGGGTGAAGATGTCGAAGACGAACTGCGGGAAGCCACGGGTCACGCCGCGTGCCTTGGCCAGCAGCGACATGTCCGGAGGAGCAGCGCCGTTGTTGGCGGCAGCAGCAGCCTCATGGTTGGCGTAGGGCGACGGGAAGTGATCCGAGGCGACAGCCTTGCGGGTGAACATCTCGCCATCGCCGTTCGGGCCGTCCTGAACTTCGTAGTTGGCAGCAAAAGTCTTCACCTGCGCTTCGGAGTAACCCAGGCCTTCCAGCGTGCGGAAGGAAACCAGGCTCATCGAGTGGCAGGCGGAACAGACTTCCGTGTACACCTTCAGGCCGCGCTGCAGCTGACCCTTGTCGTAGTGGCCGAACGGGCCTGCGAAGGACCAGTCGACATTCTTGGGGTGGTGGATCGGATAATGCGGCGTACCGCCTTCCGCATGTTCGCCTTCCGCAGCGGGTGCTGCGGCCTCTTCGGCATAGGCGGCAACGCCCATGCCGAGACCGGCGACCACTGCGAGCGACAGGATGCTTGCAACAAGCTTCTTCATGTTTTTATTCCCTCTCCGCTTGTCTTAAGCCTTGGCCGCCGACTTGCCGCTCTTTTCCAGCACGGCTTCCGTGATGGAGTTCGGCAGGCGACGCGGTGTCTCGAACAAGCCGAGAAGCGGCATGATGACGATGAAGAAACCGAAGTAGTAGAGCGTGCCGAGCTGCGACAGGACGATGTAGATACCTTCTGCAGGCATGGCCCCAAGCCAGCCGAGCATGATGGCATTCGCGACGAAGAGCCAGAAGAACAGCTTGTACCACGGACGGTAGACGGCCGAACGGACCTTCGAGGTATCGAGCCACGGCAGGAAGAACAGGATGATGATCGCACCGAACATCACCAGAACGCCGCCAAGCTTCGAGTCGATCGGGCCGACGTTGAAGGTGATGGCACGCAGCATGGCGTAGAACGGCAGGTAATACCATTCCGGAACGATGTGGGCAGGCGTCTTCAGCGCGTCAGCCGGGATGTAGTTGTCCGGGTGGCCGAGATAGTTCGGCATGTAGAACACGAACCAGGCGTAGACGATCAGGAATACCGATACGCCGAGCGCATCCTTCAGCGTCGCATAGGGCGTGAAGGGAACGGTGTCGGTCTTGGTCTTGACTTCGACGCCGGTCGGGTTGGTCTGGCCGGTCACATGCAGCGCCCAGACGTGCAGGACAACAACGCCGGCGATCATGAAGGGCAGCAGGTAATGCAGCGAGAAGAAGCGGTTCAGCGTCGGCTGGTCGACGGCAAAGCCGCCGAGCAGGAACTGCTGCAGCCATTCGCCGATCAGCGGGAAAGCCGAGAAGAAACCGGTGATGACGGTCGCACCCCAGAAGGACATCTGACCCCAGGGCAGAACGTAGCCCATGAAGCCGGTCGCCATCATCAGCAGATAGATGACCACGCCGAGGATCCAGAGGATTTCGCGCGGCGCCTTGTAGGAGCCGTAATACAGGCCGCGGGCAATGTGCAGGTAGACGGCGATGAAGAAGAACGACGCACCGTTGGCGTGCATGTAGCGCAGCAGCCAACCGTGGTTGACGTCGCGCATGATCTTCTCGACCGAATTGAAGGCAACGGTCGCTTCGGCAGCATAATGCATGGCGAGAACCACGCCGGTCAGGATCTGGACGACCAGCATGACCGAAAGCATGGCACCGAACGTATAGGCATAGTTCAGGTTGCGCGGGACCGGATAGGCGACGAAGCTATCGTAAATCAGACGCGGAAGCGGAAGACGGGAGTCGATCCACTTCTCTAGACCTGTCGCCGGTTGGTAACTTGAATGACCACTCATAATCAGTATCCCCTTAACCGATCTTGATCACTGTATCGGAAACGAAAGAAAAGGTCGGAACCGCCAGGTTCATCGGTGCTGGGCCCTTACGGATACGGCCGGCCGTATCGTAGTGAGACCCGTGGCAGGGACAGAACCATCCGCCGAAATCGCCGGCCTGGCCGAGCGGAACGCAACCCAGATGTGTGCAGGAACCGATCATCACGATCCAGTTTTCCTTGTCCTTGCCGGCGGAGCGATCGACGTCGGTCGCCTGGGCATCGGCCGGAAGGTTGGCGTTGCGGGCGACCGGATCCTTGAGATCGCTGAGCGCTACCGCGTTGGCTTCCTCGATTTCCTTCGGCGTGCGGTTGCGGATGAATACCGGCTTGCCGCGCCACTTCGCCGTCAGCGACATGCCGGGCTCAAGGCTCGACACGTCCACTTCGATCGAAGCAAGCGCCAGCGTCGAAGCATCCGGACGCATCTGATCGATGAAAGGCCAGGCAACGGACACCGCGCCGACAGCACCAGCCATGCCTGTCGTCAAATACAGGAAATCACGGCGAGTAGGCTCGCCAAGGGTTTCGCTTGTCGTTTCGTGTTCGCTCACGGCTAAACCATCCTCTGCGCAAAATTTCGCGATAAACGCACTGCCCCCAAACCGGCGAATCGCATGTGGACATATTTTAGCCACAGATTCCCCGGCAATCCGGCGCGTTCTATGCTTGATCGCAAATTATGTCCAGCCTTGACAAGAGGCGCGGGCACAATGTCGCGGCAAACTGCCACACTTTTTTGATCAAGTGGCAAGCCTGTTTGTTTTTCGCGTGTTATCCCTGTAAAATCATGGAGTCAGGGTGGGTAGGTGCGACCTTTGGCCCCGCATCCGCATGTCCTGTCGCAAGACAACAATGGCACGGGTCACCCTCACGCAGCGGAATGCGGCTCAGTCCGGATAACCATCGTCGGCGATCATGCCGCCCGATTGCCGCGACCAGAGGTCTGCATAAAGGCCGCCCTGAGCGATCAGCTCGGCATGGGTGCCTTCTTCGATGATGCGGCCCCTGTCCATCACCACCAACCGGTCGAGTGCCGCGATGGTGGAGAGCCGATGGGCGATCGCCAGCACCGTCTTTCCCGCCATCAGTTGCTCCAGGTTCGACTGGATCGCCGCCTCCACTTCGGAATCGAGCGCCGACGTCGCCTCGTCGAGCACCAGGATCGGCGCGTCCTTCAGCATGACGCGGGCGATGGCGATGCGCTGCCGCTGCCCACCCGAAAGCTTGACGCCGCGCTCGCCGACATGGGCGTCAAAACCCTTGCGACCGCGCTGGTCCTGCAGATGGGCGATGAACCGGTCGGCTTCGGCCCGCTCCACCGCCTCCAGCACCTGTTTTTCGTCCGCATCCGCCCGGCCGAAGAGAATGTTGTCGCGGATGGAGCGGTTCAAGAGCGCCGTATCCTGCGTCACCATGCCGATATGGCTGCGCAAGGATTCCTGTCGCACTTTTGAAATATCCTGCCCGTCGATGAGAATGCGGCCGGCTTGCAGGTCGTAAAACCGCAAAAGCAGGTTGACGAGCGTCGATTTGCCCGCCCCCGAACGGCCGACAATGCCGACCTTCTCTCCAGGGCGAATGGTGAGGGTCAGGTCATCGATGACACCCTTGCCGCTGCCATAGTGGAAGGAGACGTGCTCGAAGCAGATTTCCGGGTGTTCGACCTTCAGGTTTGCGGCGCCGGGCTGGTCAACGAGACGGATGGGCTGCGAAACCATTTCCGCGGCATTCTGGATCGTGCCGAGATTGCGCATGATGGCATTGAATTGCGTCATGAGCCGCCCGAGCAGCATATTCAGCCGCAACACCAGGCCAAGCGTATAGGCGACGCTGCCGGCGGTCATGACACCCGCGAACCAGAGGTCGACGGAAAGGTAGGCGATGGAGGCGATCATGAAGCCCGACAGCAACGACAGCGATGCACGCACGCCGGTAATATGGCGGGTAAAGGCGATCACTGATGCCTGGAAACGGTCGAAACCTTCCCGGACATAATGATCGTTGGCTTCCTCGCGGCTGAACAGTTTCAGCGTCTGGATATTGGCATAGGCATCGACCATGCGGCCGTTGAGCATCGAGGAGGTCTCGGCGGTGTTGCGCGCCAGCCTTCGGATACGCGGAACGAAGAAGCGTGCCAGCAGCCCGAACCCGACAAGCCAGGCAAGGATGATGGCGGCGAGCCGCCAGTCGAGCGCGGCGACGAGTGCCATGGTCGAGAGCGCATAGATGGCGATGAACCAGACGACCTGCAGCAGCGACACCATCAGGTCGCCGGTCGCCTGGCCGGCGGACCAGACCTTGCTGACGATGCGGCCGGAAAAATCGTTGTGGAAGAAGCTGAGCGATTGCCGGGCGATATGCGCATAGGCCTGCCAGCGCATCATGTTGAAGAAGCCGGGCACGATCGTCTGTTCTTCGAGAAGCGCATTCAAGGAAACGATGATGAAGCGGCCGACGAGCACGAAGACCAGCATGCCGAGAAGCTGCCAGCCATGCGCAGCAATCAGCCCCGACCAGCCCTCGCCCTTCGGCGTCGTGTCGAGCATGTCGACCAGCAGTCCGACCGACCAGAACAACCCCGCCTCGACCACCGCCACCAGTCCGCCGACCGCCAGCATGGCTGCGAACGGTGCTTTGGCCTGCGACACATAGAACCAGATGAACTGATAGGTTCCCTGCGGCGGCCGCAGATCGCCGCGCCGATGATAAGGATTGATCCAGGTTTCAAAGAAGTTGAAGACGGCGCGTATCAGCATGGTGCGGATATAGGAGGATTCTCCGCGGGAACCAAAGCAAAACAATCTTATATTTCGGCCATGAAATGCAACCAGAGAAGACAACGCACCGCAATTCCAGATTGGATTTCCGGGTGACGATCTCTATAATGACACCAACAACAAGGAGTGTTCACTATGGAAAGACGCGCCATGACCGCGCATCTGCCGCAGTCGCTCGCAGACAAGGTCGACGAACTGGCATTTCGCCTCGACCGCTCGCGGGAATCCATCGTTCAGCAAGCGCTTGCCGATTGGGTCGACCGCGAGGAGCGGCATCATGAGCTTACGGTCGAAGCGCTTCTGGATGTCGAAGAGGGAAATGTGCTCGATCACGAATCCGTCGTCAGCTGGGTTGAAAGCCTTGATGGCGACGAAACGCCCTCCTATCGGCGATAATGGCACTGAAATGGACGAGCAAGGCACATTCGGACTTGCAACGGCTTTACGATTTCCTTGCGCCCGTCAATCGGCAGGCCGCCGCCCGGATCGTCAGAACACTCATAAAGGCCCCCGAACAACTGCTTGAATACCCGAGGATCGGCGAAAAACTGGAAGCGTTCGCTCCACGAGAAGTGCGCCGCATTTTTCTAGGCGAATATGAGATTCGTTATGAGTTGCGGGAAGCTGACATTTTCGTTTTGCGCATTTGGCATAGTCGAGAAGACCGCTAAAGGCCCCGCGCTTTTAAATCGCAATCACCCCAGCCGCCCTATCGGTATGATTTCCGGCGATGTGTCGTCGCAAGACGCGCCGTGCCAATCGCCCAGCCAACGCTCGACGACCAGCTCCGCTTCTTTGGCAAGCTCGGCAATTTCCGCCTGCGACGCGAAGGCAAGATCGGAGGCGGCCTGCCATGTCTGGCCGCCAGCGGCGCGGTAAAAGGTCTGGTAGGTGACGATGCCGCTTTGCTCGTCGCAGCGGACGTCGTTCCAGGAAGCCACCGTACCGAGGTGCGGATGCTCGATGTCCCGTTGCGATAGCGCCGGGGTCCATTCCCTCCACTCCGCCAGCAAGGGATTGCGGCTGTCGAACACGAACCGGCCCTCCGGGGCAAGATGCGCCGCAATCGTCTTCAGCACGGCCAGCCGGTCCGCCCGCGTCAGGAACACCTGGAAGGCATGGCCGGTGAGGACGACGAGATCGAAAGTCGAACCGAGCCGCATGGCTCGCGCATCCGCCTCCACCCATCGGACACGTTCGCCGCCCGGCCTTTGCCGGGCAATATCCAGCATCGGGCGGGCGGGATCGGCGCCGACGACACATTCGACGGTGGTTGCGATCTCCGCGGCAAACCGTCCCGTGCCGCAGCCGAGATCGAGAACCGATCGGCAGCCTTCCGCAAGCCGACGGCAAAAGCTCAGGTCGTCCGACCAGTCATTGTCGAGATCGTAGAACTGCGCCAGGCCGGCATCGTTATAAAGTCGGTCGTCGCGCATGACGCGCTCCTTGATTGCTTCATGGTGAGTCGATAGCCGGTGCCGGTCGAAATGACCGGCATGGCGGGTGGACTGTACTGCTGCCAGGAATGCAAGGGCTGACGGGGAAGAGAGCGCGGGCAGCCCGCCCTCGACTATTCCGGCGATTGGATCAGAACAGCCTCCGCCTGGCTGCCCGACCTGTGATCCCGAAGCGCGGACTGGAACCGTGACAGGTCACCGTAATTGACGAGGAACTCCAGGCTCACACTGCTTTGCCCTGTCGGCTCTTGCCCCGAGACCGGGGGTGTCGCCAGCTCCACGCCGACACGAACAAGACCGCGCGGCCCGCCAGGTGCGATGCGGATACGAACATGCACCCGATCGAGGACACCTTCCCGCCAGTATCCGCCCTCGAGCATGGGCTCATGCCCTGCCTCGATAGGGAAGGCGCCAAGTGCAGCTTCGAACTGCCGAAGCTGCTTCTCACCAATCCAGGCCGAACTTTTACCGGCAAAATCCCCGGCGCCGGCTGTGACGAAAAGTTCGCCGGCACCATCATCGTCAGGTTTGTAGATCAACCGCATAAAGGTCATGGACACACCATCAACATCGGAAAGGCCTCTCCGGAAACGGCGAAAGCCGCGGAATTATTCCGCGGCCTCCGTTTCATCCTCGCCTGCCCGCTCGTCCTGCACTGCCGGCGCATGGCCGCCTGCAGGCACCTGGTCGGCCAGGAAGCCGCCGGACTGGCGGTTCCACAGGTCGGCATAGATGCCGCCGGTGCGCACCAGCGCCTCGTGGCTGCCCGTCTCGACGACCGTGCCGTGGTCGAGAACCACAAGCCGGTCCATCTCGGTCAGCGTCGACAGGCGGTGGGCGATGGCGATCACCGTCTTGCCTTCCATCAGCGCGAACAGGTTTTCCTGGATCGCCGCCTCGACTTCGGAGTCCAGCGCCGAGGTCGCCTCGTCGAGCACCAGGATCGGCGCGTCCTTGAGGAAGACGCGGGCAATCGCGATGCGCTGCCGCTGGCCACCCGAAAGCTTGACGCCGCGTTCGCCGACATGGGCATCGAGACCCGTCCGGCCCTGCATGTCCTCCAGCCCGACGATGAAATCCCAGGCATTGGCGCGTTTCGCCGCCTCGATGATTTCCGCATCGCTTGCCGCCGGCCGCCCGTAGGCGATGTTGTCGCGGATCGAGCGGTGCAGCAGCGAGGTATCCTGCGTCACCACGCCGATCAGGGCGCGCAGGCTGTCCTGCGTTACGGTCGAGACATCCTGTCCGTCGATGGTGATGCGGCCGGACTCCAGATCGTAGAAGCGCAGGAGCAGGTTCATCAGCGTCGTCTTGCCGGCACCGGAGCGTCCGACGAGGCCGACCTTCTCCCCGGCCCGGATGTCGAGCGTCAGGTCGTCGATCACCCCGCGATCCTTGCCGTAGTGGAAGCGCACCTGGTCGTAGCGGATCGCGCCCTTGGGTGCCGCCAGCTTCTTGGCATCGGGCGCATCGACGATGTCGTGCTGCTTGGTCATCATCGCCATGCCGTCATAGATCGTGCCGATGCTTTCGAACAGCGCCGAAACCTCCCACATGATCCATTGCGACATGCCGTTGATGCGCATCGCCAGGCCGATCGCCAGCGCCACGGAACCGATCGAAACCTCCGCCGTCAGCCACAGGCCGATGCTGACAGCCGAGACGATGAACAGCGCCAGCGCATTGTTGACGTCCACGAGGATGTTCAGAAGCGTGATCTGCCGCATCTGCTTGTGCACCGAGCCGAGGAAGACATCCATGCCCTCGCGGGCATAGTTTTCCTCGCGGCCGGCATGCGAGAACAGCTTGACCGTGCCGATATTGGTGTAGCTGTCGACGACGCGGCCGGTCATCATCGACCGTGCATCCGCCTGCTCGCTGGAAAGCTTGCGCAGCTTCGGAATGAAGTGGCGCAGGATCAGAACGTAGGCGATGATCCAGGCCAGCAGCGGCAGCACCAGCCGCCAGTCGACCGCGATCACCAGCGCCAGCATCGAAACGAAGAAGCTGACCGCATAGATGAAGACGTCGATGATCTTCAGCACCGCCTCGCGCACCGCAAGCGATGTCTGCATCACCTTGGTGGAGACGCGGCCGGCGAACTCGTTGGCGAAAAAGTTCATCGAGTGCCGGAGCAGGAAACGGTGCATCTGCCAGCGGGCGATCATCGGGTAATTGCCGGCCAGAACCTGGTGCATCGTAATCGTATGGATCGTGCCGACCAGCGGCAGGCCGATCAGCAGCAGGCCCGCCATCCAGAGCAAGTGCTGGCCTTCGCTCGCAAGGAAGGTCGCCCGATCGGCCGATGACAGCCAGTCGACGATATTGCCGAGGAATTGGTAGAGGAAGACTTCGCCGAAGGCGATCAGCATCGAGCACAGCCCGAGCAAAGCGAGCCAGGGGGCAGCCGTCTTGGTGTAATACCAGCTGAAGGCCACCAGGCCTTTCGGCGGCAGGGAGGGCTCCTCCGGCGGAAACGGATTGAGGCGCTGTTCGAACCAGCCAAACATAACAAGCTCCAGGGTCCATAAATCCCGGCGATGGCGTCACAGGGTCGCGCAGGACCACGATGGACGGAAAACCGGGGGACGAATTGACGAGGCCACCAGGCCGCGCAGTGATTCAAATAGGAAGTGGAAAAAGAAAAAGCGAAGGGTCGCTTACGCCTGCAGCCACATGATGGGCGGCGAGAGGCGACGACGAACGGTGATATCCATGAATCCCTCCCTGAAAGGCGTTGAAGATGCTGCTGTGTAGCGCAATTTGTCGCAGTTGCCCAGTGCCCGCCTATAAAAAAGGCATTCTCGCATCATTGTGTGGCACCGGCGCCACAGGTCGATGGCGCGTGCCCTCGGCCAAAGGGCTGAAGTCTCACTTCTTCTGCAACAGCCTGACGGTTGTTCGCGCGGCATCCGCCGTGCTAGGCCCAGCCGGCAACCATCCATTCCGATGCGGAGACAATCGTGACTTCCCTGCGGATCGCCCTCTACCAGCCGGACATTCCCGGAAACACCGGCACGATCCT
Organism: Rhizobium sp. LjRoot30; assembly: GCF_964253915.1. Lineage (NCBI taxonomy): Bacteria > Pseudomonadati > Pseudomonadota > Alphaproteobacteria > Hyphomicrobiales > Rhizobiaceae > Rhizobium > Rhizobium sp. LjRoot30. The sequence goes on along the minus strand of NZ_CAXUSG020000009.1, from coordinate 137,310 downwards.
GCGGCTGGCCGCCTGCCTCGGCCTGTCCGTCGACATCATCGAGCCGGCGGGTTTCGATATTTCGGACCGAAACCTCAAGCGTGCCGGCATGGATTACCTTGCTTCGGTGACATTGACCCGCCACGTCAACTGGGCCGCCTTCGACGACTGGCGCCGCCAGCAAGGACGCCGCATCGTGCTCGCCTCCACCAAGGCCGCAGAACGCTACACCGATTTCACCTACAGATCCGACGACATCCTGCTCCTCGGCCGCGAAAGCGCCGGCGTTCCTGAGGCCGTGCATGACGCGGCGGATGGCCGTGTCCTCATTCCGATGCGGGAAGACCAGCGCTCCATCAACGTCGCGATGGCCGCCGCCATGGTAGCGGGAGAAGCCATGCGACAAACTGTCTGGCGCTGAAGCGGGCATCCTGCGGCGAATGTTGCAACGCACTGTTGTGCAGCCGGACCGACTATGCGATGCTCTCCCCAGTGATCGCAACCGTGGAGTTCTATCCATGTTCCAGACCGCATTCACCCATAATCTGACGCAATTTGCCCGGATTCTCAGTCTTCCCGAGCGTTTGCAGCGCACTCCGGCACGCAATCTCTCGCTCGAAGGCTTGCGGCAGCGCAACACGACGCTCGACGCCTTCTTCTACGACATCAAGGTCGTCACCCCCGACGAGGCCTTCTACATTTCCGATTCGCTGGCCGCTGTCGGTTCCATCCTGATCGTGCCGCCCTCCGGTGCCGGCGCGCTCACACTCTGCGATACGCTGGACGAATTTTTCCAGCGCGGCGGCGGCAAAGTGCATGTGCTGGCGATCGCCGGGGCCGGCGGTTCAGCGCTCGGCGCGGCAGCCTTCGCCCGCAATGTCGCGGATGCGGTCGGCGAACCGGTCGCCACCGTCGTTCCCGGATACGGCTTTGCCGATGCTGTCGGCGAAGCCATGGGCGGCTCCTTCCTCTTCGGCTGGCTGAACCAGGTCCGCCACGGCTTCGAAATCCTCGACGAGGTTTGGGGCCGGCCGCAATTCGGCGTCAATCCGGAAAAGAACGCCGCCGCCTCGACGGCCAAGCACAATTGTCGCGACATGCAGACGGTGCTGGCGCTTCTGGCCGACCCGCGGCTGGAACTCAGCCTGATGACAGGCCATTCCAAGGGCAATCTGGTGTTGGCCGAGGCATTGACGCGGCTCAAGTCGGTGGATCTGCCGCGTTTGCAGGGCCTGTCGCGTTCTGCCCGCATCGTCACCTTTGGCGCCAAGATCGCCATGCCGCCGGTTTTTACCGACGTCATCGACGTCATCGGCGAATGGGACTGGTTCGGCACACTGAATTCGCGCCAGTTCATCGCCACAGACCGCAAGGTTTCCGGCGCCTGGCATCATACCAACACCGATCTGCCCGGCCACATCGCCGTGACCGATGTGTTGAAGGACGTTCTGGCGCAGCCGTCATCGCTTCGGCCGGCGCAGGCAGTCCCCTCCGAGCCCGTCGTGACTGCTGAAGTGCCCCCAGCCGCGGCGGAAGAGCTGGAGCCGGCGGCTGCCGTTCAGGCGATGGAGACCGTTGCGGAAGCCGTCCCGCCGGCGGTCGAAGCCATCGAGACTGCCGAAACAGTACCCTTGCCCAAAACCACAGAGGCAACGGCTACGCTTGAAGCCGGAAAAGACGACGCCGTCCCAAAACGCCGGGCGGGCAAATCGAAAACGGCCGAGACGATAACCGAAACCGCTGTCACGCCGTTTGCGCCGCCGCCAAGGCGGAAAAGAAGCACGCCCCGCGACCGGTCGGCATAAGCGGAGCGAACGCAGGGTTGGGAGTGCCCCTGCCCTTGCGGTTGCCCAGCCGTTACTGACAGAGGCTCAGCAGCGTCCGGGACTGGTCGTTGGCGATGTTGAGCCCGGAAAGCTCCAGTTCCTGCTGAACCTTCTCGGCTTCCGATTTCGCCTCCTCCTCCTGCAGATCCGCATCGATGCGGCATCCGACCGAGGTTTCGAGCATGGCACGCAGGCCGGAGAAATAATCGCCGCCGGAGGCCATCTCGCCGGCTGCGGCCCGCAGTTTCTCGCCGGCCTCGACGAGTTCCGCAAGCAGCGCGCCGCTGGCGACGATCATGCCGTCGAGTTCGTCGTCTTCAGTCGTGCAAGAAATGGCGATCTCGCTGGCTTCGAGCGACGTACGCGCCAAGGTCGGCGTATCGAGAAGATAATAGAGGAAAGAGCTGCCGTTCATTGTCACGCTGGGATAGACACGGGTGAGAAGCCCTTGGTCGGCATCCTGGCGGCTGATCAGCAGGATCTGCCCGGTATCGAACTGGACGGTCCTGATGGCGCTGAGGCCGTGGGAATCCTGCGCTGGCGTGACGAGCGATTTGACCAGCGGCGAGCCGCCGGTATCCAGCCAGTTTTCGCCATCGAACGAGGCCGCTTGCGCCACCTCAAACAGCTCCTGCTTCAGCACGGCGATCTCGACGTCGATCACGTCCCGGTCGACACCCGGGAAGCGGGCGTGAATGAGCTTGGACTGGATCTCGGCGACGATGTCCGTCGCGGCCTGCAGGCCGAGCGTTGCAACGTCGCTCGCCGCCGCAGCCTGGCCGGCGGCGTCTTCGGCAGACGAAAGTGAAAATCCGTCATACAACATGCCATACACATCTGGCTCGGCGACCGGCCGCCCGGCAACGGCTTCGATCCGGCGAACCGAACGGCATGGCCGTTCGCCCGAAAAGAGCGATCCGTCAACGAAAACGCCGGCGATGAAAGGGAAGCGCCGGACGAGGTGCGATGCATGCAGGGGTGGAGCAAGCATCGTGCGAACCGGCGGCGACGACCGGCGTCATGCCGCTTACGCATCGAGCGATGCATAAAATCGTCGCCATACCCATGCTAGGCATCAGAGGTTTCGGAAGTTTTTTACAAATCGTTAGGATTTGAACGATCGCCGTCAATCGGCTGTCGGCAGGCGCCGCATGGTGAATTCGATGCGGTCGCCCTCCAGCTGCCGCCAGCTTTCCACCTCGGTCCAGTAGGCCGCCTTGGGGAAGGTGTCGAACCATTCGCGCGCCTTGGCGCGGGCTTCGTTGCGCGCCAGGCAGAAGGTTTCGCGCACGAAATTGCTTTTGCTGCCATCGGTGCTTTCCTGCCGATGCCGCGCTATTCGTCGTCTCAATCCCTCAAGGGCGGGCGGCCCGGGAATTTTCGCCATGCGATCTACCTTTCTCCTTGTAGATAATATCGGCATTCGCTTTTGGCGAGTCTTTTTGCAGCGCAGCAGCGCAATCGCCCGATCGCTTTCCGCACTTGCGACTTGCACGCTTCGGGGTTAAGGCGGCTAATGAAAGACGTGATTGCGCCGCGGGAGACCGGACATGGAAAGACCGCAACTGCCGAAGGGCTTGCCGGACGACATCGAAGACAAGAAGCAGGCCGCCAGGACCTGGTTCGAGCACCTGCGCGACCACATCTGCGCCACCTTCGAGGAACTGGAGCAGGACCTCACCGGCCCGCTCAGCGACCAGGAACCCGGCCGTTTCGAGCCGAAGGAATGGCAACGCGAGGGCGGTGAAGGCGGCGGCGGGCGCATGTCGATCATGAGCGGCCGCGTCTTCGAGAAGGTCGGCGTCCACACCTCCACGGTCCATGGCGAATTCTCGCAGGAATTTAGGGCGCAGATCCCCGGCGCCGACGAAGATCCGCGTTTCTGGGCCTCCGGCATTTCGCTGATCGCCCATCCGGTCAATCCCAACGTGCCGGCCGTGCATATGAACACCCGCATGGTGGTGACCAGCAGCCATTGGTTCGGCGGCGGCGCCGATCTCACGCCGGTGCTCGGCCGCAGGCGGACGCAGACGGACGACGACAGCGTGCTGTTCCACAAGGCGATGGAAATCGCCTGCAACCGCCATCCGGTCGCCGACTATCCGCGCTACAAGCAATGGTGCGACGATTACTTCTTCCTCAAGCACCGCAACGAACCACGCGGCATCGGCGGCATCTTTTTCGACTGGCTGCATTCTGATGCGGAAAAGGGCGGCTGGGATGCCGATTTCGCTTTCGCCCGCGATGTCGGTCGCGCCTTCTCGATGGTCTATCCGAAGATCGTCCGGGCCAATTTCAATCTTCCCTGGACGGATGACGACCGCGACGAGCAGCTCATCCGCCGCGGTCGCTATGTCGAGTTCAACCTGCTCTACGACCGCGGTACGATCTTCGGCCTGAAGACGGGCGGCAATGTCGAAGCCATCCTGTCCTCGCTGCCGCCGGCTGTTCGCTGGCCGTAGATATATTCATATTCATATTTAAAGCCAAAAAATCATCCGCGTCTTTTTGGTGATTCATTGGCCTTGACCGGCATGTTATGGTTGTCCTCGCGTAATTCCATCGGAGGAGGATGATTCATGACGGCAAATACGAGCATGGCTGACAAAGGCACGACGCAGGATGCGTCGCGCCACCTCGATACTCCCGAATTCATCGACCGACTGGCGGAAAAACTGCGTCATTCGAGCGGCATAGACCTTCCACACGCCTACTTCGTCGAGCAGGTGAAGCTAAAGCTTGCCGGCAGCCCGGCTTTCGATGCCTCGCTGGGCGAGGCCGCCCCGGAGGCTGCAAACAAGCCATCATCCGACTACCAGTCTTCGGCCTGCTTCATGGCATGGGCCAATCCCGAATAGACACGCTGCATCGGAATCGTGAACCTTTTGCTTCCTGGGACGTTTTGCCGAAGGCTTATGCCGTGACGAAACGACAGGGAGACAGATCATGAGACTGTTTGAATGCGGTTCACTGGTTCCGGGCTGCGAGTGGCATACCCGCGCCGAAGACGATGCGGAAATCGTCCGCCGCGCCGTCGAGCACATGCGCAACACCCATGGCGAAACCGTCATCCGCGAAAACATGATCGAAAACATCAAGGCGCGCATCGCCAACGAAAGCGAAGCGCCGGTTCACTGATCAGCCGCCAGCAATTTCCTGCAGCCGGGCGACCAGCGTCGCCCGGTCGGTGGTGAAGTTGCGTTCCACCCATTCCGTCTCCAGGATCGACAGGGTTTCCCCGACCTTGGGCCCGGCCGCTATCCCGGCCGCCAAGACATCGGCGCCGCCCAAGGGGAAGACTGGTTTTTCCCAGCGTTCGGCCTGCTTCAGCAGATCAGACAGCCGCCCGGCTCGCTGCATATCCTCCGCACCACCGCCTTCAGCCCGCGCGCGGGCCGAGACCAAAGCCAGTTTCAGTCGCACCGTGATGCCTTCCGCGCCGTGGCGATACAGCAGGCGGGCAAACGCCGTTCCAGCAATATCGTCAGGCACGACGGGCGACGTCGCCCAGGCGGAAAAGTAGCTGGCCTCGTCTCGCGACAGCCGAAGCCGGGAGGCCATCGCAGCCAGGCGTTCGGCATCGGGCGGAACGATGGCCGCCAGCCGCAACCGTGCATCCGCGGGCCAGCAGAGCGCCCGCTCGGTACCGACAAGCGCAGGAATGGCATCGATGCCCCATTTCTCGCTTTCCGGCAGGATTTCCGTCAGAATGCCCGCCTGGCGCATCCACAACAGGGCACGGCCGGGATCGGCAGCCGAAAGCAGCTTCTTCAATTCCGACCAGACACGCTCGGCCGACAGCGTCTTGAGTTTTGCCCGCGCCGCCGCGCTGGCCTTAAGCCCGGCCGCATCCGGCCGTCCGGAGCCATAATGGGCAAAGAAGCGGAAGAACCGCAGGATGCGCAGGTAATCCTCGGCAATGCGCATCGAGGCGTCACCGATGAAGCGCACCGTCCGGCTTTCGATATCGGCCAGCCCGCCGACGAGGTCGACGACATCGCCATTGGCATCGACGTAGAGCGCATTCATCGTCAGGTCGCGGCGTTCCGCATCCGCCTGCCAGTCGGTGGAAAAGGCCACCTGCGCATGCCGGCCGTCGGTCTCGACGTCGCGCCTGAGCGTCGTCACCTCGAAGGGCGTCCCATCGACGACGAGCGTGACCGTGCCGTGCGACAGGCCGGTCGGCACCACCTTGATGCCGGCGCGTGTCGCCCGCTCCATCACCGCTTCCGGCCGGAGCGTCGTGGCGATATCGATGTCGCTGACGGGGATGCCGAGCAGGCTGTTGCGCACCGCACCGCCGACCACCCGGCCCGCGGCGCCGTCGCTGTTCAACAGCGCCAGCACCCGCGTCAGCGCGGGATCGCGAAACCAGTCCTCGCCGGCAAGATTGGTCATGCGTAAAGCCTTTCGTAAAGCGTGCGGACGATGCCGGCGGTGATGCCCCAGATCATCCAGTCCTCATAGGGCATGCGATAAAAATGCCGCTCGATGCCCTGCCAGACGGTACTGTCCTGCGTATGGTTCTTCGGGTCCATCAAAAACGACAGCGGCACCTCGAAAACACTGTCCACCTCGTCCGGATTGGGTTTCAGCTCGAAGCCGCGGCGAACGACGGAAAGAACCGGCGTGATGCGGAAGCCGGTCGCCGCCAGATAGTGCGGAAGCCGCGCCACGGTCTCAACGAAACGGGGGGCCAGGCCGATTTCTTCTTCCGCCTCCCGCAATGCCGCCATCTCCGGCGAACGGTCCTCGGCATCGATGGCGCCGCCCGGAAAGGCGATCTGGCCGGAATGCTTGCGCAACGTCGCGGTGCGCTTGGTGAAGATCACCTTCGCCGTCTCCCCGTCGTCGACGACCGGCACCAGCACCGCGGCATCCCGCAATTTCAACCCTTCGAGGCTCGTCCACATATCCGGATTGAGCAGGTAATCGCCATGCTCCCGCCAGGCGAGATCGACGGGACCGCCCGTCTGCGACAGGGCGCGACGGCGGAATTCCGCCGCGGAAAACAGGGGCGCAGCACTCATCGGGACAGGGCATCCAGTTCGTCGGCGGGCATGACGGGGAAGGTGATGCCGCCGGAGCGCACGGCAAACATCGCCACGCCATCGATCTCCACGACCTCGCCCAGTTCGACCAGGTCATACATCACGGCCCGCGACACCAGCGCCTCCAGCCGGCCGCGCACGAGAAGATAGGGTTTCAGTTCGGCGTTTTCGCCATGCATTACGAAGCGCAACGGATGCTCCGGCCCGGCCGTCACCACGTCGCCGACATTGGTGCGGAAGGTCAGGAGCGGTTCGCCGTTCTCTTCGCCGACATTCATCTCCACCGCCACGAAGGGCGCATCGACGACGCGGATGCCGACCTTTTCCACAGGCGTGACGAGGTAAGTCTTGCCGTCCTCGTCGCGGCGCAAAACGGTGGAAAACAGCCGCACCAGCGGCGCCCGGCCGATCGGCGTGCCCATGTAGAACCAGGTGCCATCGGCGCGGATTTCCATGTCGATATCGCCGCAGAAGGGCGGATTCCAGCGGTCCACCGGCGGAAGTCCGCGGTTTTTGTCGCCGGTATCGGCGGCGGCGCGCGAAATCAGCGCGGCAAGCCCCGCGGCATCTTCGGTTGCTTTAATTTCGCCTGCTGCCATTTTTGCGTCCCGGTTTGCCTTTAGGCCGGTTTTTTCAGGTGTTGGAGTTCCGATCCTCTCACGAGATAGTCATTCGAAACGCGCTTGTCAGCCGCCAACTTGGCAATAAGTTGTTAAGGAGAGAAACGGTTGCACCAAGAACGCGATTCGCAGCCGGCGCCGGCAAGCTTATGGAGAACCCGATGGGCATGATGAAGACCACCGAGACGAGCCTCGACGAAAAGGCCATCGTCGCCGCCGCGGAAGCGGCGCTGGCCGATATCGCCTCGGTGCGCCAGGAGGTCGGCAAGGTGATCTTCGGCCAGGAGAAGGTGGTGGAAAACACCCTGCTCGCCGTGCTCTCCGGCGGCCATGCGCTGCTCGTCGGCGTGCCGGGTCTCGCCAAGACCAAGCTGGTCAATACGCTCGGCGGCGTGCTCGGCCTTGCGGCCAACCGCATCCAGTTCACCCCCGACCTGATGCCATCGGACATCCTTGGCTCGGAAGTGATGGATCAGGACGACCAGGGCCGCCGCTCCTTCCGCTTCGTCAAGGGACCGATCTTCGCGCAGCTTTTGATGGCCGACGAGATCAACCGCGCCTCGCCGCGCACCCAGTCGGCGCTGCTGCAGGCAATGCAGGAATACCACATCACCGTCGCCGGCCAGCGGCTCGACCTGCCGGCGCCTTTCCACGTGCTCGCGACCCAGAACCCGCTGGAGCAGGAAGGCACCTATCCGCTGCCGGAAGCGCAGCTCGACCGCTTCCTGCTGCAGGTCGATGTCGATTATCCGGAACTGGCCGCCGAACGGCAGATCCTGCTGGAAACCACCGGCCTCAGCGAGGCGAAACCGGAGACGGTGCTGACCGCCGAACGGCTGGTGGACATCCAGCGGCTGATCCGCCAGATGCCGGTCAGCGACGCGGTGGTCGACGCCATCCTGGCGCTGGTGCGCTCCGCCCGCCCCGGCCACGGCAATGCCGCCACCGACAAGCATGTCGCCTGGGGCCCCGGCCCGCGCGCCGGCCAGGCGATGATGCTCTGCGCCCGCGCCCGCGCCCTCTACGAAGGCCGCCTCGCGCCGTCGCTCGATGACGTACACGCGCTGGCCGAACCGATCCTGCAGCACCGCATGGCGCTGACGTTTGCGGCACGCGCCGAAGGCATGTCGGTGCGCGACGTGATCGCCGGGCTGGTCAAGCAGGCCAAGGGTTGAGAAGGAGAGGCGCCGCGTGGCTTCGATAGGCCAGATCGTCGAACAGACCCCCGGACGAGACGCCCTGACGCGGGCCCGCCAGCGCGCCGTGCTGGTGCCGGATTGCATGGTCGAGGCCAAGCGCATCGCCAACACGGTGATTGCCGGCTGGCACGGCCGCCGCAAGCGCGGCATCGGCGAGAACTTCTGGCAGTTCCGGCCTTATGCCGATGGCGAAAGCCTGTCGCGCATCGACTGGCGCCGCTCGGCCCGCGACGACCATACCTATGTTCGCGACCGGGAATGGGAGGCGGCGCACACCATCTGGCTGTGGGCCGACATGTCGCCATCGATGATGTACAAGTCAACTCTCGGCCAGGTGTCGAAGGAAAGCCGGGCTCTGGTGCTGATGCTGGCGCTGGCCGAAATCCTCGCCCGCTCCGGCGAGCGCATCGGTTGTCCCGGCGTCATGGACCCGATCTCGGCGCGCAACGCCGCCGAACGGCTTGCGACGGCGCTGATGCACACGCCGCTCAGCGGCGGCCTACCGGACACAAAGATGATCCGCGGCGCAAGCGACATCGTGCTGATCGGCGATTTCCTCGACAGCGCCGACGAGGTGATGGCGCGGCTTTCGCCGCTCGCCCGCCGCGGGTTGCGCGGCCATGTGGTCGAGATCGCCGATCCGGCGGAAGAGGCCTTCCCCTATAGCGGCCGCACCGAATTCACCGATCCCGAAACCGGCGAAAAACTCGTCGCCGGCCGCGCCGAGACCATCCGCGAGGATTACCGCCGCGCCTATTTCGCACGCCGGGAAAACCTCGGTGAGTCGTTGCGCCATCTCGGCTGGAACTTCGTCAGCCATCGCACCGATCACCTTGCCTCCGAGGCGCTGGTGGCCGTGCACATGTATCTCTCCGGCATGCCGGGCCGCGCCACGCATGGAGGGCAATTGTGAACGCCCTGCCCTTCGCCTTCGCCAATCCCGCCGTGCTGTTTGCGCTGCTCTCGCTGCCGGTTATCTGGTGGCTGCTCAGGCTGACGCCGCCACGGCCGCAGATGGAAGCTTTTCCGCCGCTGAAAATCCTCGCTTCCGTGCTGAAACGCGAGGAAACGCCGGCACAGAGCCCCTGGTGGCTGACGCTGCTGCGCATCCTGCTCGCCGCCGCCGTGATTTTTGCGCTCGCCGATCCGGTGGTCAACCAGCGCAGCTCGACGCTGGCGACCGGGCCGATGGTGCTGCTCATCGACAATTCCTGGGCCAGCGCCGCCGACTGGCAGCGACGGATGGATACCGCTCATGCATTGGTGGACGACGCCGAGGCGCAGGACGTGCCGGTATCGACCGTCTTCACCGCCGACCGCAACCATGATGCGACGCCGGCGAATGCCGCGACCGCCCGCGAAAAGCTGGCTGCCGCCAGCCCGCAACCGCTGGTGCCCGACCGCCGCCGCGCCCTGCAGGCGATCCGCGAAAGCCTCGGCGGCACGACGCCCGGCACCGTCGCCTTCATCTCCGACGGCGTCAAAAGCTACGACACCGATACGGTGCTTGCCGATCTCGCAACGCTGAAGCCGCAGGATCTGCGCCTGATCGAAGGGGACGGCACCGAGACCATCGCGCTGACCACTGCGACCAACGGCGCCGACCAGATGACCGTATCCGCCTCCCGCCTCGCCGGGACCAATGCCGCCAGCTACAATCTCATCGCGCAGGACGGACAGGGCCGGCCTATCGCATCTGGTTCGCTGGCTTTTGCCGCCGGCCAGACCGACGTTTCCGGCACCATCGCCGCCCCCTTCGAGATGCGCAACGATTTCGCCCGCATCAGCATCGAGGGACAGGCAAGCGCCGGCAGCGTTCACCTGCTCGATGACGGCTTCAAGCGCCGCCGGGTCGCGCTGTTGACGGGTGAGGCCGGCGACGATTTCCAGCCGCTGCTCTCGCCACTCTATTACATCAACCGTGCCCTGCAGCCCTATGCCGACCTGATCGAGCCGAAGGTGCCGGATCTCGCCCAGTCGATCCCGGAAATCCTCGCCGGCAACCCGTCCGTCATCATCATGGCCGATATCGGCCGCCTGCCGGCGGAGACCTACGAGCCGTTGCAGCGCTGGATCGCCAATGGCGGCACGCTGATCCGCTTTGCCGGCCCCCGCCTTGCCGCGGCCCCCGCCGACGATCCGCTGGTGCCGGTGATCCTGCGCCAGGGCGAACGCGCCTTCGGCGGTGCACTCTCCTGGGCCGAGCCGCAGCCGCTCGCCGATTTCCCCGCTTTCGGTCCCTTCGCCGGCATGGCGCGGCCGGACGGCATCCTGGTCAAACGCCAGGTGTTGGCCGAACCGACGCCGGATCTGGCGGAACGCACCTGGGCCAGCCTTGCCGACGGCACGCCGCTGGTGACCGTGCGCAACGTCAATGGCGGCCGCATCGTGCTGTTCCATGTCAGCGCCGAGGCCACCTGGTCGGACCTGCCGATATCGGGCCATTTCGTCGAGATGCTGCGCCGCATCGTGCAGCTGTCGCGCTCCGGCGGCGCCTCGGCCGAAACCGGCGCCGCCACGACGGCGGAAGCCCTGCCGCCCTTCCGCCTGCTGACCGCCGAGGGTGTGCTCTCCACCGAGACCGGCGACGCCAAGCCGCTCGATCCGCGCCGCGACCTCTCGAAGATCGCCTCGACCTTCGACAATCCGCCCGGCCTCTACGGCAGCGAGGACGGCTTTACCGCGCTGAACCTGCTGCCGGCCGGCGCCAAGCTGCAGCGGCTCGACCCGGCCACCGCCGGCATGGCGGTGGCGCGCGACAGCCTGATCGGCGAAAAGGCCTGGTCGGCCAAGCCGGCGCTGTTCACGCTGGCCTTCCTGCTGCTGGTGGCCGACACGCTGATCGTGCTGTTCATGGGCGGCGCCTTCGCCCGCCGCCTGCGGCCGGCCGCCGGCGCTGCCATGATCCTCGTGGCGGCTTTCGCCGCCTCCGCCCTCATGCCGATGGGCGAGGCGCGGGCGGACGATTCCAAGCCCGGCGACGACGTCATCATGGAGCGGCTCAACAACACCCATCTCGCTTATGTCATTACCGGCGAGCCGGATGTCGACCGCATGTCGGAACAGGGCCTCAACGGCCTGACCGACTACCTCACCTACCGCACGACGCTGGAACCTTCCCCGCCGGTCGGCGTCGACATCTCCAAGGACGAGCTGTCGCTCTTCCCGATCATCTACTGGCCGATTTCCGCCTCAGCGCCGATGCCGTCCACCAGCACCATCAGCCGCATCGACGCCTATATGCGCGCCGGCGGCACGGTACTGTTCGATACGCGCGACCAGTTCAGCGCCCTCGACACCTCAGGCGCCCCGACCGCCAACGGCGAACGGCTGCAGGCGATCCTCGGCAATCTCGACATCCCGCCGCTGGAGCCGGTGCCGACCGACCATGTGCTGACCAAATCCTTCTATCTGCTGTCGAATTTCCCCGGCCGCTATTCCGGCAGCCCGCTGTGGATCGAGGCACGGCAGGATGCCCGCAACGGCAGCAGCGCCGGCACGCAAAGCGGCGACGGCGTGTCGCCGATCATGATCACCGGCAACGATTTCGCCGGCGCCTGGGCGATCGACGCCAACGGCGCCGCCGTGCTGCCCACCGTGCCGCCGGACGAAACGCAGCGCGACTATGCCTTCCGCACCGGCGTGAACATCATGATGTACATGCTCACCGGCAACTACAAGGCCGACCAGGTGCATATCCCTGCCCTGCTCGAACGCCTGGGGCAATGACATGACGATCGGTTTCGACCCCTTCCTGCCCTGGCTCGTATTGGCGGGGCTCGCCATCCTCGTCGCCGTGCTGGCCGGGCTCGGCCTGTGGCGCGGCGTGCGCGGCACGCTGGTGCGCACGCTCGCCGGTTTCGCCCTGCTCGCGGCGCTTGCCAACCCGCTGTTGATGCAGGAGGACCGCGAACAGCTCTCCACCGTCGTCCCCGTCATCGTCGACCGCAGCCAGAGCCAGCAGACGCCGGAACGGCAGGCGACGACCGACGAAGCGCTGGCCGGCATCAAGGAACGCCTCGCCCGCTTTCCGCGCATCGAACCCCGCTTCGTCGAAGCCGCCGACGACGAGACCTCGGATTCGCCCTCGACGCGGCTGTTCACCGCTTTGTCTTCCGCCGTCTCCGACGTGCCGCCGGCGCGCATCGGCGGGGCGATCTTCATCACCGACGGCCAGATCCACGACCTGCCCAACGCCAACCAGGCGCTCGGCTTCGACGCGCCGCTGCACGGGCTGATCACCGGCAAGGCGGACGAATTCGACCGGCGTATCGAGATCGTCCGCGCCCCGCGTTTCGGCATCGTCAACGAGGACCAGGAACTCACGCTGCGCGTCTTCGACGACGGCCCCGGCCCCGGCGGCGCCGCAAGCGTCACGGTGAAGATGAACGGCGCCGAGATCGCCACCATTTCCGCCACGCCCGAACAGGATACGCCCTTCAGCTTCAAGGTGCCGCGCGGCGGCAACAACGTGCTGGAATTTTCCGTCGCCGAAGTGGCCGGCGAAGTGACGGCCGCCAACAATCGTGCCGTCCACCTGATCGAGGGCATCCGCGAAAATCTGCGCGTGCTGCTGGTCTCCGGCGAACCGCATGCCGGCGAACGCGCCTGGCGCAACCTGTTGAAATCCGATGCCGCCGTCGACCTCGTGCATTTCACCATCCTGCGGCCGCCGGAAAAGCAGGACGGCACGCCGATCAACGAGCTGTCGCTGATCGCCTTCCCGACCCGCGAGCTTTTCGTCGAGAAGATCAACGATTTCGACCTGATCATCTTCGACCGCTACCAGCATCGCGGCGTGCTGCCGATCCTCTATTACGATTACATCGCCCAGTACGTCGAAAAGGGCGGCGCGCTGTTGATCGCCGCCGGGCCGGAGCATGCGGGCGAGGATTCCATCGCCATGACGCCGCTTTCCGTGGTGCTGCCGGCCGCGCCCACCGGCGTGATGGACGAAAAGCCCTTCTATCCGCGGCTGTCCGAAGCCGGCAAGAAGCACCCGGTCACCCGCGGCCTCGACGGCGCCGACCAGGAGCCGCCGTCATGGGGCCGCTGGTTCCGCACTGTCGACGTCGAGCAGCCACAGGGCCAGACGGTTATGGTCGGCGCCGACGACCATCCGCTGCTGGTGCTTAACCGTGCCGGGGAAGGCCGTGTCGCCATGCTGCTTTCGGATCAGGGCTGGCTCTGGGCGCGCGGCTTCGAAGGCGGTGGCCCGCATGTGGCTCTCTATCGCCGCATTGCCCATTGGTTGATGAAGGAACCGGCGCTGGAGGAAGAAGCGCTGACCGCCCGCGCCTCCGGCCGCACGCTGGAAATCACCCGCCAGACCATCGGTGACGATCCCGGCCCGGCAACGATCCGTTATCCCTCGGGCAAGACCGAGAGCGTCGCCATGACGCTGTCCGCCCCCGGCCTCTACCGGGCGGAACAGCGCATGGACGAGACCGGCCTGTTCGAGATCGCCAACGGCGAGCTTTCGACGCTGGTGCATGTCGGCGCCGTCGATGCGCCGGAGTTCAAGGCAATGGTCTCGACGACGGAAACGCTGCTGCCGCTGGCGGAAAAGACCCACGGCCTCATCACCCGCGTCACCGATGCCGCCGGCACGCTGACGTTGCCGTCGATCCTGCCGGTGCGCGGGCAGGTGCGTACCGCCGATCCCGACCGGTTGACCATCCGCATGACCGACGAAACGGTGCTGAAGGGCATCAACACCCTGCCGCTGTTTGCCGGTTTCCTCGGCGCGGCCGTGCTGCTGTTTGCTTTTGCGTCGATGTGGTGGCGTGAAGGCCGATGACGCCTGCCGATTTTCGCCTTGAGGTCACCGACGCGCCCGCGCCGGCCGAGCTTGCCGCTATCGGCGACGCATTGACGGCGTTCAACACCGCCGATGTCGGCCCCTCGGAGCGACAGGGACTGGCAGTTCTGCTGCGTGACGAAAACGGCGCGGTGATCGGCGGACTTGCCGGCTTCACCGCATGGACATGGCTCTATGTGCAATGGCTGTTCGTGCCCGAGGCGCTGCGCGGCCAAGGCATTGCCGGGAAACTGCTCTCCGCCGCCGAAGCGGAGGCTCAAAGGCGCGGTTGCGGCGGCGCCTGGATTGACACCTTCAGCGAAACGGCACTCGCCACCTACCAGAAACAGGGTTATGCCGTCTTCGGTGCCCTGCCCGGCTTTCCGCCCGGCCGCACCCGCTGGTTCCTGCAGAAGCGCCTCGATGAGCGTCCTACAGCGCCAAGCGTCTTTCAAGGCAAGCCAAAGACGCTGTAGCACATTGAAAGCGCTGCATAATTTCATCCTCAAATCGCTTCCGATTTTAGGAATTATGCAGAAGTGTCATGCTCGCCTGAGGATCCGTTCCACCACCTCGGCCTCGATCGCATCCGCCCGGCAATCCCGCCAGGCGATCACGCCCTTGAGCCGGGCATGGGTATCGGATGCCATCGGCACCACCAGCACGCGGCCGGGATCGACCGGGCCGGGGAATGCCAGCGCATCGTAAGCGACCTTTTCGAAGCCAAGCGGCTGGTAATAGGGCGGATCGCCAACCAGGATCACCGCTTCGGAGCCCTTGCGCCGCGCCGATTCCACCGCGATCCGCACCAGTTCGCGGCCGATGCCAATGTTCTTGTGCGACGGGCGCACCGCCAGCGGGCCGAGCAGATGGCCGTGCACGCCACCGGCCAACACCGGCGTCATGCGCACGGAGGCAATCGTCTCGCCGTCGTCGGCGCAGATATAGGAAAGCGACCGGTCGTGCGGCCCCTGCTCGCGGATACGCGCTGCGGCCTTCACAAACCGGCCGGGGCCAAATGCTTCTGCGTTGATGAGTTCGATGACGGCGTCGTGCGACGCGTCCTCGGTGAGGTAAACCAGATCGTGATTTTTCATGAGGAGACTGAACCAGAAAATGCGGACAGGAAATGTGCTCTCGGTGACGCCCTCAGGCGTCCGGGATCATCAGCGTCGTCGCAGGTTCCGTGGTGCAGTCATGAATCGTGGTTTCCCAAAAAGGTGTGGCAAAGCGGATAGCAGAAAAATAACGTTTGTCCAATCGAAAAACACACCGTTCAAACTTTGCGCTCTCGCCAAGCGCGCCGCAATCCCTATTCTTAGGGCAAGACAAGTTTAAGGAGAAGAACGATGGGCAGGTTGGTCGAAGGTGTGTGGCAGGATGTCTGGTACGACACCAAGGAAAACCAGGGGCATTTCAAACGCGCCGCCTCGCAGTTCCGCAACTGGGTGACCGCCGACGGCTCGGCCGGCCCGGGCGGAACCGGCGGCTTCAAGGCGGAAAAGGACCGTTATCATCTCTACGTCTCCTACGCCTGTCCCTGGGCGCACCGCACGCTGATCTTCCGCAAGCTGAAGAAGCTGGAGGAGATCATTCCGGTGACCGTCGTCGATCCGCTGATGCTGGAAAACGGCTGGGAATTCCACGACCGCGACGGCGCGACACCCGATCCGCTGTTTGGCGCAAATTTCCTCTGGCAGATCTACACCAAGGCCGATCCGCATTATTCCGGTCGCGTCACCGTGCCGGTGCTGTGGGACAAGAAGAACGGCACGATCGTCTCGAATGAATCGGCAGAGATCATCCGCATGTTCAACAGCGCCTTCAACGGCCTGACCGGAAACACGGACGACTACTATCCGGAAGCGCTGCAGGGCGAGATCGACGAAATCAACACGCTTGTCTACGACACGGTCAACAACGGCGTCTACAAGGCAGGCTTTGCAACGAGCCAAGAGGCCTACGAAACGAGCGTGCTAAAACTGTTCGAAACCCTCGACACGCTGGATAAACGCCTGGAAAAGCAGCGTTATCTCACCGGCTCGCGACTGACGGAGGCTGACTGGCGACTGTTCACCACGCTGGTGCGCTTCGACGCCGTCTATGTCGGCCACTTCAAGTGCAACATCCGCCGTATCGACGACTATGCCAATCTCTCGACCTATCTGCGCGACCTCTATCAGGTGCCGGGTGTCGCCGAGACCGTCAACCTGCGGCACATCAAGCACCACTATTATCGTAGCCACCTGATGATCAATCCGACCGGCATCGTGCCGGTGGGTCCGGAGCTTGATTTCACCCGCCCGCACGGACGGGAGAAGCTCACGACGGTCGCAACGGCCGCGTGATCCCGCTCACCACAGATTGACCGGATCGTGCACGCCGCGCAGTTCCGCCACCCGGCTTCGTGTCGAGGCGGCGGAGCCTTCCGGCAGCGCGTCGAGCGAAAAGAAGCCGCTTTCGCGGATCTCGCGATCAGGGATTTTCGGCGTCGTCTGGATGACGTTGACGCGGTAGAGCAGCACGTGGTCGCGCTTGCTGGCGCTGCGGTTGAAATAGGCGTGGAACAGTTTTGGGCGCTCGGTCATCACCAGGTTGCCCTCCTCGCGCAGTTCCTTTTCCAGCGCTTCCTCCGCCGTCTCGTAATATTCGACGCCGCCCCCCGGCAGGTACCAGCCGGGCACGTAGGTATGACGCACCAGGAAGATGCGGCCCTGTTCGTCGAAGCAGGCGCCGCGCACGCCAAGCGTCATGCCGCGGGTCAGCGCGAAGTAGCGATGCAGCATCCGGGTGAAGATGCGGATGCCGGTCGCCTTCAATCGCGCCCGTCGGTCAACGTTCATTTGACTTGCCCCTTATACGTCCCATCTTTATGTGTGCCCCATGTTCAAACTTGCCCACATATCCGATGTTCATCTCGGACCGTTGCCCAAACTCACATTTCGCGAACTGGCTTCCAAACGGATTACCGGCTTTGTGAACTGGCACCGGAACAGGCGCAAGCACCTTTTCACCAACACACTGGAAATGCTGCTGGACGATATCGAGGCCCAGCAACCGGATCATTTGGCGATTACCGGCGACCTCGTCAACCTCGCGACCGGTATTGAAATTCGCGCCGCCGCCGACTGGCTGGAGGAAGTCGGCCCGCCGGAGGCGACATCCGTGGTCCCCGGCAACCACGACGCTTATGTCTGGGGCGCCCACGACAAGGCCATGCATGCCTGGTACGATTACGTGCGCGGCGACAACCAGCCGCCCGCCTGGGACAGTGAGCGCAAGATCTTTCCTTATCTGCGGGTGCGTGGCCAAGTAGCGCTTGTCGGCTGTTCCACGTCGATTGCAACGCCGCCCTTTTCCGCCAGCGGTTATTTCGGCCGCCGGCAGGCGCGCGAGACCGTCAACATGTTGCGGGCGGCAGGCGAAGCCGGGCTGTTCCGCGTGGTGATGATCCATCATCCGCCGATCCGTGGCGCCACGCCGGCACACAAGCGCATGATCGGCATCCGCCGCTTTGCCGCCGCTATCTCCACCGGCGGCGCCGAACTGGTGCTGCACGGCCATACCCATCTCAACACGGTGAACTGGCTGCGCGGCCAGACCGGCAGGGTGCCGGTGGTCGGCATCGCGTCGGCCTCCCAGGGGCCGGGCGGCAAGAAGCCGCGGGCCGCCTACAACCTGTTCCATATATCCGGTTCGCCGAGCGCCTGGCGCCTCGTCTGCGAGCGCCACAGCCTCACAGCGGACGGCCAATCCGTAGCACTTGAAAACGTCACGACTTTTTCCGAATAGCCGGCGCCGTTCATCCGTTTGTGCTTGAAGACGGTAGGCAGTTGTTGTCTCCTGCCGTCGAGCATTCTGCTCGCCCTGGAGGATCGACGCATGCCAGCCCGAAACATTCTCTCCACATTGCCTTATGCCGCCGCCATCGTCTTCGGCCTGTCCGCCCCGGCCGCCTTCGCCGCCGGCGAAGAGACCGATTCGACCAAGCCGCCGGAACAGACCGAAACCACCACCGTCTGCACGGACGGCAAGATCTGGGATGCCGAAAAGAAGGAAT
The DNA here is from genome assembly GCF_964253915.1 of Rhizobium sp. LjRoot30. Classification (NCBI taxonomy): domain Bacteria; kingdom Pseudomonadati; phylum Pseudomonadota; class Alphaproteobacteria; order Hyphomicrobiales; family Rhizobiaceae; genus Rhizobium; species Rhizobium sp. LjRoot30. The sequence goes on along the minus strand of NZ_CAXUSG020000009.1, from coordinate 118,775 downwards.
GCGCCGAAGCGGCCACGCCCGTGACGCCGGTGCAATCGACCGACACTGCCGCCGAATGCAAGGACGGCAAAGTCTTCGACAAGGACAAGAAAGAATGCGTCGATCCGCCGAAAAGCGGCTTCAACGACGACCAGCTCTACAAGGCAGCCCGTGAATTCGCTTATGCCGGCCAGTACGACAATGCGATCCACGCGCTCGAGCTTGCCAGCAACCAGAACGACCCGCGCATCCTGAACTATCTCGGCTACGCCAACCGCAAGGCCGGTCGCATGGACATCGGCATGCAATATTATCGCCGCGCCATCGCCAACGATGCAAATTACATTCTCGCCCGCTCCTACATGGGCCAGGCGCTGATCGAACAGGGTGATGTCGACGGCGCCAAAGTCCAGCTGGTGGAGATTCGCGATCGTGGCGGCGAAAACACCTGGGCCTATCGTTCGCTGCTGCAATCCCTGAACGGATACGGCACATACTGAGCCCAGCCGAGGGCCACAAAATGGCCTTCAATTGAATATAAAGATGAAATTATTGGGAGGATGCGGGAAACTGCGTCCTCTTCGTCGTTGTATGCTTGCGGACCGGCAGGCAAATGTTCCATACCAGTCGCCGATGCGTCATGCCTACAGGCTCATGTTTCTGCGACGGCGTTCCCTAGGAAACCGCACAGGGCCATGATTTCTGGCAAGAGACCACATTATCGAATAAAAAATTGGTCCTGTACGTTTCTAGTGGAAAAGCAATGCATCAGACGGCTGCATACAACGACATCAGACGCGACCTGGTCAGCTTGCTGCCGAAGGTGCGCCGCTTCGCTATGACATTGACACGCAACGCCAGCGATGCGGACGACCTGGTGCAGGAAGTCTGCGAGCGGGCCATAACCAAGAGCCACCTTTGGAACGGTGAAGGGCGGCTCGAAAGCTGGATTTATGCGATGACCAGGAATCTCTGGGTAGACGAAGTCAGAAAAAGAAAGGTGCGTTCTGGCGCCGGCACGGTCGATGCCGGGGAACAGAACGAACTGATCGTCGATGCTGCCGGAGAGAAGGCCGTTTACGCCCACCAGTTGAACAAGATGATCATGTCGATGCCGGAGGGGCTTTCGAGCGTCTTCGTCCTCGTCAACGTTGAAGGCCACAGCTACAGGGAAACCGCGGATATTCTCGGCATTCCGATCGGAACAGTCATGTCGCGCCTTTCGACCGCCCGCCTGCGCCTGACGGCGATGGTGGCCGGCGATTCGGAAAGGAGGGCGTGACGGGAATGAACGACCTACGGAAACTACCGCTGGATGTGCGGCTCTCCGCACTTCTCGACGGCGAAGTGCAGCATGACGAGAAGGACGAACTGGAACGCCTGGTCGCCACCAACGGTGAAGCGCGTGAGATCTACGACCGGCTGAAACGAGGGTCCGAAATCGGCAATGTCGCCTTCGAGGAGTTTCTGAAGGAACCGGTGCCGCTGGCCATCGTCCGCAAGATCAAGAAAACCGAACCGCCGCAGCAAAACGCAAGCCGCACCCACGGCTTGCGTCCCCGTTTTGTCTCGATGCTGATGCAGCCCCAGGTCGTGGCGGCGTCTCTCGCCCTGTTCGTCATCGGTGGCGGCCTCGGCTATTTTCTGGGTTCCGGGGCCTTCGTGCCTGATGTCCCGGTTCAGTTGGCGCAGGCGCCGCTGCAAAGATCCTGGCTTGACGATATCGCCGCCTATCACCGGGTCTATGCCCGCCAGCAGCGCCATCTCGCCGAAGTTCCGCCATCGGAAGCCGATCACATCGTCAGCTGGCTGACCGACAGCGTCGGCGTCGGCTTCAAGCTGCCCGACCTCGCCTCCGACGGGCTGGAGTTCAAGGGTGCCCGTCTCCTGGTCGCCCAGGGCAAGCCGGTGGCGCAACTGCTCTACCGCAACCAGGAAAACGATATCATCGCCATCTGTTTCATGAAGAACGGCGACAGCCCGGAAGACGGTTTCGACGAGACCATCAAGGACGATATCGGCCTGGTTTCCTGGCACAAGGGTCCGGTCGCCTATGTCGTCGTCGGCCCATCGTCGGAAGCAACGCTGACGAAGATTGCCGAAAAGGTTTCCACCGAGATCTGAACTAGGGCAGCAGACAGCAGCGTCAATAGGCGTCGTCGAGATTGGCGTGGATCGCGGCCAGAACGTCCTCGGCGCATTCCTCGATCAACATGTGGCCGGCCTCTGGCAGGCGCCAGACGAGGACATTGCCCGGCAGGTCTTCCGCCTGCACCACGGGCAGGATGTTGTCCTCCTCGCCCCACAGAAGGCGGATCGGCATTTTCAGCGCAGCAAGCGTTTCCGTGGCAAGACGTCCCTGCTTCTTCTGCTCGGCACGGGCATCCACGAACATCGCGGCATAAACCACCTGCAGGGCAGCCATAGCGCCCGGCCGGTGGCGATCCGCAAGCATCTTGCCGGTTGCCTCGGCGGGGAACACCGCATTGAACCCGATCATGGCCTCGAGAGACGCAGAAAGCGCTGCTTCGGTTTCCGCCACCGCAAACCGGTAGAGGCTACGATGATTGATCGCCGGCCCGAAACCGCCAGGCGCCAGGAGAACAAGTGAAGCAACCCGTTCGGGATTTCTCAGTGCGATAAGGGCGGCGACTGCGCCGCCCATCGAATGCCCACACAGATGAAACCGGCTGACGCCACGATGGTCGAGATCGCCGAGAATCGCCTTCGCCATCCGCCCTGCCCCGCCAATCGAATCGCTATCCAGCGAGGAACCATGCCCCGGCAGATCGTAGGCGATGACGGGATGGTCGCCCTGCAAGTTGGCGGCAATCCCCTCCCAGGCGAATGCGCCACCGCCAAAACCGTGCAGCAGCACCAATGGCGCGGCCCTCTGGAAGTTTCCGGCGATGACGGCATTCAGGGTCATGGATCAGCCTTTCGCGCGTTCCTCCAACACCCGGTTCGCCGCCGAAACGATCGCTTCCAGCGACGCGGCGACGATGTTGGTGTTGACGCCGGCGCCGAAGAGCTTGCCGCCGGGATATTCCACTTCGACATAAGCGATGGCCGCGGCATTCGAGCCGTGCTGCATCGAATGCTCGGAGTAATCGGCCACCGAGAGATCGATGTTCAGGTAGATCGACAGCGCGTTGATGAAGCCGTCGATGGGCCCGGTGCCGCGCCCTTCGATACGCTTCGTCTCGCCGTTGTCGGTGATTTCGGCCGCGACGATGCGCACACCCTTCTGCTCCGACACCGGATAGGTGTGGTGGTCGACGAATTTCAGGCGGGCATTCGGCTGCTCGACGTAACGCTCCATGAAGCGGCTGTGGATGCGCTTGGAGGGCAGTTCCTTGCCTTCCTCGTCGGTGATGCGCTGGATGTCCTCGCGGAACTCCACCTGCAGGTTGCGCGGCAGGTTGAGGCCGTAATCCTCCTGCAGGATATAGGCGATGCCGCCCTTGCCGGACTGCGAGTTGATGCGGATGATCGCCTCGTAGGTGCGGCCGACATCCCGCGGATCGATCGGCAGGTAGGGCACTTCCCACAACGACTTGTTGGCCACCTTGATGGCCTTCATGCCCTTGTTAATGGCATCCTGGTGCGAGCCGGAGAAGGCAGTGTAGACCAGTTCGCCGACGTAAGGGTGGCGCTCGGGAATGACCATCTCGTTGGAATATTCGTAGACGGACTTGATGCGCTCGATGTCGGAGCAATCCAGCTCCGGATCGACGCCCTGGGTGAACATGTTCAGGGCCAGGGTGACGACGTCGACATTGCCGGTGCGCTCGCCATTGCCGAACAGCGTGCCTTCGACGCGGTCGGCGCCAGCCATCAGCGCCAGTTCGGTCGCGGCGATGCCGGTGCCGCGGTCATTGTGCGGGTGAACGGAAACGATGATGTTTTCGCGGTTGTCGATGCGGCGGCACATCCATTCGATCTGGTCGGCATAGACGTTCGGCGTCGCCATCTCGACGGTCGACGGCAGGTTGAGGATCAGCTTATTCTCAGGCGTCGGCTGGATGACCTCGATGACGGCATTGCTGATCTCCAGCGCCACTTCCAGTTCCGTGCCGGTAAAGCTTTCCGGCGAATACTGGAAGCGGAAACCGCCGCCGGCCTTGGCGGCCATGTCGGTGATCATCTTGGCGGCATCGACGGCGATCTGCTTGATGCCGGCGACGTCCTTGCCGAACACGACGCGGCGCTGCAACTCGCTGGTCGAGTTATAAAAATGCACGATCGGCTGGCGGGCGCCCTGCAAGGCCTCGAAGGTGCGGGTGATCAGCTCCGGGCGGCACTGCACCAGAACCTGCAGCGACACGTCGTCGGGCACGTTGGCCTCCTCGACGCACCAGCGGGCGAAATCGAAATCGGTCTGCGAGGCGGAAGGGAAACCGATCTCGATTTCCTTGAAACCCATGTCGAGCAACAGATTGAACATCCGCGCCTTGCGATCATGGCCCATCGGATTGACCAGCGACTGGTTGCCGTCGCGCAGGTCGACAGAGCACCATACCGGCGCCTTGGTGATCGTCTTCGAGGGCCAGGTGCGATCCGGAATGCTGATCTGCGGATAGGCCTGATACTTGATTGCCGCTTCCGGCATGCCCTTTTTCTGAGAGTGGGTCTTCGCGTCCATCGTCTTCATCTCTTCAATTCCCGGCATTTGCCGAGCCTCTTAGCTCATCGGTCGCAATTTTGCGACGGCAAATGCTGACCATGCGGGTCAAATCTATTCATATGGGTGAGGTTTCGAGGAGCTTCGCCAGGGCGGGATCGGCCGCCGGGCGCTCCTCAACGGACCCGGCAACCGCGCGTAAGGTCGAGAAGAAGAAGCGAGGAAAGCGCAGACGCCGACGCGCTGGCTGCAAAGCAGCGAGCCGCAAATCGGTCAGACGTGATTGCGCCAACGGTGTTCATGGACGGATGTATACCGGCATCGGTTGCGAGAGGCAAGTGCGGTTGTTCGAATGCCCTCACCTCGCCGGCGCCTGTCGCGACAAGGCAACACCTGCCGTTGCCTTGTCATTGCCAGACGAACAGGTTTATCCGCGCGGCACGAACCGCTGCAGCGCCATCATTGCCCCGCCGCCCAAAAGGCCCCAGAAGGCGCCGGATATGCCGGCAAACGAGACGCCCGAGGCGGTGACGAGGAAGGTGATGGCGGCAGCTTCGCGGGTTTCCGGCTCCTTGAAGGCGGCAACGGCCGAGCCGGAGAAGGCGCCGACCAGCGCCAGCCCGGCGACTGCCTGGATGAGCACCGGTGGAGCCAGCGCCACGAAGGTGGTGACGGCGCCGGCAAGCAGGCCCAGGATCACATACCCCACCCCACCGATGATCGCCGCCCAATAACGGCGCTTCGGATCGGCGTGGGCATCGGTGCCGGCGCACATCGCCGCCGTGATCGCCGCCAGATTGACGGCATGGCCGCCGAAGGGGGCGCTGAGCAACGAGAACAGGCCGGTGACGGCAAAAAGCGGTCCCGGCACCGGTTCGTAATTGTTGACCTTCAACACCGCTATACCGGGAATATTCTGCGAGGCCATGGTGACGATGAACAGCGGCAGGGCAATCGAAACCAGTCCGGCGAGGGTGAAAACCGGCATCACGAACTCAACCGGCGGCACCAGTGACTGGCTCCAGGCGGCCAGCGCTTCCGGCGGAATGTCGACACCGAAGACCAAAACCAGCACGAAGGCCAAAAGGGCGGCCGGCACGGCAAACAACCGCTTGAAGGCGCCGACGACGATCCAGGCGATGACGATCGGCAGGCCGAGCAGCGGATTGAAGGCAATCGCCTTTACCGGCGCAAAGCAGAGGCCGATGATCACCCCCGAGAGCATGGCATTGGCAAGCGGCGCGGGAATAGCGGCGACGGCGCGGCCAAGCGGCTTGAACAGCCCGGCGACGATGATCAGCAAGGCGCAGACGATAAAGGCACCCACGGCGGTGGGAAATCCGCCGGCAACCGCGCCTGACGTCGCCAGCAGCGCCGCGCCCGGCGTCGACCAGGCGATGCTGACCGGCAGCCGCGTCGCGATGCTGAGCACGATGGCGCAAAGGCCCATGGAAATCGACAGCGCCATCAGGCCGGAGCCCGCTTCGATATCCGTCGCGCCAACCGCCTTCAGCCCCTGGAGCACGACGGCGAAGGAACTGGCGAAGCCGACGAATGCCGTCAGGCACCCCATAAAGAAACTCTGGACGGAAAAATCTTTCAACATGGCGGGACTCTTGGCTGCACGGCAGGTCATGGAGCATCAGCCGGCGGTCAAAGGCAAGGCTCGCCCGCCGGCAAATGCGCGCCGAACCCGGATTAATTGCGGAAAAACAGACCGGAAATGCGTTGCAAACACCCAGTCTGCACAGGCTTTGGGCATTCCATCCGCTCTTTACCATGTCACGAAAACATCAATTGCCTTCGGCGAAATTCCTCGCTAAACAAGCCGCAACAGGTCAAAAGGCCGCCAGGAGAACCAAAACCGTCCGCGCGAAATTCGCGCGGACGGTTTTGCCGTTCTAGGGTCCTTTTTTCTGCAATTCATTGGCATCTGCATGGGAAAACCGATGAGCAATCACGGAAACACGATCGTCCGGCGCCTCGCCTTCTGGGGCATTCCGCTGTCCTTCGGCGTCATGGGCCTCAAGCTCCTGGCCTGGTGGTTCACCGGCTCGGTGGCGCTGTTGTCCGATGCGCTGGAATCGACGGTCAATGTCGTCGCCGCCTTCATCGCCTTCTTCGTCATCCGCTATGCGCAGAAGCCGGCCGACGAGGACCACCCCTACGGCCATCACAAGGCGGAATATCTCTCCGCGGTGGTGGAGGGCGTGCTGATCGTCGTTGCGGCGCTGATGATCGTGCAGGAGGCGATCCCGCATCTGTGGACGCCCCGCCTGCCGGAAGCACCGGCGCTCGGCCTCGGCATCAACATGCTGGCCGCCGCCATCAACGCCGCCTGGGCATATCTGCTGATCCGCGCCGGCAAGAAATACAGGTCTCCGGCGCTGACGGCCGACGGCCACCACATCAACTCCGATGTCGTGACGTCGGTGGGTGTGCTCATCGGCCTGGTACTGGCGCTGGTGACCGGGTATGCGATCCTCGATCCCGCGCTCGCCATCCTCGTTTCGCTGAACATCCTCTTCCAGGGCTGGAAGGTGATTTCCCATTCCATCGACGGGTTGATGGACAAGGCCGTGGAACTCGACGAGGAAAAGGTGATCAAGGAGGCAATCAGCGCCAACGCCGCCGGCTCGCTCGGCGTGCATTATCTGCGCACACGCCGCGCCGGCGCGGTAACCTTCGTCGCTTTCGACATCGTCGTGCCCAGCACGATGTCCGTCAGCGAAGCGCATGATATCTGCGACCGGCTGGAAGACGCCATCAAGACGGCCCATCCGGGTGCCCGCGTGGTCATCCATGTCGAGCCGGAAAGTGAAAAGGCGCATGGCGTGCGCGTCAAGGTCAAGGAGACCTGACAGGAGCTGCTCGTCACGCCGATGCCCATCGGAAAACTGCGGCATTTGCGGCCGGGAAGACTTTCTTCACCTGTTCTCCCGCTTGTCTTTTTCGCGCATTGTTTTACGCATCGAATAGCACTATGTGCGGAAGAGACGAAATTCACGCTGGAGATGCGCGCATGAGCGACGAAGACGACAAGAAGACAGAAACGCCTTTGGGCAAGGAAGCGGAAGCCAACCTTTTCAAGTCGCGGTCCATTTTCATCTACGGCGGCATCACCCAGGAACTGGCGCAGAAGGTGTGCTCGCAGCTCGTGGCGCTGGCCGCTGCCAGCGACGAGGACATCCGCATCTTCGTGTCCTCGCCGGGTGGCCATGTGGAATCGGGCGATTCCATCCATGACATGATCAAGTTCGTGAAGCCGAAGGTCTGGATCATCGGCACGGGCTGGGTCGCCTCCGCCGGCGCGCTGATCTATGTCAGCGTTCCCAAGGAACAGCGCCTTTGCCTGCCGAACACCCGCTTCCTGCTTCATCAACCGTCGGGCGGCACCCGCGGCATGGCATCCGACATCGAGATCCAGGCCCGCGAAATCATCAAGATGAACGAGCGCCTGAACCGCATCTTCGCCGATGCCACCGGCCAGCCGATCGAAAAGATCGCCAAGGACACGGATCGCGATTACTGGCTCTCTGCCGAAGAAGCCAAGGGCTACGGCCTCGTCTCGCGCATTATCAACTCTCAGGCTGATATCTGAGCGAGTTCTTCTGCTTGACGTTGTTGAAAGGCGGTCCCATCGGGCCGCCTTTTTTGTTTGTCGAGACGCCGGCCTTCTCTCGCCGACGTCATCCTCGGGCTTGTCCCGAGGATCCAAGCACATAACTTTATCGTCAATGACTTGGGAACGCAGGCAGATCCTCGGGACAAGCCCGAGGATGACGCCGGAGAGGCTTTCCGACTTTGCCAGAAACCTGAGGGCGGTCTATCAAGCCGCCTTGGTCTTCGCCCGCCGCGCCAGATGCGCCACGACATTCTCGATCATCCGCATACCGGCGTCGCCGCCAAGCGTCATGATCGATTCCGGGTGGAACTGCACGGCGGCAATCGGCTCCTTGGCGTGTTCGATGCCCATGATCGTGCCGTCTTCGCTTTCGGCGGTGATGATGAAATCACGTGGCAGGGTCGAGGGATCGGCAAAGATCGAGTGGTAGCGGCCGACCGTCACTTCCTTGCCGAGGCCGGAGAAGACGAGGCCCGGCTCCAGCACCCGGATGCGTGACGGCTTGCCGTGCATCGGCACCGCCAGGTGGCGCAGTTCGCCACCATAGGCTTCCGCGATCGCCTGCAAGCCGAGGCAGACGCCGAAGATCGGCAAGTCGCGCGCCCGCGCCTTCTTGATCGTCGCCTTGCAATCGAAATCCTTCGGGTTTCCCGGTCCGGGCGACAGGACGACGAGATCGGGCTTCAGCCGGTCGAACACCTCTTCGGCCACAGGCGTGCGCACCGTCGAGACGGTGGCACCCGTCTGGCGGAAATAATTGGCCAGCGTATGGACGAAACTGTCCTCGTGGTCGACCAGCAGGATGTTGATATCCTTGCCGACGGCCGCGACGTCGCGCGAGGCTTTCTGGGCATTGCCGGATTTGGCGTCGCGAATGGCGGCGAGCATGGCGGAGGCCTTCAGTTCGGTTTCTGCTTCTTCTTCATGCGCATCGCTGTCGTTGAGCAGCGTCGCGCCGGCGCGCACCTCGGCAATGCCGTCCTTGATGCGCACGGTGCGCAGCGTCAGGCCGGTGTTCATGTCGCCGTTGAAGCCGACCATGCCGATCGCCCCGCCATACCAGGCGCGCGGGCTCTTTTCATGCGCCTCGATGAAGCGCATCGCCCACAGTTTTGGCGCCCCGGTGACGGTGACGGCCCAGGCGTGGCTGAGGAAACCGTCGAAGGCGTCCATATCGGCGCGCAGGCGGCCCTCGATGTGGTCGACCGTATGGATGAGGCGCGAATACATCTCGATCTGCCGGCGGCCGATGACCTTGACCGACCCGGGTTCGCAGACGCGCGACTTGTCGTTGCGGTCGACGTCGGAGCACATGGTGAGCTCGGACTCGTCTTTCTTGGAATTGAGGAGCTTGAGGATCTGCTCGGAATCGGCGATCGGGTCCTCGCCGCGCTTGATGGTGCCGGAAATCGGGCAAGTCTCGATGCGGCGGCCCGACACGCGCACAAACATTTCCGGCGAGGCGCCGACGAGATATTCCTGGTTGCCGAGATTGATGAAGAAGGAATAGGGCGACGGGTTGATCGCCTTCAGCCGCTTGGAAATGTCGGACGGCTTGCTGTCGCAGCGCTCCATGAATTTCTGGCCGGGCACAACTTCAAAGAGATCGCCCTTGCGAAAACTTTCCTTGGCCTTGACGACGAGTTCGGCATATTCGCCAGGCCGGTGGTCACCATGCGGCGGGATGGTGTCGGTGGTGCGGAAGGGATCGCAGACGATGTCGTCGGCCTTGCCGAAGGTGCTGAGGCCGTCCTTTTCGAAATCGTAGCGATCGATCCACGCCTTGGCGGAATAGTTGTCGACCACCAGGATTTCGTCTGGCAGATAAAGCACCATGTCGCGCTGGTCGGCGGGACGCTCGAGCTTCAGGTCGATGGCGTCGAACTGGAAGGCGATGTCGTAGCCGAAGGCACCGTAGAGGCCGAGGCTGGCATCGGCTTCGGAGAAGAACAGGTCGGTGACGGCACGCAGCACGGTGAAGATGGTCGGCATCTTCGAGCGTTCTTCTTCGGTGAAGACACGGTCGGGCAGGTTGACCGTCAGGTCGAGGCGCCGGGACGTAGCGGCGCCGAGCGTCAGTTCCGCCACCGTCTTCAGCTTTTCGGTGACGAAGGTCAGAAGCACCTCGCCGCGTCCGTTGAACGCTTCGATCCAGACATGACGGCCGAAGGAGGAGATGCCGAGCGGTGGGTCGATGACGGCCGTGTCCCAGCGGGTGTAGCGGCCGGGATATTCGTAGTTGGAGGAGAAAACAGCACCGCGGCGCTCGTCGAGCCGGTCGACATAGCTGGAGACGGCGTCCGCATAAGGCGTCGGCCGGCGCTGGCGCGTCACGGCGATGCCGCCCTTGGTCTCGTAGGTCTCCGAGCCGTCATCCCGAATAATCGTTACCATAGTTCCTCTCTCTTCATCGAGGCCCGTTCGGCAGGCGGCTTGAAACAAAAAAGCCGCCTGGCAGTTTCCGGGCGGCTTGGTCGTTGTCCTTGGACATGACTGGTCGAGGCCGCTTCAGCGTGCCCACCACCAGTTTGCAATGTTCAAGGTCTTGTTCATGGCAAAATTGTTAACCCGAGTTTGCGGCCTGCGCAAGAGGTCTTCTTCATGAGAAAGGGCGGCGCCAAAAGCACCGCCCCTTCGTCCACCGCCCCCGCCGTGATTGGCGCCTGCAACGCTTAGAAACGCTGCGTGATGGAGAGTTTGAAGTAACGACCCGGCTCGGAATAATACTCCGCCGGCTGCGTACGGCCCGTACGGGCGTTGGCATAGTCGTAATAGGTCTTGTCGAACAGGTTATAGATACCTGCGTTGATCTTCAGGCCCTTGATCTGTTCCGGCGCATACCATGCCGTCAGGTCGACGATGCCGTAGGCAGGCGTCTTGAAGTAGGTGGCGGTCGACTGGCCGCGACCGGCGGCAGAGCCGATCCAGTCGAGCGCAACGCCCCACTGTTCGGTGTCGTAAGCAACGCCGATCACGCCCTTGAGCGGCGCAACCGACTGCAGGAAGTTGCCGCTGTCGAGATCCTTGCCGTTGGCATAAGCGAGTGCCGTGCGAACGCTGAAGCCATTTTCGAAACGCTTGTGGGCACCCAGTTCGACACCGAAGATGCGGGCGCGATCGAGGTTGATGTTCTGCGTGATGCCACCCTGCGGATACTGGGTGATGTCATAGCCGGAAGCCGCAGCTTCGGCCGCAGACAGGCTGCGCGTATCGATGAAGTTCTTGTAGCGGTTATAGAACAGGTTGATACGACCGCCGAAATCGTCATCGCCGATGTTGGCGCCGATTTCGAAACCGTTGCTGGTTTCGGATTCGAGTCCAGGATTGCCGACACGCAGGTAGGTGCCCGGACCGCCGAAGGAGGCATAAAGTTCGCCGGCCGTCGGTGCGCGGAAGCCCATGGCCCACTGGCCGTAGATTTCCAGGCCGTCATGCGGCTCGTAGGCGAGACGCAGCTTCGGCGAGATTGCCGTATCGCTGAACGAATCCGGCAGAGCCGGGTTGGTCGCGTTGCGATCGAAGGCGTCCGTCATCTTCGGGTTATGCTCGATCCAGTCGAAACGAACGCCCGGCGTCAGGAAGAAGTGGCTTTCACCGAGGGCGATTTCGTCGTCGAGGAAGAAGCCAATGCGATTGCTCTCAACCTTCGGCGTGTCCGCCTGGTTGGTGTGCAGGTTGGCGCAGGCGGTGTAGGCGCCCGTATAGGGTGCGCGGCAGTTGTCGATACCCGACGAATACTGCTCGCTGGTGATGCGAGCCAGATCCCAGCCGAACGTCACGCGGTGATTGAAATTACCGGTGGTGAAGTTCTTCTCGGCAGAACCGATCAGGCCGAAGCTGTCTTCCTCGTAATCGTTCTCGCGGGTGATCGGACCGACCACGGAGGTGAAACGATAGGCGTTGTAGCCGTTGATGCGGCGCTGCTGCATCCAGTAGAGCGCTGCATCGGCCGAATCGATGAAGCTGTCGGCGCTTTCGGAACGGTAACGGTAATCGAGCGAAACGCGATCGCGCTCCGTATCGTCGATCGAGGTATGGTTGCCCGGGCGATAGTTGCCGGTCAGCGTCTGCGTCGTGCGGGTATCGATGTCGCGCTGGCGACGGAAGCTCTCGGCAGTCACGCCGATCGTGTGGCCGCCGGCCAGCTCCTGGCGCAGCTTGAACAGCAGGTTGTGCTGGTCGTAGTCAGCCGGGTTCGCCTTGGTGCGGGTCGTGCCGTAGCTGTTGACCGAACCCTGGTTGTCCCGTTCGTCACCCCACTTGTAGCCACCCTGGAACAGCACCGAGGTGCCGTTGATGCGCTTGGCGACCGCTGCCGACGGGCTGTAGCTGTTGTCGGAACCGTCATAGGCGAACTTGACGACCGCGCCCCAATCCTTGCCTTCGCTGATCAGGTCTTCCGGCTCCAGGGTGCGGATGGCGAAGATGCCGCCCAGTGCACCCTGACCGCCACGGCTCGAGTCCGCGCCGCGAACGACATCGACGGCCGAGAGCGAGGAAAAGTCGAAGGTATCGACACCGCCCTTGGCATCACGCGTGGCATCCGAGAGGTAGGTCAGCGGGATGCCGTCCACCGTTGTCAGGACACGGCTGCCTTCCAGGCCGCGAATGTTGATCGCGCCGGTGCTGCGGTTGAAGCTGACGCCCGGCTCGGCGCTGCGGCCGAGATCTTCGATGCTGCTAATCTGCTTCTGCTCGATTTCGGCGGATGTCGTTTCCGAAGCGAGAGGCGTGTCCGTGGCGCCGGTGCCCTGCGCACGGCCGCCCTTGGTAACAACGATCTTCTTCAGCGTCGTGCCGTCTGAATTGGTTGCCGCGTCGGAAGCAGCGTCTTGCGCAAAAGCCCCTGGCGCAACCGCCAGAACAGCAATCGCCGTGCACGTCAAAAGTACCGACCGAGCTTGCCGGAACACCATGGACCATTTCCTTTCGATGTAAATCACCGGGCTGGCTGGTCGGGCGACAAAGCGCTCAATGGGCTGGCTAGGCATCTCAATAACTTTAAGTACGGCGAATTTTCGCTGCCTTATTTATGTCGCATAAAAAACATGACTTTGGTTGTCAATAAATTAAAGCGGACTCTGCCAGTCACCTTAAAGGTCCTGCGATCACGTTGCGAAATTGCAACGAATCCGGCCCATTCGCGTTCCTCCCGGGAGGCCTGTTCCACAGGCAGTCGAAACCGGAAGGAACGCATGAGAAAAGCCAAGCTGCTTGCCGCCTGCCTCTCCCTGGCCATTCTCGGCGGCCAAAGCCTACCCTTGCAGGGTCCCCTGCCTCATACCGATCCACGCAAGGAAAAGAAGGGCGAGGAAACCGTCCAGCCGAAGGACAGTGTCCAGGGACAGGACAAGCAGACCCAAAAGAGCGAGGACAAAAAGGGCAAGGACGATGCGGGCAGTGTGGCAACACCGCCGGCCGAGGACCTGAAGGTGGAACCGGAAACGACGGAAGACCATGCCGCCTGCCTCGCGGAACTGGAAAAGCTCGGCGTTACCTTCAAGCCGGCCGAACGGCTGGACGAAGGCAAGGGATGCGGCATCGACAAACCCTTGCTGGTGGCCGCCATTCAGCCGGGCGTTGCGCTGAAGCCCGAGGGCAAGTTGCGTTGCCCGACGGCGCTGGCGCTGGCGCGTTGGACAAAGGAGGCGGTGCTGCCGGCCGCGGGTGTTGCCTTCGCCGGCGATGCGATTGCCAGCCTCAATCAGGCCTCCGCCTACATCTGCCGACTGCGCAACAACGCCGAGACGGGAAAAATTTCCGAACATGCCCGCGGCAACGCGGTCGACATCGCCTCGTTCACCTTCAAGAGCGGAAAGACCGTGGAGATCAAGCCGCGGCGGGAGGATTCGACGTTTTCGGGGGCTTTTCAGCGCAGTGTCACGTCCACCGCCTGCCTGTACTTCACCACCGTGCTCGACCCGGAAAGCGATGCGGCGCATGAAAACCACCTGCACCTCGACGTGCTGCAGCGCAGGGGCGGTTACCGTTACTGCCGGTGAGGAAAACCGTTTCAATCTTGCCGGAGGCTGCAGGCATGCTATGGCATCGGCATGTCGAAGAATGAACAGGAGCCGACGGCGGAGCGTCCGCGTGGGCCAGGCCGCCGCAAGGCGATGCCGGATGCCGACCGGCGGAGGATGATCATCGCTGCGGCGCTTGAAACCTTCATCGAGCGCGGCTACTCCGGCACGACCACCGACGAGGTCGCTGCCCGTTGCCGGATCTCCAAGCAGACGCTTTATGCCTTCTTCCCCAGCAAGGCGGAGCTTTTTGTTGCTGCCGTCGCCGCCCACCGGCAGATGATGCTCGACCTGCCACGCCCGGCCGAGGAACGACTGCCGATCACCGAGACGCTGGAGCGCATCTTCCTCCTCGACATCAGCGACGAAATCGAGCGCAAGCGTTCGGCCTTCATCCATATGGTGATGCAGGAAGCCGACCGTTTTCCCGAAATCGGCGAAGTGCTCTACCGTGACGGGCTGATGCGCTCATTGACGGATCTTGCCGAATGGCTGACGATCCAACGCGGCCTCGGCCGCCTGGAAATCGACGATCCCCTGAGCGGCGCGCGCATCCTCATGGATATGATTTTCGGCGGACGCGGCGCGCCCGGCCCAAAGGGCCGGGATTGGATGACGCCGGAAATCCGCAGTCAGCACCTGAAGCGCTGCATTGCCATTTTCGCCCGCGGCACCGCGCCTCAGACGTAAAGCGTACGATCGCCGAAGGGATCGCCATCCTCGAAATTGCGGGTGCCGATCTTTGAAGGCTCCGTTTCCGTCTTTGCCTGCGCCCGCGTTTCCTTCTGGTTCGACTGGCTGCTTTCGGCGGCCTCAAGCGCGGCCAGCTGCGCCTTCAGCGCCGCAATCTCCTTGTTGATATCGGTCTTCGCGGATTCGTCCTTGGCTTCGGAAAGCTCGGTCTGCTTTGCCGAAATCTGCGCCTGGATCTCGGCTTTCTGCGCCTTGGTGCTCGCCGTGCTGGATACCGTGCTGCCGGCTGAAGACAGAAGTGACGTACTGGAAATCGATCCCACCATGATTTTCCCCTTTGATGGATCAAGAAGTGATTTCCGTACTCTGGCGTACAACAATTAAAGAGCGATTAACCAAAAGCGCCGAAACCAGTGTCGAACCGGCTTCGGCGTGCCTTTTTCCGCAGCGCGATCGGCAAGCGATCCCGTCAGAACAGCCCCTCGATGTACCCCTGTTCGTTGAGGAAAATCTTCTCCGAAGACGGAACCTTCGGCAGGCCCGGCATCGTCATGATCTCGCCGGTGATGACCACCACGAAACCGGCGCCGGCCGACAACCTGACCTCGCGGATCGTCACCACATGGCCTTCCGGCGCGCCGCGCAGGTTGGGATCGGTGGAGAAGGAATATTGCGTCTTGGCCATGCAGATCGGCAGGTGGCCGTAGCCCTGCTCCTCCCAGACGCGCAACTGGTCGCGCACCGCCTTGTCGGCCGTCACTTCGCCCGCCCGGTAGATGCTGTGGGCGATGGTTTCGATCTTGTTGAACAGCGACATGCCGTCGGGATAGAGCGGCGAGAACTGCGACTGCCCGGATTCAGCGAGCTCTACCACCTTGTGTGCCAGCGCCTCGATGCCGGCGGAACCTTCGGCCCAGTGGCGGCAAAGCACCGCCTCCACCCCATGCGAGGCAGCAAAGGACTGCACGGCGGCAATTTCCGCATCCGTATCCGAAATGAAATGGTTGATCGCCACGATCACCGGCACGCCGAAGGTTTTGACGTTTTCGATATGCCGCGCCAGGTTGGCAAACCCCTTCTGCACGGCGTCGAGATTCTCGCGGCCGAGATCCTCCTTCTTGACCCCACCGTTCATCTTCAGCGCCCGCACCGTGGCGACGATCACCGCTGCATCCGGCTTCAGCCCCGCCTTGCGGCATTTGATGTCGAAGAATTTTTCCGCGCCGAGATCGGCACCGAACCCGGCTTCCGTCACGACGTAATCCGCAAGCTTCAGCGCCGTCGTCGTCGCGATCACCGAATTGCAGCCATGGGCAATGTTGGCGAAGGGGCCACCATGCACGAAGGCCGGATTGTTTTCCAGCGTCTGCACCAGATTGGGCTGCATCGCATCCTTGAGCAACACCGCCATCGGCCGGTGCGCCTTGAGGTCGCGGGCAAACACCGGCGACTTGTCGCGGCGGTAACCGACGATGACGTTGCCCAGCCGCTCCTCCAGGTTGGCAAGGTCGGAGGCGAGACAGAGGATCGCCATGACCTCTGAGGCCACGGTGATGTCGAAACCGGTTTCGCGCGGATAACCGTTGGCGACGCCGCCGAGCGAACAGACGATTTCGCGCAATGCCCGGTCGTTCATGTCCATCACCCGCCGCCAGGCGATGCGGCGCACGTCGATATTCTGCTCATTACCCCAGTAGATGTGGTTGTCGATCAGCGCGGCGAGAAGATTGTGCGCCGAGGTGATGGCGTGGAAATCGCCGGTGAAGTGCAGGTTGATGTCCTCCATCGGCACGACCTGCGCATAACCGCCGCCGGCCGCCCCGCCCTTGACGCCGAAGCACGGACCGAGCGACGCTTCGCGAATGCAGATGATCGCCTTCTTGCCGATGCGGTTGAGGCCGTCGCCCAGCCCGACGGTGGTCGTCGTCTTGCCCTCGCCGGCCGGCGTCGGATTGATGGCGGTCACCAGGATCAGCTTGCCGTTCGGCTTGCCCTTCTGGGCGGCGATGAACTCGGCGCTGACTTTCGCCTTGTCATGACCGTAGGGCAACAGATGCTCCGGCCCGATGCCGAGGCCGGCTCCGACCTCCAGAATGGGCTTCTTGTTCGCCGCTCGCGCGATTTCGATGTCCGACTTTACTTCAGCCATGAATGCCTCTCTCCCTCTTTCCCCGCTTCTCCGGCAGGACCGCCAATTTAGATCGTGGACCACAGGCCGATGCCGCGCCGGTTCAAGGCACGGAATTTCCTGATTGCGACATTTACTTATCCATTTGCACGATCTTCACTTCGAAACGAAGACAGGGACATGCATTTTGCACAGCAAAATCAAGGTGCAGTGCGGAAAGAGCGATGCTAAGAAGAAGCCGGATTGCAAGGAATGCGGCTTGCAGCAGGATGCATCGCCGCTTATTTGAACCGCGTCAAAACCGCATGGAGAGACTGATGAAATCGCTGGAGCTGCTCGTCGAACGGATCATTCTTTCGAGCCGCTGGATTCTCGTGGTCTTTTACCTCGGACTGGTTGCTGCGCTCGCCGTCTATGCGCTCTCCTTCGGCTACAAGTTCCTGAAGGTTGCCAAGAACGTCTTCATCTACGACGAAGCGGACATGATCCTCGCCATGCTCGGCCTTATCGACGCGGCCCTCGTTGCCAGCCTGATCGTTATGGTGATGATTTCCGGCTATGAAAATTTCGTCAGCCGTTTCGACGAAGGCGAACAGGAGGTTTCGTTCCTCGGCAAGCTCGATGCCGGCAGCCTGAAGATCAAGGTCGCTTCGTCGATCGTCGCCATCTCCTCCATCCATCTGCTGCAGATCTTCCTCAACGCCGCCCAGTACGACAATGCCAAGCTGATGTGGTTCACGCTGATCCACCTCGCCTTCGTCGTCTCGGCGGTGATGCTCGGTTTCCTGGAGCGGCTGATGAGCAAGGGTAAGGATACCGCCAAGGACTGAACGGGAGACGGTTTGGGCAGAGACTGCGGCAAGCCCCGGCGAGCCGACGCCATCTTGCGTCGCGGCCCGGGCTCCGGGAGCCACCCCTGCCGATCAAACGGCCAGGTAACCGTATCGTCCTAAAAAAAGCCCTAGCTTTGCACGGCGATTCGTTTATCTGTTAGCGGTAACATTGCCTCTTCATCGACAATCCGAAATTTTTGAATGATTTCTGTTGAACGACAGTTGCTGCTGAGCGCCGAACTTTCATCGGCCGAATCCCGCGTTGCCTTCATGGATGCCATGAGCCGCGTGCGAATGGCGTTCGGTTTTTCCCATGTGACGATCCTGAAGACGCCGGTACCTGCCGATATGCTGCTCGCGCCGCTCATCCTGGAGACGACGCTGCCGCAGCAGCTCGTGCAGGAATACGACCGGCACCATCTTTTGCGGGAATGCGCCGCAGTCGCCAAGCTGAAGACCTCGCTGATGCCGCAGTTCTGGTCCATCACCGAGGCCTTCGAACGCCCGGGCCGGCAGCCTTCGGCCGTCATGCTGTCCCTGTCCAGCCGCTTCGATCTTTCGATGGGCGTTCTGTTTTCCGTGACCGGGCTGGACGGCCAGCGGCTTGTCATACGCTATGATGGAAACCGCTCACGACCGAGCCAATCGGAAATCAACGAACTCGCCATGCTGTCACTGCAGGCGATCGAAAGCTACAACGAGCTGCGCCGCCGCGAAAATGCCAAGGGCCAGATCCTGACCGAGCGCGAACTGGAAGTCGTGCGCTGGACGGCGCAAGGAAAGACCTCGGTGGAGATAGGACAGATACTTTCCCTCTCCGATCACACGGTCAACGCATACCTGAACAATGCCATCAAAAAACTGGATTGTGTCAACAGAACGCAGCTGGTCGCCAAAGCCATCAGGCTGAAGCTCATTACATAAACTGCCGTCTTGGGAGAGGCGCTTGCCAACGCATACTGATCTCTTCGCCGCTGCAATCAATGAAGAAGAGCGAAAGCGCCTGGGGCTTTCCGAAACGGAAATCATCGAACTCGTCACAGCCTTCCGCCGTTTCGGCTTCTGGCGTCTCGATCTCGATTCAGGCCTGTTTTTTGCCTCGCAGGAAATCTTCGACATCTTTGACATGCCATTCACCGAAGGCCCGATGAACCTGATCGAGGTCACCTCGAAGATTCATCCCGAAGACCTTGCCATCCTGATGGAGACCTTCGAGCGGTCGAGTTCGCAGCGGATCGGCTACCAGAATATCTATCGCGTCAGGAACGAAGCGGACTACAGGCTGGTCCGCTCAGTGGCAAAATACCGCGACAGGCCGGGCAGCGATGCCGGCGAAATCGTCGGCATCACCTATGAGTGTTTCGACCATTGGCAGCCCGTCACTTTTGCCGACGAATGATCGTCTGAACCTCACGACAACAGTTCAAACCATCAGCGATCGAGGACCGAGCGAACCTCGACGAGGCTGGACCGTGCCCGCAGGATATAGAAACCCATCGTCGCCAGATGGGTCGGCATGATCCAGCCGTCTTCCTGGCCATTCGAGATGATCGCCGGGCGGATGCGCAGGGCAGAGCGGAACTGCAGCACCGTATCATTCCAGAGCGGGGCAAGATTGCGCTCGGCAATCACCTGGCTGAAGTCCGCCTGCGCAGCGGAGAGGATGGCGTAATAACCGTAGAGCTGGCCATAAGCGAACCAGAAGCGATCGTCGGCGCGCGTATCGAACCATCCGGCATTGAAGTTTTCCGAACGGTCGCGCAGGATCGCAGCGGTGTTGCCGAGGTCGCCGGAGATGCGATCGACGAATTCCAGCAGGTTGTCGGCACGGCTGTCGAAGATCGCGCCGCAATTGGTCAGTTCGCGATTGAAGGCCCGGAAACTCTCGACAGCTGCGCGATAATAGCTCGGGGTCGGTGTTTTCGGCCCGAACGGATCGATGCCGAAGTACCAGGAATATTCATCGAACTGAATGTTGCCGCGTGCATCCTGCAGCGTGTTGTTGATGCCCGACGTGCCGCGCACGCGACCGAGCGAATCGACCAGTTCCACAGCGGTGCGCCGGACGGCCTGATTGACGCCGCGCTGGAAGGACGCCTTGTTGTCGAGAAACGGCGTGTGGTCCCAGTCGATGCCGAAGAAACCCAGCCGGTACAGGAGCATCGACGAGATCCAGGCATTCTGGTTGACGTTCGCGTCGGTCAGATCGGCAACGACGTCGACGATGGCCGAGGACTGGCACTTCTTTGCAGTCTCGCCGGCTGCTGCCGGAAGCTCGACGCCTGCGGGCGTCTTGCGAGCGGCGAGATTGTAGTTGTCGATGAAGTTTGGATTAAAATTCGTCCAGACCTGCGTCTGCCAGATGAAATAGGCATAAAAACCGATCAGCGCCACGAGGAAGATGGCGATCGGCCCGCGCACCAGCCAGGTGCGGCGCATGTACCAGCCGTGGGCAGCGAGGAACGGCCAGAGCAGCCAGGCGACGAAGAGACCGATCCCCCTGCCGATGGCATTGAAAATCCGCACGAAAAACGTGACGATCGGATCAAGCATGGTCATCCTCTCCTATTCCGTAGAGCCGTTTGCGGAATGTCTTCTTGTCCCTGAGATACGTATTGGTCAGGGTTGATACAACGTGATTGCGGAAGGCTTCGCTGTAATTTTCATAAGCGGCATAAAAACCCTGCTTGTCGAACACGAAGCGCGACACGAAGTCTGCCGGAACCAGCTGCGATACCAGCCGGTTGGTCAGCCATTGGTCGGGATGATCGGGAAGCGCCCGGACCAGCAGGAAACGCCGCTCCGCCGGAACATCCTTCATGCGGATCTCACCGGTAACGGAAACGTTGCGGATCATTTCCATCAGGAAGGGATAGGTTCCGTCGCGGGCGACAAGATCGGCATTGCGGTGCAGCCAGGTCTGGATCCAGATCGCATCCGCCTTGTCGAGATCGGCATTGGGGTCGGCCTGGCGGATCAGGTTGCGCAGGATCATCTCCGCACGGTGGGCAAACAGGCCCGATCCCTCCACCCAGCTTGCCCGCGGCAACTCGATGCGGTTGGTCCGGGTCAGGAATTCGAAGATGCGCTCCGGATCGGAAGACGAGATGTAACTCACCTGCCACGGCCGCGAGCGGCGGAAGCCGGGCGCGGACGGATCGCAGATCACCGTCGTCGCCTTGCCGTCGAGGAAGATGTAGACGCCGCCGAAATGGTTTGCCCAGAACGCCTCATGGCGGAAGACAAGCTGGTCGGGCACCAGGGCATTCTGCCTGATGTCACCGGTCATTTGCACCAGCTCGACCATGCGGTTCAGCATATCGTCGTCGCGCCAGGCATCGGCCTCGGATTTCAGCCGGTCGATCAGCTGGCGCAGTTCCGCCGCCTTGCCGAGCACGTCCTCCGCCGACAGCACCCGGAACGTCACGTCGTTGATCGACAGCAGATCCTCGATGCTTTCGACGACCGAGACAGAATCCTCGATCTCGCCATAGAGCGCGTCCTTGATCGTCACCGCATTGATCGCCCGCCGGTTGGCATCGAAGAACTCGTGCATCAGGCCGGCAGTGTTGGAAAAACTCGTATGCACCACCGGCAGGTTTTCCTGGTCGGGGGTCAGCACGACGAAACGGCGGTTGACCTTGTTGGGATCGAGATAATCCTGATCGCCCAATTCCTCGGCAATTTCAGGCGAAAAACCGGTCATGTCGATGCTGAACTGCGGCAGCGCCGTCGGCTTGAGGCCAAAACCGGCGAGCGCCTTGTTGTAGCGCGCGATGAGATGCGGCTCGGCAATATCGAGCAGACGCCCGTAGATCAATTCGGCTTCGAGGAGACGGTTCATGGCATTTCCATCATTACGCAGCCGCTCACGCTGCCGCAACAGCGGCAAGCCGCTGCAATTCATCGAGGTTACGCGGCACATCGGGCTGTACGATATCGTGATGGATCTGTGCGACGATGCCCTTGATAACGTCGGTCCTGTTGCGCCTGGCCGTTGTCGTGATCACTTCGATCTCCTTGAAAAGACGAGGCGTGACTTTCAGCGACAATCTGCGGCGCGGGACATCGCTGCCAACGGACAGTTCTTCGCTGTCGATGAAACCCGCAAGGGCGGCAATGGATTTCGCGTCCTCTGCCGAACGATGGATATAGTAGGCCAACAGTTTCTTGCGAAACTCCGTGGTCGCCATCGGATCGATCCGAAACGCGGCAAGATCGAGAATCTCGATGAACGGTGCCGGCAAGTTGACCTCTATAGGCTTCATCGCCGTCTCCCGGGCCGCCTTCACCGCCGGGGTCGATTGTGCCGGCAGGGCGACGACGTTTCCGCAGCTGTCGCAGACAGCCGCAAGGACATTGGTGGCCACGCCGGACCCATCGGCGAAAGGAACATCGCAATAGCGGAACGTCGTATCGGTCAACGTTTCGCACACATGGCAGATGGCCCTGCTTTTTTCTCCAGATCTGTAGAGCTTCATGTCTTTCGCCCTAGCGGTGAACGCTGATGAAGATGGTGTCGGGATCGACAAAATAAAACTTGATGTACCAGCCGTCCCTCTTGAGGACGTGAACGTCGATCTGCTTCACGGCGTGATGCGGCGACGCGGTGTAGTGCGTGCCGTTGCAGCGCCTTATGACGGCCGCCACATCCTCCGCAGCAACCAAACCCGTCTGCAGCAAATTCTTGACATCGATCCCGTGCCTCACCTCGTGCTGGAACGTTCCTGCCGTAAGCGCCAAGAGAACACGTCGTTTCGCCTCCACAAATCCTGTTGCCATAATTTATACGACGATCCTCGTATGATCAAGTGCCCTGCCACCGCCCGTCCGCCTTCATCGCCTCGATCTCGCGGATGGCCTTTTCGCGCTGGCGTTCGCGGCGGATGATGTCGGTCACAGCCGCGTCGTCGGATTTGTCGGTGTAGCGGAATTCGGAATCGGCGTAGCGGTTGATCTCCTGCAGCACCATGTCGAGGGTGATCGGGCCGCGCAGCGCCTCGATCATCTGTTTCTTCTCGTCGTAGCCCTTGTGCATGAAGGCTTCCGGCGTGACGAACCATTCGTCCGGTAGGTCCACGTCCATCGCCCGCATCTTGATGGCGTCGGTGATGTTCTTGATGGCACGGCCGGTGAAGCGCGGCTCGCGTTCCTTGATCATGTAGAGGTAGGTGCCGACGTCCTCGAGCGTCGAAAGCTTGCCGCGCTCTTTCTCGAAGCGCTCCCAGACGGCAACCAGCCCCTCCTCCTTCGGCCGGCCGTGCTGCTCGTAGGAGGTCGAGACCGCCCGCTTGATCTCCTGGCCGGCGAACAACTGGTGTTCGCCGAGCGGGATCGCATGGTTCTTGCCGACCAGCATGGCGAAGATGTCGATGTAGTCGTCACGCGTTTGCGGCCCGTCGACCAGCCAGCGGGCGCCGGCGCGCTGGCGCAGCGCGTCGTCGACGTTTTCCGGATAGTTGGAGAACATGCCGAAGGTGCAATTGCCGCGTACCACCGTCGAGGCGCCGGCGAAACTTTCCATCAGCACCGCCGTCACCTCGTGCTGGCCGGCCGAGGCCCGGTCGTCGGAGCGTTTCGCCGCCACCTGGTCGACGTCGTCGACGGTGCCGAAGCCGATCGCCCGCGGATTGATGACGTTGTTGACGAAGGCCTTGCAGTTCTGGCCGGACTTGCCCTGGTAGGAGGAAATCTGGTCGACGCCGAAATTTTCGTAATGGAAGGCGTAACCGGCGATCTCGCAATAATCGTTGAGCAGGCCGGCCAGCATCTGGATGAGGATGGTCTTGCCCGTGCCCGGCATGCCGTCGCCGATAAAGGTGAACAGAAAGCCGCCGAGCTCGACGAAGGGGTTCATCTGCCGGTCGAAATCATAGGCCATCAGCATCTTGGCGAGCTTCATCGCCTGGTATTTGGCGATGTGGTTGCCGATGATCTCATTCGGCTTCTTGAAGGTCATCACCAGCGGCTTGCGCTTGACGCCGGGCGCCACGTCAAAACCGTCGAGGTTGAAATCGTCCTGGTCGAGGCGGATATGCACGTTTTCGAAGGCGGTCAGGCCGGCAAACCGCGACTTGCGGCCGATCAGCCCCTCGATCGCCTCGCGAGCGAAGGCGCGCGCCCGCGCCGTCAGTGCCAGGTCGTCGGCAGCGCCTGATATCGCCCGGTCGAGGCCGGCGATCATGCTCTTCAAGGCATCCTGAGGCGTGTCGAACAGGTAGTCCGGCTCCTTGGTCTCGTCCGCCGGCTCGCTCTCGCTGGCAAGTGTCGAGCTGAGATAGGCGGCGAGCGTGAAGGCCGCGACATAGGCCGAGGCCGACAGCAGGCTCTTGAACTGCTCGGCATCCGCCCCGGTAAGCGGCGCGGCGAGATTGCGCGCCTGAAGCTGCTCGAGGCTCGTCTGTCGCGCGAAGACATCGCCGACGGCGAGCGCCACCTGCACGCCGCGGCGGGCACGATAAAGCAGCGTGTGCCCGGCCGGCGACAGAAGCGGATCGCCCGGCGGTACCGATTGCACGGTCTTGGCCAACTCCACCTCGCGGGTGCGGCGCATGCCGCCTGTCGAAACGGTGGAGACGAAACGGCGGCCGGTTCCGGCCAGCGCCGTACCGCCGGGTTCGCCACCCTGCTCGATCAAGGCGAAGCGGGTGACCAGCCCCTGGGCGACCGCCAGGTGTCTGGCGATGTCTTCTTCGCTTAACGTCGTCAGTCCGGCATTCAAGCTCATGTCTAGACCTCGCTGATCACCTGGTTGCTGGAGATCACATGCACCTTGTAATCCCCGAAAATGCCGGCGGCCTCGCCGGCGGCGTAGAGCGCCTGGTAGGCGTCATGCGGCACCAGCGCATGCTTTTCGTAACCGCTGACGCCCATGCGCGCCGCTTCCAGATTGTTGGTATCGATGAAGAATTCCTGGGTCGGCGGCGTCGAGGAGAAGAACCCCTTGGTTCCCGGCCGCTCCGCCTTGGAAAACACGTCCTGCTGCGTCCATGTCAGCATCCAGGCATTTTCCGGCTTGCGCACCTTGGAAAGAATGCCGTTGATACGGTCGTTGTTTTCGGTGATGCCGGCGGAATAAAACGGCCCAAGCACGAAGCGCCGCAACTGCTTGGGATGCAGCGTCGGGAAATCGCGGTCGAGGTTGGTCGCGATCGTCGCCGGCGTCAGCGAATAGCCGCTGCTCTTGCCGATGAAATCGTCGAACTGCGCCGCCAGCTGCGGATTGAGAAGGCCACCCACCGGCAAGGGGATTTCCACCGCCGGATCAAGCTTGCCGTCGGCGGAAACAAGCATGTTGACCAGGTTTTCGGTGGAATCCTCCACCAGCGCGATGTAGATGATCGGCAGCGTCTGCGACCCGTCGAAGATGCCCCAGGTCACCGCATAATAGGGACGCCGGTTCTTCGGATTGACGCCGACATAGACGGTTTCCGGCAGGATGGTCGGCGAAAAGATCTCACCCTTCGAGACCTGCTCCAGATAAAGGCGCTCGGCCATGCGGCTCTGCAGCGCATCCGGAAAGGCACGGTGCCGCAGGATGAAGTCCGCCATCTCCGAACGCAGCACATCCGCCTCGGGGATCTGCGTCAGGCGTTTTTCGGCAGTATTCCGGTCGTTTTCCAGCTCCAGCACGTTCTGGAACACCGGAAATCCGCTTTCGGCGCGGGAAATACGAAACTGCTCGGTGAACCCGATCCTGTTTTCCCAGCAACGTAGTGACGCCTTCAACCGGGTCAGGTATGGCAACAGCAGCGACGGCGGAAAATCACCACTCTGCGCCATCCGCGCCGGATCGGTCAGGTAGATCTCCAGTCCCGCCAGGGCTGCCGTGACGGTCGAAAAATACTGGGCGACAGGCCCGCCGGCCGGATTGATCATCGCCCGGCCTCCGACATCGCGTTCCACACCGGCCAGCGCGCAACAAAAGCTGCACGGCAAAAGAAACCGTCACCCTTTCCCGAAAACGGGAAAAGGTTCGGGGCGGCGGTCGTCGCTAAAATCATGCACATCGATCCAGCCGTTACGATTTCACGTAGTTGGCGGAGTTGTGCTTGTCCATGACCGCCTGGAAGCGGCGGGCGAAGGCATCGTCGGCGAGCTTCTTGCGGCGCTGGATGTCCTGCGTCGCCACCATGTTCTTCTCGTGCATTTCCAGAAGATCGCCGATATGGCGCTGTGCTGCCGAGCCGATGCCGGCCATGGTCTCTTCCGCGGCGGTATCCACCTGGCTGCCGAGCGTGTTGATCTTGTGGGCGACGTCCTGCTGGGCGGCCGTCTTCAACGAGTCTTCCAGCGCCTTGTAGAGCACGATGCGCTGCTCGGTATCGATGGTCAGCTTGTTGATCAGCGTGTTCTGCGCGGCGATCTGGTTGTTGAGCGAATCGACGAAGGTCTGGAACATCGAGGTGTAGCGTTCCAGCGTCTGGCTTTCGGCGAGCAGTTCCTGCTCCTTCGCCTGCATCTGGTTGTATTCGGTGGCCAGCGCCGAGCGCTCACCTTCAAGCTGGGTGCGGGCGCTCTGCTCCGTCGAGGCGGCGATACGGTTCTCAAGATCCATCAGCAGCGGATTGAGTTCGTTGATACGTTTCTGCACAGCTTCCAGGTTGGCGACCGTCGACTTGCGGCGCTCGATCACCTGCACCAGGCTGGTCTCCGAGCTCTTGTAGCGCTGATCGAGGATGACGCGCTGCTCCTTGAGGATGCCGACAATCGTATCCGACTTGGACAGCAGTTCCTGCAGGTTGCCGGCCAGCGACATGTTGCGGACGCGGTCGGTGCGCATACGCTGCATCTTCTGCTTGGAGAAGATGCCGATGAATTTTTCGTAGCCGGTGTAGCTCTTCATGCTCTCGAATTCGGAGCCGAAGACATTGGTTGCGTCTTCCAGGCCGATGATCAGGTCGGCAATATTGCCTTCCATCACCTTCTGCTGGTTGATGACGTCCTGGATGCGGGCATTCTCGATGTCGAAATTGGCATCGCCGATCTTGGTTTCGGCCTTGGCGAACTGATCCAGCAGAACGCCGGACTGCTCCATCTTCCCGCGCATATCGTTGACAATGCTGCGGGTCTTTTCGATCTCGCTGTCAAAAGATTGAAGCGTGGCCATTCGGTCGTCTCCCTTATTGATCTCGCACGTTCATGGCAGCCGCGGCCAGGGTGCTCGCCGAGCTTACAACAATTTCGGCAACCGGAAACCGTCATCCCCCACCAAGATTGCCATCCTGTCTGCAGAATGTGGCATCCTGACCTCAACGTGCAAGGGAGGAGAAAAATTCAAAAATTTAAAATCACGGATTTGGTCGGGCCAGACAGGTCAACCGGTCACTATTGCGCCGCAGTGGGGTCCTTCAAATAGGCAATCAGGTTGGCGATATCCTGCGGTTTCCTCAAACCGGCAAACGACATGATCGTTCCCGGCACCAGTGCCCGCGGGCTCGGCAAATATTCCGTCAGCAACGCTTCGTCCCACACCTTGCCGGCGCCGAAATCCTTCATCGCATTGCTGTAGTTATAATCCGCGACCGTCGCCACCGGACGTCCGACGACACCCATCAAGGAGGGTCCGACGCGATTCGTCGGTTCGGTGGCCGTATGGCAGGCCATGCATTTCTTGAAAATCATCGCGCCTGCCTTGGCATCGCCATCGGCACGCGCCGGCAGAACAGACGCGGCGACCAGGATCGCCGCGAGCAGACAGTGCATTTTCATCGGTGTCTCCTGTTTCAAAAAACGTCTCGCGCGCCTATCGTCCGGGGCGGTCCTGCCATCATCGCTGCCGCCTTCGAAATGAACACTGCGCATAACGTCGCAAAGCGATACCTCAATCCGCCGCAAATACACGCGGGCAGCTTGAAATTGTAGGATATTGGTGATTGGCTTGGGAACCAAAAAAACAACACTGGGAGTTAAGCAATGAAAAGAATCAATAGCTTTGCCTTCGCCGTCTCCGTCTTCGCCCTGAGCGCCGGCCAGTCGCTCGCCGCCGATCCGGAAAGCTGTGCAACCGTGCGCTTCTCCGATGTCGGCTGGACGGACATCACCGCGACGACGGCAACGGCCTCCGTCATCCTCAAGGGCCTCGGCTATACGCCCGACGTCAAGGTCCTTTCGGTGCCGGTGACCTATACTTCGCTGAAGAACAAGGACATCGACGTTTTCCTCGGCAACTGGATGCCGACCATGGAAGCCGACATCGCGCCTTTCCGCGAAGACAAGTCGGTCGAAACCGTGCGTGAAAACCTCGAAGGCGCCAAATACACGCTGGCGACCAATGCCAAGGGTGCCGAACTCGGCATCAAGGATTTCAAGGATATCGCCACCCACAAGGATGCGCTCGAAGGCAAGATCTACGGCATCGAGCCCGGCAACGATGGCAACCGCCTGATCATCGACATGGTCGACAAGGACACGTTCAGCCTCAAGGGCTTCGAAGTGGTTGAATCCTCCGAGCAGGGCATGCTGGCGCAGGTCGCCCGCGCCGACAAGGACGGCAAGGCCGTGGTCTTCCTCGGCTGGGAACCGCATCCGATGAACGCCAACTTCAAGCTGACCTACCTCTCCGGCGGCGACGACATCTTCGGCGCCAATTACGGCGGCGCGACGGTCCTCACCAATGTCCGCGCCGGCTACACCACGGAATGCCCGAATGTCGGCGCCCTGCTCAAGAACCTCAAGTTCTCGCTGGCGATGGAAAACGAGATCATGGGCAAGATCCTCAACGACGGCGCCGAGCCGGAAGCAGCCGCCACCGAATGGCTGAAGGCCAACGGTGCAGCAATCGAGCCGTGGCTTGCCGGTGTGACGACCCGCGATGGCGGCGACGGCCTTGCCGCCGTCAAGGGCGCGCTCGGCCTCTGAACCCAGGATAAAAAAGGGCGGCGAAAGCCGCCCTTCTTTTCCTCGACCGTGACGTTACCGCAGACTTCCGAAAACAGGGGCAGGCGCGCGTGAACTGGCTAACCGACTACCGGATTCCGATCGGCCCCTGGGCCAAGATCTTCGTGGACTGGCTGACCACCTCTGGCGGCTGGTTCTTCGACCAACTCGCTTTCATTCTGTCCAACAGCATCAAGGCGATGCTGTTTCTGCTGCAAAGCCCGCATCCGCTGATCGTCGTGGCCGTGATCACGGCGTTCGCCTACTGGCTGCGCCGCTCCGTCGGCGTCACGGTGCTGACAGGCCTCGGACTGCTGTTCATCATCAACCAGGGCTACTGGAAAGAAACCACCGAAACGCTCGCCCTCGTGCTCGCCTCGACAGGCGTCAGCATGGTCGTCGGCGTGCCGCTCGGCATTGCCGCTGCCCGCCGCGCCTGGATCTATTCCGGCATGCGGCCAGTGCTCGACCTGATGCAGACGATCCCGACCTTCGTCTACCTCATCCCGGCGCTGATCCTCTTCGGCCTCGGCATGGTGCCCGG
The DNA here is from genome assembly GCF_964253915.1 of Rhizobium sp. LjRoot30. Taxonomy (NCBI): domain Bacteria; kingdom Pseudomonadati; phylum Pseudomonadota; class Alphaproteobacteria; order Hyphomicrobiales; family Rhizobiaceae; genus Rhizobium; species Rhizobium sp. LjRoot30. Next base: position 89,448 of record NZ_CAXUSG020000009.1, on the reverse strand, counting down.
CCTGATCGCCACCGTGATCTTCGCCATCCCCGCCCCGATCCGCCTCACCCGCCTCGGCATCATCTCGACGCCGCCATCGCTCGTCGAAGCCGCCGAAAGTTTCGGCGCCACGCCAGTGCAGGTGTTGCGCAAGGTGGAACTGCCCTACGCCATGCCGCAGATCATGGCCGGCCTGACACAGACCATCATGCTGTCGCTGTCGATGGTGGTCATCGCCGCTCTCGTCGGCGCCAATGGTCTCGGCGTGCCCGTGGTGCGGGCGCTGAACACCGTCAACGTCGCCAAGGGGTTCGAGGCAGGTCTCTGCATCGTCATCCTGGCGATCATCCTCGATCGCATGTTCCGGGCCTCAGATGCGGGAGATGGCGCATGACCGCGGTTACCTTCAAGAATATCGACATCGTCTTCGGCGCCAAGCCTGACAAGGCACTGGCCATGATCGATGCCGGCAAGACCCGCGACGAGATCGGACATGAAACCGGCCTGGTGCTCGGCGTCGCCGGCGCCTCGCTGACGATCCACGAAGGCGAGATCCTGGTGCTGATGGGCCTGTCCGGTTCCGGCAAGTCGACACTGCTGCGCGCCGTCAACGGGCTTGCCCCGGTGGTGCGCGGCGAAGTCAGCGTCGCCTCAAAATCCGGCACCATCAATCCCTACAGCTGTTCGCCGAAGGCCCTGCGCGAGTTCCGCATGCACACCGTCTCCATGGTGTTCCAGCAGTTCGCGCTGCTCCCCTGGCGCACGGTGGCCGACAATGTCGGCTTCGGGCTGGAGCTTGCCGGTGTGCCCGACGCGGAACGCAAGCAGCGGGTCGGCGAACAACTCGAACTCGTCAACCTGTCGAAATGGGCCGGCCGCAAGGTCAACGAACTCTCGGGCGGCATGCAGCAGCGTGTCGGCCTCGCCCGCGCCTTTGCCACCGGCGCGCCGATCCTGCTGATGGACGAGCCGTTCTCGGCCCTCGATCCGCTGATCCGCACCCGCCTGCAGGACGAGCTGCTCGAATTCCAGCGGCGCCTGAAGAAGACCATCCTCTTCGTCAGCCACGATCTCGACGAAGCCTTCCGCATCGGCAACCGAATCGCCATCATGGAAGGCGGCCGGATCATCCAATGCGGCACGCCACAGGAAATCGTCCGCAACCCCGCCAATCAGTATGTCGCCGATTTCGTGCAGAACATGAACCCGATCAGCATGCTGACGGCTGGCGACGTCATGCAGCAAGGTGTCGGCACCCCGGAAAATACGGCAGGCGTCACGGCCACCGCCCGTGCCAACACACCGCTGGTCGACATCCTGGACGCGCTGACCCGGCAGCCCGGCAACATTGGCGTGGTTGACAACGGCACCATTATCGGCACGATCTCGGCCCAGAATATCATCGAGGGCCTCACGCGCCACCGGCGAAAGGAGACGGCCTGACCGTCCCCGGTCGGCCGCGGTTGCCCGGACAATCAAGGGACACCATGGCCGACAAACCTTCCGTCATTCGCGACACCGATGACGATGCCCGCAAGCTTGCCCGCAGCCTCGTTCACACCGTGCGTCATGCCGCCCTTGCCGTCATCGAACCGGAGGGCGGCTTCCCCTCAGCCAGCCGCGTCCTGCTGGCAACCGACAGCGACGGCACGCCGACCATCCTGGTTTCCGCATTGTCCGCCCACACGAAAGCGCTGCAGGCCGATGCCCGCGCTTCGCTGCTGACGGGCGAGCCCGGCAAGGGCGATCCGCTTGCGTATCCGCGACTGACGACACTCTGCCTCGCGGAACCCGTCGAGCGCGATACCCCGGCCCACCAGCGCATCCGCCAGCGTTTCCTCAACCGCCACCCGAAGGCAAAGCTCTATATCGATTTTCCCGATTTCCGCTTTTTCCGCCTCGTGCCGCAATCGGCAAGCCTGAACGGCGGCTTCGGCCGGGCCTATATTCTGGCCGCCTCGGACCTGCTGCACGACGCAGCCGCATCCGAAACCCTCGCTGCCGACGAGGCGGCAACCATCGCCGAGATCGAAGCGCTGTCCCCCGACATCGCAACCGACCTCGCCGTGAAGATATGTGGTGCAAAAGCGTCGGATTGGCGCATTTCCGGCCTGGATATCGCCGGTTTGGACCTGATTTCCGCCGATGACGGGGTGCGTCTGGAGTTCGAAACGACTCTCCCGACGCAGCAAGACATAATTTGTTATATATCTAAAATGGTATACTCAATACGTGAAATTTAGGTATATACAATCTTCGTTTCGTGCTGATACATTTCCGTTTGTTTATTTGATCATTGCGAAACGCCCGTCGCTCGAGAGGGATGGGACATAGAGAGACCCAGATGAAAACAAAGACTTTATCGGACCACTCCAATGTGGCGGCAGGTTTACTTTCGGCCATGGCCAACCCCAAGCGCCTGATGATCCTCTGCAGCCTGGTCAAGGGCGAGGTCCCGGTCGGCGTGCTCGCCAACCAGGTCGGCCTCAGCCAGTCGGCACTGTCGCAGCACCTTTCCAAGCTGCGGGCACAGAAGCTGGTCAAGACCCGCCGCGACGCCCAGACCATCTATTATTCCAGCACGTCGGAAGCGGTTATCAAGATGCTCGACACGCTGGAAGAAATCTACTGCGAGACCGAAAAAAGCAAATCTGCAGCCTGAAAACGGTTCCGCGAGGAACGCGCAGATCATCGTGACACAAGCGGCCGTGAGAATGAGCCGCTTTTTTATATCTATGATTTTCAAGAGAAAAGCAGGTTCCACCTCTCATCGCGAGAGGCCGAACCTGCATGGCTTGACCGCCGGTCTTGACAAGGCACCGGCCGAAGACTGCCCTGTTATCGGGCCGGTCGTCTTGACGGCTGGACACTCGCATCGCGAGCTTGCCCAAACCTGTTCGCTACTGCAAAATTAACGCGCGTCGGCCAGAAACGACGCAAATTGAACGAGCGCCGCATTCCAGTTGATGGCGATCTCGTTCACGCCCCAGGCGCCGATATCGTCGATATAACAATGCGGGCCGCGGCAGCCGGCAAGCCGGACCTTGGCGACGGGATCGACAAGTGTTTCGTTGGCACCGCCGGCCAGCGAACCGACGGGCGGCTCCGGCAGGGAGGCATCGAGCGTATGTGCATACCATCGGCTGTGCTGCTGCCGCGAATAGACGCTGCCGAAACCCGTGACATAGGACAGGTCGAGGGCATTGCGGCCGAGCAGATAGTCGATGCCTTCGCGTGCCGACTGTAAATAGTCGCGTTTTCCCGTCAGGTCGTAGGCGGCGGCGATGACCAGCAGGTTCTGCAGCATCGCCGCATTCGAACCCCATGAGAAACGGCCGCTTTTCGTCTTGTAGACATAAGCGAACGGCTGACCGTGCTGCAGTTCGACGAATCGTTCGGCGGCGGCAACGATCGATTGCCGGATCGCCTGCCGGTCACCGTCCGGCAGGGATGTGCCGAACAGGCCAAGTTCCAGCCGGGCGAAGCCTGCCACCGACCGCCAGTCGAACCCGGCCGCGTCGAAGACCGGGCCATCCCAATGCGGCGAGGCACGCAAGGCCTTGAGGAAGGCAGGCTCGCCGGTGGTGATGAAAAGCTCCGCCGCCGCCCAGTAAAATTCGTCGGAAACCGTGCGGTCGTCGTAGTCGCCTCCCCCCTGCCTGCCGTCGGAGACCGGCGCGAACAGGTCGGGATGCCTGCGGGCGGCCTCATAAGCCTCCCGCGCCGCCACCAGCAGCCTGTCGGCAAAAGCAGCGTCGTAGGGCCGGAAAAGCCGGGCACCCTGCGCCGCGACGGCTGCAAGGTTCAGCGTTGCCGCCGTGGACGGGCGGTGCAGCGCCCGCGGCTGCGGATCGAGATGCGGCAGCAGCGGCAGGCCGGTCCACTGCACGTCATGCACCTTGTGATACGCCATGCCTGCGAGGGGATCGCCCTCCGGCACCACCATCTTCAGCAGGAACTCCAGTTCCCAGCGGGCTTCGTCGAGAATATCCGGCAGGCCGTTGCCGCTTTCGGGAAGCCGGGCATAGCCGTCACGCAAAAGCGGCGAGGCGTTGGCGGAAAACACCTGCGCCCGCTCGAAGGCCGCCATCACCTGCGCCACGGCAATGCCACCGTTGACGACGTATTTTCCATGATCACCGGCATCATACCAGCCGCCGCGCACATCGCGCGGACCGGCGCATGTCCAGGCCGCACCATAAAGCTTGCGCGCCACCTCGCCGCTCAGACAGGCAACGGCAGCATCGCCAAGGTTTGGCAGTGCATCCATATGCCCCGCAGGCCGGGCATAAGCGGCGCCGGCGACCGCTCCGTCGATTGCGATGCCACTGCGCTGCGGATAGAACCAGGAGAGCGCATCCACCGCGAGCTTGCGATAGGCGGCATCCCCAATGGCAAAGGGATGGCTCGCGGCCTTGTCCGTCTCCAGCCGATAACCATCTCCGACCTGGGAAAAGGCGGAAAAATCGGCGACGTGGACGAAATAGCCGGAATCGGTGTCCAGGCCGCGCACTTCCGTTTCGCCCTCACCCAGCAAGGCGCCAACTGCATCCTTCAGTCGAAAGGCGACGGGCGTTTTGGACGGGGAAATGATTGTTGCCCGTTTCGGGCCATCGGCGAAAAAGCCTGTCTGGTTGAGCCGGATCGGATTTTCGACATCCTGCTTGATCGGGGTTTGCTTGCCTAAGTCCACAGCAACGGCCTCACCCGCCGACGCGGCCGAAATGGTCAGTCCGGAAAGGCAAAAACTCCAGGATTGCGCCTGGCCGCCGAGTTGAAACACCAGCTGCAGCTTGCCTCCCTGCCCGGCAGCGACGTGAAGCGCGAAGGGCTGCATAGCGCCGCCGGGGCTGAGGGTGCCGGAAGCCTGCACCGTCCATGGGTCCACCGGCTCCTGAAACACCACCCTGACGCTTTCGGCCGCACCTTCGCCGCGGGCGACGGCATCGAACCGCAGCATGTAATTCTTTCCGGCTTCGAGCGACACGCCGTTGATACCCAACAACGCATCCCAGGCATTGGCGGCGCCACCGGGAACCTTGGCGCAAAGCGCCTTTTTCTCGCGGCTCAGCTTGACGTTCGGCGTCGACCAGAATTTTTCGATTTTTGCCCGGAAAGCGGGAGCGTCGCTCGTCTTCGCGGCCAGAGCGGCCGTTGCGGGACATACAAGGATAGCGGCCGCGCCAAAGGCGCGGAGGCAGCAGAGTGTCTTCATGACAAACCTTTTCGGGCCGTTCATCCGGCCGCAGCATCCTACAGCTAACGCCAAAAGGTTAAGTCTCCTCAAAGCCGCGAATGAAATTCCTGCCAACTTGACGCTTGCCGGCCCGCTGCTAATTTGAGCGCCACCCAAAACCGGCGCGAAGCGCCCCGAACCGGGAGAGGCCACCCGTCAAACACATGGCCCGGGAGTATAGGAAACATGTCCGACCGTTCGAATGCCACACCCAATGACCTGCGGGCCTTCTGGATGCCGTTTACGGCCAACCGCCAGTTCAAGAAGGAGCCGCGGCTCTTCGTCGGTGCCAAGGATATGCACTACACCACGCATGACGGCCGCCAGGTGCTCGATGGCACCGCCGGCCTCTGGTGCGTCAACGCCGGCCACTGCCGGCCGAAGATCACCGAGGCGATCCGCGCCCAGGCCGGCGAACTCGATTACGCGCCGGCCTTCCAGCTGGGTCATCCCAAGGCCTTCGAACTGGCCAACCGCCTCGTCGACATCGCCCCCGATGGCCTCGACCATGTGCTCTACACCAACTCCGGCTCCGAGTCGGTCGAGACCGCATTGAAGGTTGCGCTCGCCTACCACCGCGTCAAGGGCAACGGTTCGCGCTTCCGCCTGATCGGCCGCGAGCGCGGCTACCACGGCGTCAACTTCGGCGGCATCTCCGTCGGCGGTATCGTCTCCAACCGCAAGATGTTCGGCACGCTGCTCACCGGCGTCGATCATATGCCGCACACCCACCTGCCGGCCCAGAACGCCTTTACCCGCGGCCAGCCGGAGCATGGCGGCGACCTGGCGACCGAGCTGGAGCGCATCGTCACCCTGCACGACGCTTCGACCGTGGCCGCCGTCATCGTCGAACCCGTCGCCGGCTCCACCGGCGTGCTCATCCCGCCGAAGGGTTACCTGCAGAAGCTGCGCGATATCTGCACCAAGCACGGCATCCTGTTGATTTTCGACGAAGTCATCACCGGTTACGGCCGCCTCGGCGCACCGTTCGCGGCGCAATATTACGACGTCAAGCCGGACATGATCACCACCGCCAAGGGCCTGACCAACGGCGTCATCCCGATGGGCGCCGTCTTCGTCACCTCCGAGATCCATGATGCCTTCATGAACGGCCCGGAGCACATGATCGAGTTCTTCCACGGATACACCTATTCCGGCAACCCGATCGCCTGCGCCGCAGCCCTCGGCACGCTCGACACCTACAAGGAAGAAGGCCTGCTCACCCGCGCCGCCGAGATCGCCTCCTACTGGGAAGACGGCCTGCATTCGCTGAAGGACTGCAAGAACGTCATCGACCTGCGCAACACCGGCCTGATCGGCGCCATCGAACTTGATCCAATCGCCGGCGAACCGACGAAACGCGCTTTCACAGCCTTCCTCAAGGCCTACGAGAAGGGCCTCCTGATCCGCACCACCGGCGACATCATCGCCCTCTCGCCGCCGCTGATCGTCGAAAAGCACCACATCGACGAGATCTTCGGCAAGCTGCGCGAGATTCTGAACAGCAATATCTGATGGATGGCGGGGTGGCCGCTGCCGCCCCGTTCTCCAACAAACAAAAACCAAAGAGGCGGCCTATCAAGGCCGCCTCTTTCAGTTCGACGCAATCGGTCGTGAGTTACCCAAGCCGGGCGCAGAACATGTCCAGCGCATCGAGATGGATGTCGCCATCGGCATAGACCGGCGAAAAACCCGGCCAGGCAATCAGCGCGTTGATCTTGAGGTCCTTGGCGCCGGTGAAGACAAGCGGCTCCCGGGTCAGGTTGAAGACGAACAGCAGCGTTTCACCGTTCTTTTCCCGGGTGAAGGCCAGGACGTCCTGATTGGTGTCGAGGAAGCTCATGCTGCCGTCCAGCATCACGTCGAGCGACTTGCGGAAGGCCAGCGTCTGGCGGTAATGGGCGAGCACGGAACCCGTCTCATGCTCCTGCATGTCCACGGCCAGCGGCAGGTGTTCCGACGGCACCGGCAGCCAGGGCTTGCCCGTCGAAAATGCCGCGTTGCTCGTCGCACCTTCCCAGGCCATCGGCGTGCGGCATCCGTCGCGGCCCTTGAAGGCCGGCCAGAAGCGTATACCGTAGGGGTCGCGCAGGTCCTCGAAAGCGAGGTCGGCTTCCGGCAGACCCAGTTCCTCGCCCTGATAGAGGCAGATCGAGCCGCGCAGGCTGGCCAGCACGCTGATGGCGAGTTTCGCCACACGCGGTCGTTCCTCAGGATTATCGACAAAACGGCTGATATGGCGCTGGACGTCGTGGTTGGAGAAGGCCCAGCAGACCCAGCCGTCGGTCACAGCCTTCTGGAAGGCGTTGACGCATTTGCGGATGTGGGTGGCGGTGAAATCCGGCCCGAGCAGGTCGAAGGTGTAGCACATGTGCAGCTTGTCGCCGCCGCTCGTATAGGCCGCCACAGTCTTCAGCGAGCGGGGACCGTCACCCACCTCGCCCACCGTGGTGCGGTCGCCATATTCATCGAGAAGCGCCCGGAACTTGCGCAGGAAGCCGATATTTTCCGGCTGTGTCTTGTCATAGAGATGGTTCTGCATGCCATAGGGATTGGTCTCAGGCGCATCGAGGCCGACCGAATCCGGATCCGGCTCGTGCGGCGGGTTGTTGCGCAGTTCCCGGTCGTGAAAATAGAAGTTCACCGTATCGAGGCGGAAGCCATCGACGCCACGCTCCAGCCAGAAACGCACCGTCGCCAGCAGGGCATCCTGCACATCCGGATTGTGAAAATTCAGGTCCGGCTGCGAGGTCAGGAAGTTGTGCATGTAATATTGCCGGCGGATGCCGTCCCACTCCCAGCCCGGCCCGCCGAAGATCGACAGCCAGTTGTTGGGCGCCGTGCCATCCGGCTTCGGTTCGGCCCAGACGTACCAGTCGGCCTTGGCGTTATCGCGGCTCGCGCGGCTTTCGATGAACCAGGGGTGCTGGTCGGATGTGTGCGAGATCACCTGGTCGATCATCACCTTCAGGCCGAGCCGCTTCGCCTCCACCATCATCTCGTCGAAATCACCGAGCGTGCCGAAGATCGGATCGACATCGCAATAGTCGGAAACGTCATACCCCATGTCCGCCATCGGCGACTTGAAGAACGGCGACAGCCAGATGGCATCGACGCCGAGCGAGGCGATATAGGGCAGACGCAGGGTGATGCCGCGCAGGTCGCCGAGCCCGTCACCCGTCGTATCCTGAAACGACCGGGGATAGATCTGATAGATCACGGCACCGCGCCACCAATCGGCATTGCCGGCTGCATCAGTCGTCTTCTCTGCCATGCTTGCACTCCAGGGAATAAATCGGGACAGGGGAAAAATCGGACGAGGACTTTGGTTGGTTTCGAAGGTAAGGGTAAGACCAAGTCGGATAAAAGACCACAGCCGAGAATTGCGATTTCTCCACAGGAAAGCATGTGGCACCGGCATCTTGAGTACGCCAGTCACCGTGCCAAGCCGGTTGATAAGGTGAGCTTTCGCAGCGCCAGAAACGGCTCGTACGCGCCAGGCACGCCGGACCGGACTTGCCTGCGGCCCTTGTCCGGCGTATTGCCGGTTTCATCAATGCTTAGTGGGGGAGCAAGGCTTTGGGTGGACGTTTTCTCTCGATCGGTGAATGTATGGTGGAACTCTCGCAGGCCGGTGGTGGCCTGCTGCGCAAGGGGTTTGCCGGCGATACGTTCAACACGGCCTGGTATGCGCGTGCCTGCCTGCCTGCCACATGGTCGGTCGATTACCTGACCGGGCTCGGCGACGATCCGGTTTCGGAAGAAATGCTCTCCTTCATGGCCGGCGCCGGTGTGGGGACATCCGCGGTGCGTCGTATTCCCGGACGCACCCCCGGCCTCTACATGATCCATCTGCGAAACGGCGAACGCTCCTTCAGCTACTGGCGCGATACTTCCGCCGCCCGCGCGCTTGCCGCCGATGCCGATCATCTGCGCCGGGCCATCGAGGCGGTCGATGTCGTCTACTTCTCCGGAATCACTCTCGCCATCCTGCCGGCTGCCGATGTCGAGACCTTGCTCTCCGAACTACGCCGCGCCAAGGCGAGCGGCAAGCTCGTCGCCTTCGATCCGAATATTCGCCCGCGGCTGTGGTCGGGGCGCGAAACCATGCTTTCCACCATCAGCGATGGCGCCCGTGCCGCAAACCTCGTCATGCCGAGTTTCGACGATGAGGCCACGCATTTCGGCGACGCATCCGTCGAAGCGACGGTTGCCCGCTATCATGGGCTGGGTGTCGAAAAGCTCGTGGTGAAGAACGGCGCTGATGGCGCGACCATCAGCTTCGGCGGCGAACCGCGGCTCATGCCCGCCGTCGAGGCCAAGGTCGTCGATACCACCAGCGCCGGCGACAGCTTTAACGGCGCCTTCCTGGCCCGCTACCTGGTCACCGGTGATGCAGCCGAGGCTGCCGGTTTCGGCGCGGCGGTCGCCGCCCGCGTCATCGGCGAGCATGGCGCCCTGATCGCCCACGAAAAGCTGGTGGCCTGAACGCTCGATCTCATTGTTTCTACGCAAAACCGCTACGCACTTTTGCTGGAATTGCTCTGATTGATCGTTTCGGCACAAAACTTGATCTCCGGCGCACCGATCGCCGGAGTGCCCCGCGCTACTGTCTTGTCGTGTTCATAGAAAGGAAACGACATGACCCAGAGGACGATCTTTTGCGCTGCAGCCCTCACCCTGATGCTGCCGGGGCTTGCCGCGGCGGGTGGATTTACGATCGACAGCAAAAACTTCGCCGACGGCACCTTCCAGCCGGCGCAATATGCCGATGTCTTCGGCTGCAGCGGCGGCAACGTCTCGCCGGAGATCCGCTGGTCCGGCGCGCCGCCGGAAACGAAAAGCTTCATGGTGACGGTCTACGACAAGGATGCACCGACCGGCTCCGGCTGGTGGCACTGGGTGGTGATCGACATCCCGCCCTCCGCCGACCGGCTGGAGGAAGGGGCCGCCGCCGGCAAGTTGCCCAAGGGTGCCCAGACGCTGAAAGGCGATGCCGGTGCGGCGACCTTCCTTGGCGCCTGCCCGCCGGAAGGCACGAAACATGACTACATCGTCACCGTGAAGGCCCTCGGCATCGACCGCCTGCCGATCCCCGCGGATGCAACACCGGCGCTCGCCGGCTTCGTCAGCAACATGAACGTGCTGGCGACGGCGACGCTGACCGCCACGGCCGCCCGGTAATCCGGCGATGAACGTCGCCGTCGGGCAGCACGGTCTTTTGGCGAACGCCTTCCGCCGTGCTATCGGTCGGCAGAAGACGGAGAACGAGATGCTGGATCGCGTCGAATACGGAGTGAGCATGCGCGACGGCGTCGGGGCGACGGCGCGCATCATGCAGCGCAACCGGCTGCGGCTCTCCAACATCGTCATCGAGCAGCCGGTCATCATCCTGGTGGTACGGGGCACGAAACTGCTCAAGGCAGCCGGCGTCGATATCACCATCAAAACCGGCCAGGCCGTTGCCCTCTCGGAGGGCGGCACCTTCGACGTCATCAACCGCGCCGAGGATGACGGCGCCTATCTCGCGCGCTGGATCGCCTTCGATCCGGCGCTTGTGGCGGAGCATGCGGAGCGGCGGCCGTTTCCCGATGCGCAGCCCCTGCTGCATATCCAGCGACCGCCGAGCGGCCTTCTCGCAGCCCTCGAGAGCGCCGCCGATGCCGTTGCCGACAAGGAGACCCTGCCGCCGGACATCGCCCGCCACCGCATGCAGGAGTTGCTTGTCTGGCTGGAAACGCTGGGCATGCGGTTTACGAGCCAAGCGTCCAACAGCTTCGGCCGTAATGTCCGCAAACGACTGGTCTCCGATCCCGGCCGCAACTGGGAAAGTGCTACGCTCTGCCGCGAATTCGCCGTCAGCGAAGCGACCTTCCGGCGGCGGCTGGCGGCGGAAAACCTGTCTTTCCAGCAACTCCTGACCGACGTGCGCATGTCGACCGCGCTCTCGCTGCTGCAAAGCACCAGCCTGCCGATCCTGCACATCGCCCAGGCCGTCGGTTACGAGAGCCAATCCCGGTTCGCCGCCCGCTTCCGCGCCCGGTTCGGCTTTCCGCCAAGCGCCATCCGCGGCCACCATCGCGAGCCGGTCGCCGCCTGACGCCATAGGCTCTGTAATATTGCCATCATGGAATCGCGCGATAATGCCCGGTATCGTGCGCCAGGAGTGCCCTGCCGCCCCCTGTCAAACGCGGCCGGGTCCGCCAAGCGAAGTCAGACATATCATGGCAAGCATCACCATCGTCACCGACGCCTGGCATCCGCAGGTGAACGGCGTCGTCCGGTCCATCGAAAACACCAATCGCGAACTGACCCGCCTCGGCACCCGCGTCTCCATGGTGACGCCGGAGAGTTTTTCCAGCATCCCCTGCCCCACCTATCCGGAAATCCGCCTGTCGATCGCCAGCTACCGCCGTGTCGCCGCCGAAATCGAAAGGCACCAGCCGTCCTTCGTGCACATTGCCACCGAAGGTCCACTCGGGCTGACCGCACGCCGCTGGTGTCTGCGCAACGGCATGCCGTTTACCACCTGCTACCACACGCGCTTTCCCGAATATGTCTCCGCCCGCCTGCCGATCCCGAAATCGCTGCTCTACGCCTTCGTGCGCTGGTTCCACAATGCCGGGTCCGCCTGCATGGTCGCGACGGAAAGCCTGGAGCAGGAACTGGCCGCCCGCGGCATCAAGAACATTGTCCGCTGGAGCCGCGGCGTCGATACGGACCTCTTCCAGCCGGCGGTCAAAGACGCCATGCCCTTCGGCCTGCCGCGACCGCTGTTCATGACCGTCGGCCGCGTCGCGCTGGAAAAGAACCTGCCGGGTTTTCTCGACCTCGACCTGCCAGGCTCCAAGGTCGTCGTCGGCGACGGCCCGGCCAAGGCCGAACTGGAGCGCCGCTATCCCAACGTGCTGTTCACCGGCCTGAAATTCGGCGACGATCTCGCCCGCGCCTACGCCCAGGCCGACGTCTTCGTCTTCCCCTCGAAGACGGACACTTTTGGCAACACGATCATCGAGGCGCTGGCCAGCGGCGTGCCCGTCGCCGCCCATCCGGTGACAGGTCCAATCGACATCCTGCGCGACCATCCGCAGGCCGGCGCGCTGCATGACGATCTGCGGGAAGCCTGCCTCGCCGCCCTTTCCGGCTCTGGCGAAGCGGCACGGGCACTGTCGGAAACCTATTCCTGGGAAAGCGCCGGACGGCAGTTCCTCGACAACGTCCTGGTCGCCAATGCCCACAGGCCCCGGCGCAAGTCCGTTGCCTCGACGAAGTTCGCCGCCTTTTCGGATTGAGAGGCGGAGGGTCGAAAACCCTCAGCGCTTCCTCTTGCGTCCCTCGAACGGGTTGTCCGCCGCCTTGAAATGGATACGGATCGGCACGCCCGGCATGTCGAAATCGGCACGCAGACCATTGGTCAGGTAACGCACGTAGGATTCCGGCAGAGCGTCCGGCCGGGTGCAGGAAATCATGAAAGCCGGCGGGCGGGACTTGACCTGCGTCATGTATTTCAGCTTCAGGCGGCGGCCGGAAACGGCCGGCGGCGGATGCTGCACCGTCTGGGATTCCAGCCAGCGGTTGAGCCGCGCCGTCGAAATGCGCTTGTTCCAGACCCGGTCGGTATCGATAACCGACTGCATCAGCTTGTCGAGACCATACCCGGTTTCGCCGGAGATCGGCACGGCCCGGATGCCGCGCGCCTGCGGCAACAATCGCTCGGTCTTTTCACGCAGGTCGGCAAGCACGGCCTGCGGCTCCTCGATCATGTCCCACTTGTTGAAGGCGAGCACTGCGGCGCGGCCCTCACGCAGCACCAGATCGACGATCTGCAGGTCCTGCTTCTCGAAAGGAATGGTGGCGTCGAAGACGATGATGACGGTTTCGGCAAAGCGGATCGAGCGCAGCGCATCGGCAACCGAAAGCTTCTCCAGCTTTTCCTGCACCTTCGCCTTGCGGCGCATGCCGGCGGTGTCGAACATTTTTACCGTGCGGCCGCGCCATTCCCATTCGACCGAGATCGAATCGCGGGTGATGCCGGCTTCCGGGCCGGTCAACAACCGGTCTTCGCCGAGAAAACGGTTGATCAGCGTCGACTTGCCGGCGTTCGGCCGGCCGACGATCGCCACGCGCAGCGGCTTGCTGTCGTCATAGGCGGGCTCGTCGTCCTCCATCTCATCGTCACCGTCGAGGCGGGGGATGTCGACATTCGTTTCCGGCTCGTCGATCTCTTCGGGAAACGCGACGTCCTCGCCGATCGCCGCGACGATCGCATCGCGCAGGTCGATCATACCCTGGCCGTGTTCGGCCGAAATCGGGCACGGCTCGCCAAGGCCGAGGGTGAAGGCATCGTAGAAACCACCATCGGAGCCACGTGCTTCCGACTTGTTGGCAACCAGCACGACCGGCTTGCCGCGCCGGCGCAGCATGTCGCCGAAGGACTGGTCCAGCGGCGTCAGGCCGGACTTGGCATCGACGACGAACAGCGTCAGGTCCGCCTCGCCGATCGCCGCTTCCGTCTGCGCCCGCATGCGGCCTTCCAGCGTTTCCGGACCGGCTTCTTCGAGGCCGGCGGTATCGATGATGGTGAAGCGCAGGTCGATGAGCTTGGCGTCGCCCGGACGGCGGTCGCGCGTCACACCCGGCGTGTCGTCGACAAGCGCCAGCTTCTTGCCGACCAGACGATTGAAAAGCGTGGATTTGCCGACATTCGGGCGGCCGACGATAGCGACTGTGAAACTCATCGTTCTTCTTATCCTTTGTTCACGGCCCTGGAGCATTTCCGATGAAAACGGGTTCACAGAAATGCTCTATCTCTTTGTTTCCGCATGTCGTCTTCGCACAACCGCTGCTCATTTTGGCGCGACATGCTCCAAAACATATCTCCCGAAGGCCCTTCGGCCCCGGGAGACATCAATACAATCCATGCGCCGAAACATGCCGCGTGAGGCCTTTTCACGCGGCGGCTTCGGTATGCCTATCAGGCAGCTTTGCCCGAGGCGGCGATCAGATCAAGCATGATCTGCGCGCGGCTGGCGACATTGCGCGGTGTTTCGGTATCGTCGATGATCTGCTGGAACCAATCCTTGGCACGCTTGATATCGCCGACCTTGTAGGCCGAAAGCCCCAGAGCCTCGCGGGCCGAGTGGCGCAGCGCATTCTGCGGCGTCGCCATCTGCTCGACTTCGGCGGAGACCTGCTCGTAGCTGCCGCTCTCGATCAGGATCCAGGCAGCCCGCAGGCGCGCGACGTCGCGCAATGCGCCCGGTGCCTGCGCATCCTTGCCGATGGCCGAGAAAGCCGCCACGGCGCCGGCCGCATCGCCCTTTTCCGCCAGGAGCGTTGCAGAACGCATACTCGCCAGCAGCGGATAGGAGCCGTGTCCTTCGGCCGCCAGAGTCTCAAGCGCCTTCAGCGCCTCGTCCGGCTTCTTGTCGTCGACAAGCTTCAGCGCCGCCAGGAACTGGTCGCCCGAACCGGACGCCTTCTGGGTCTGCCAATAGTCATAGGCGCGGTGCACCGCCGTGCCGACGACGATGAGGACGGCGATGGCGATCAGGATACGCCCGAACCGGCGCCAGACGGTCTTGATCTGGTCGGAACGGAGTTCCTCGTTCACCTCGCGGATGAAACTGTCGTCGTTCAATGCCATATCTATCTCCGGCGATCCTGTACGCACGCCCCAAGCAAGCGGTTTTGCTGCCTTCTACCCGATTTTGCGGCCGTTGTAAGGGGTGTTGTCACGAAAACAGTTGCGGCATCGGTGCAACGCCGATCAACCACAGGTGAATTTTCCAGATCATCGCCCACCAGACGGCAGCACCGACAACGATCGCGACGATATCGTAAAGCCCCGAAACGAATGGCCGGCGGACGATTTCACCGGCACGCTCGCGGCGCTTGAGGGTAATTCGCATGATCACGCCCCAGGCCAGGAAGGCCGCAAACAGCAGCACCGAATAGACCTCGCCATTGGCCAGCAGGTGCGACAGCGCCCAGATCTTCACGGACAGCACCATGGGATGCTTCGTTTTCGTAGCAATGTATCCCGCCGGCAGGAAGCCGGCGATCAGACAGATGGTGGCGACCAGCATCAGCGTCACGGCGAGATGCGAGGTCCAGACCGGGGGATTGTAGAGCATGCCCCAGCCTTCGCTGCGCGCCGCATCGAAACCATAGGCCAGCACAACGAGGCCGACGACGCTGGCGATCGAATAGATCGCCGTCCAGGCAGGCTTGCCCAGCTTGTCGATCATCGCTGCGCGGAAACCGGGAACGACGACGCGGATCAGGTGGATCCCGAGGAAGAGAACAAGGCCGACGACGAACAGCGCCATGGCAAATATCCTTTTGGCTGGATTGGCTTATCGGCATGACTTACCGGCAAGCCGGCCGAAATGCCAGCGGCATCAAAGCTTCGCCGCATTCCTGGGGCAAGAAGCCGCGTTTCGATAATGTGTGGTGCCCGATGTTTCGTTCGTTTTGCGTCCTTCCGCTGATTCTTGCAGCCACCCTGCCCGCGCTTGCCGCCGCCGCCGAAACCCAGAAACAGCAATTGCTGCTGATTTCCTTCGACGGCGCCCACGACAACGCGCTCTGGGAGAAGAGCCGCGACATGGCGAAACGGACCGGCGCCCACTTCACCTATTTCCTCTCCTGCACCTTCCTGATGAATGCCGAGGCCAGAAAGGCCTATCAGGCGCCCGGCCACAAGAAAGGCCGCTCGAATGTCGGCTTTGCCCAGAGCGATGGCGAGATCCGCACGCGGCTGGGCCATATCTGGAACGCCCATCTCGAAGGCCACGACATCGGCAGCCACGCTTGCGGCCATTTCGACGGCAAGGACTGGACGAAGGCGGAATGGACGGCGGAGTTCCGCACCTTCCGCCAGACGCTGACCTCAGCCTGGCAACGTGTCGGCCTCAAGGATCAGCAGCCGGCGGACTGGCAGGATTTCGTCACACATGGCATCGTCGGCTTCCGGGCGCCCTATCTGTCCATCAGCAAGGCGCTGACCGATGCCGAAAAAGCCGACGGGTTCGTCTACGATGCAAGCCTGGTGACGAAAGGCCCGCTGCCGCCGGTGGAGCAGGACGGCCTCGTGCGTTTCGGACTACCGCTCATTCCGGAAGGACCGCAGCAGCGGCCGGTGATCGGCATGGACTACAATCTCTTCGTCCGCCACTCCGTCGGTATCGAGAACGCCTCCCGCTCGCAGGAATTCGAGGAGCGCACCTACGCGGCCTTCAAGGCCGCCTTCGACAAGCAATATGACGGCGAGCGTATTCCCGTGCAGTTCGGCTTCCATTTCGTCGAGATGAACGGCGGCGCCTATTGGCGGGCGCTCGACCGGCTGTTGAGCGACGTCTGTCACAGGCAAGACGTCGCTTGCGTCACCTATGCGGATGCCGTCCGGCGGATGAGAGACGGCGAAGCCGGCAAGACCGGCGGCACGCAATCCGCTTTCTGAACGGCAAGCATCGTCACGCTTTTTCCACCTGCGGCAAAATATCCTGCCGCAAGGAACCGATCCGAACGAGATGCGTTTCCCCTCTCGAAACACATCAACGGAGATCGACAATGCTTCGCGCACTTATTCTTTGGGTTATGGGCGTACCGCTCTTCCTGGTTCTTCTGATCTGGGCGTTCTTTCTTTGATTTACCAAGAAGGACCATGGCAAAATTAAAACGGCCCGATCGGTGATCGGGCCGTTTTCTTTTCCTGCTTGCAACAAACCTCAGTCTTCTTCGACAGGAACCTGTTCGTTGCCCTGGCGCTCCATGAAGCGCTGGTCGATGGATGGCAGCGGCTCGTCCTCGATTGCCGCCTCGAAGGCTTTCAGACGCTTGTGGATGGAGAGCAGTTCGATGATCGTCGTCCAGGAATTGACGAGATACTGGAAGGAGTTGCTGACCTGTCCGAAGGCCGTGAGGATCTGCTGGTAGATACCGTAGGTGATCTTGCCGGCCACGATGGTCGGCACCAGCATGAAGGTGACGAACAGCGAGTCCGCCTGGATGTAGAAGTAGCGGGCGACGTTGAAATAGAGATAGTGGAAATACATGCGGAAATAATTGCGCCGCACGTTGGCGAAGAGTTCCTGCACGGTGATCGGCTGCGCCCGGTCCGCATGGTCTTCGCCGTAGACGAGTTCCTTGCGGTAAGCCGCCTCGACGCGCTGGTTGCGGAACTGCAGCCCCGGCAGCTTGATGCCGACGATCGCCAGCAGGCCAGTGCCGAAGATCGACCACAGCAATGCCAGCCAGAACAGCGCGTGCGGCACGGCGCCGAAGATCGGCAACGTCGAGACATAGCTCGACAGCGCAAACAGGATCGGCAGGAAGGCGATCAGCGTCATCACCGCATTGATCAGGCTGACGCCCAGGCCTTCGAGAATATTGGCAAACCGCATCGTGTCTTCCTGCACACGCTGCGAGGCGCCTTCGATATGGCGGACCTTCTCCCACTTCGACATGTAGAAATCGTTCATCGCCGTGCGCCAGCGAAAGACGTAGTGGCTGACGAAGAAATCCGTGAGGATGGAGACGAACATGCTGAGGAAGGCGATCTGGCAGAAGATCAGCATCAGCGAGTAAAAATTCTCGTCGGTGATGCCGGGCTTGCCGGTCAAGGCGTTCTGCAGCAGGTCGCCAAAAGGCCGGCGCCAGTTGTTGATCGCCACATAGACCTGGACGCCGAAATAGGTGGAGAAGATAATCAGCGCCGACCCCCAGATCGACCAGTTCGTCCAGGGATGGTTGCGGGCTTTGATCTTCCAGAAGGCGCCGAAGGCCAGCGTGCAGACGACGAAGAAGATGTAGAACCAGAGATTGTCCGGCGTCAGGAAGAAGCGCAGATCGATCGGCGGCTCCTGGCCTTCCGGCAGCGGCGAGAAACCAAGCGCAATACCGGCGTCGACGCCGACCGTGTACCAGATCGCGATACAAATGGCAGTCCAGACGACAAGGGAGGTGAAGAACAGCTTGGGCTGGGGAAAAAAGGAGTGAAACACGGAGACGTGGCTTTCTCGATGGTGAAATTTCAAGGTGCGGTGCAGCACCGTATTGTGCCGGAAACTAAGGCAGTTCGAAGAAGGCGGCAATGGGCTCAATCCATTGTTACGCATTTGTAACTGCAGCCGGGTTCGTGCGCCCCGCCGCTTCGATCCGGCAGGGCATTTCGCAGCCTGTCTCAACGAAAAAGCGCGGCTCGATGGCCGCGCTTCCGATACTCTTGCTCTTGAAAACCTCTTCGGTCAGGCGGCCCGCCGCGTGACCATGGGCCTTGCCGCCGACGACAGCCGGAAGTTCTCGATCAGCGACTTCAGCTGGTTGCTTTCCTGGGTCAGCGTCTGGCTGGCGGCGTTGGTTTCTTCGACCATCGCCGCGTTCTGCTGCGTCATCTGGTCCATCTGGTTGACCGCGGTGTTGACTTCGGCAAGACCGACCGCCTGTTCCTTGGCCGACGTGGCGATCGAGATGACCTGTTCGTTGACGCGGTTGACCAACGCCTCGATCTCGTTCAGCGCATCGCCCGTCGAGCGGACCAGCGAAACGCCGTTGCCGACTTCGGTCGTCGCATTGTTGATGAGACCCTTGATTTCCTTGGCGGCATTGGCGGAACGCTGCGCCAGTTCGCGCACTTCCTGGGCGACGACGGCAAAGCCGCGACCTGCTTCGCCGGCCCGCGCTGCCTCCACCCCGGCGTTCAAGGCCAGCAGGTTGGTCTGGAAGGCGATCTCGTCGATGACCCCGATGATCTGGCTGATACGGTTCGACGCTTCCTCGATGCGGCTCATCGCCGAGACGGCATCGCGGACGATGGCGCCGGACTTGCCGGTGCTCTGTTTGGTTTCCCCGACCATGCGGCTGGCCTCAGCGGCGCGTTCGGAAGCGCTGCGGACCGTGGCGGTGATCTCGTCGAGCGCGGCGGCGGTTTCCTCCAGAGAGGCTGCCTGCTGTTCGGTGCGGTGCGAGAGATTGTTGGCCGCCTCGGAAATGCCGCCGGCGCTGCCGTGGACGATATCCGTGGAGTGGGCAATCGCATGGATGGCGGTGCTGAGCGCTTCGACAGCCCGGTTGAAGTCGTCACGCAGCTTCGAATATTCCGGGGCGATATCGCGGATCGATACCGTGAGATCGCCATTGGCGAGGCTTTCCAGAGCGGAGCCGACCGTGTTCATCGCGTCTGTCTGCGACTGGGCGACGGCACGCTGGCGGCTTTCCGCCTGCTGGCGCTCCGAGCCGAGGCGCTGCTGCTGGTCGATGTCGCGCTGCCGGAGGTCGATACGCTCCCGCACGGAATCGCGCAGCGTCTCCACCACCTTCGCCATCTGGCCGATCTCGTCGCCACGGTCGGTTTCGGGAATGGCCGCTTCGACCTGCTCTTCCGAAATTGCTTTCATGGAGGCCTTGAGGCGCTCGATCGGACCGACAACGCTGCGGACAACCGCAAAGGCGATGAGAAGGATGGCCACGGCGCCGACGCCGACGATCATGGCCGTCTGGATGGCATTGCTGCGGAAGAGCGCCGCCAGGTCGTCCGCATAGACGCCCGTACCGACAACCCAGCCCCAGGGTTCGAAACCGGCGACGTGCGAGTATTTCAACACCGGCTCTTCAAAGCCCGGCTTCGGCCAGTAATAATCGACGAAACCTTCCCGTGTCGGGCTTGTCTGCACCGTCTTCACGAATTCCTGGAAGATATGCTTGCCGGTCGGATCCTTCATGCCGGACTGATCGGTTCCATCAAGTGCCGGCTTGATTGGATGCATGACGATGCCGGCATTCATGTCGTTGATCCAGAAGTAGCCGCTGCCTTCGTAACGCAGTGCCCGCACCGCGTCTTTCGCGCGTGCCTGGGCCTCTTCGCGTGTCAATGTGCCGGCGGTTTCCATGCCATGATAGAGCTTGAAGAGCGTGATCATGCTCTGGTCCATGGCGCTCAGCTTGGCCTTGCGTTCGGCAACCATGCCCTCCTGGTTGTGTACAAGTCCATAGACCAACGCTATCGAAAAGATCGCCAGGGATAACCCGACCAGAAGATAGAGCCGGGTTGATATCTTAAGCGCCTTCATTGCCTTCTCCGAACACAGAAATTTGATGAATGCTAAAAATAAAGGCAACACGTTAAATTTCGAATAAACGCATATTCTAGGATTTCAAGGCCTTCCGAGGCGCCTGCGCGTCACCGGATCGTCACCCGCACCGGCCAGACGAGAAGGGCGCAAACGACCAGTACGCCAGCGGCAACCAGCGTCGGCAGCGCAAAACTTCCGGTCGCTTCCGCCAGCCAGCCGGCGACCAGCGGCCCGATGATCTGGCCTATGCCGAAGGCAGCCGTCATGATCGCGAAGGCCCGGCGCGGACTTTCCGGGCTCAAGCGCCGGCCGATCTGCAACCCGTAGGCGGTGATCATCAGGAAGGTTGCCCCGAACAGCAATCCGCCGATCAGCGGCGCACTGCCCGCCGGCAGCAGGACGGTGGCCAGCACGCCGACGGACTCGGTCAGCAGGCCTGCCATATAGGCGGCACCCAGGCCGAAGCGACGCTGGAACGGCCGCCACGCCAGCAGGGACGCGGCAGCGGCAAGTCCGGTGATGAACCATGACAGAAACTCGACGACATGACTTCCCGAGCCGCTGCGCGCCATCGCCACGAGGAAGGTCGCCGTCACCACATAACCGAAACCGAACAGGCCGTAGGACAGGGTCAACAGCAGCAGCGGCCGCTTCCAGACGAGCGGCTGCTCCTTGTGCTGCTCTCCGGCAACCTGCGGCGCCCGCGGCAGCATCACCCACGCGACGAGGGCGGCGACGGCTGCGAAGGCGCCACCAAATATCCAGTCCCAACGCCATTGCTGCGCCCCATCGAAAAGCGTCGCCAGCGCCACCACCATGAAGGAGGAGAGCGCAATACCCAGCCCGACGCCGCCGAAATGCGCCGGCTGCACGTTCTCATTGCCGCGCAGGGCGGCATGGCCGAGCACGATCGAGGAGGTGAAGATCATCGCGAAGGCGCTTGCCAGGCCGGCGAGAAAGCGGATGACCACGAAGGCCGGCACTGCATCGAACAGCGCCATGGCGAGCAGCAGCATCGCATTCGCAAGCAATGCCAGAACCGCGACCTGCCGCTCGCGCCCGGATGCCCAGCTATAAGCGGCGAGCACCGCACCGGCGAGGTAACCGGTAAAATTTCCGGCAGCGATCAATCCGGCATCCGCGGCCGAAAGGCCAAGGTCGGCCATCATGCCGGGCAGGATCGGCGTATAGGAAAAGCGCCCGAACCCCATGGCCGCCGCCATCGCCAAGGCGCCGACGAAGCCGAGCGAGATCATGTTCGGGGTGGATGTACGGGAAGACTTGAGCATGCGCTTATATCGCAGCGCAACATTCCGGCGACAAACGACTTATTCTGATCGATCTATCGCGGTTGCTGTCAGCCCCGCCGGCCGTGGCTGGCTCAGGCGGCCAGCGTCAGCACCAGCGGGCCGTTCTTCGTCGCCACCAGCGTGTGCTCGAACTGAACCGTCGGCGCACGCGGCTCGCTGTAGAGCGTCCAGGGATCGTCGCCGTCCTCGGCCCAGTGACCGCCGAGCGACAGGAACGGCTCGATGGTGAAGACGAGGCCTTCCGTCATCAGCCGCGTCTCGTCCGGATCCGGCCAGGTGGACAGTTCCTTCGGTTCCTCGTGCAGCGAGCGGCCAACACCGTGGCTGGCGAGGTTGGTGATCAGCGTATAGCGGTTCTTGGCGGCGAAGGCACCGATGGCATTGCCGATCTTCGCCATCGGCTGGCCGCTCTTGACCTGGTTCACCCCGACCCAGAGCGCCCGCTTGCCGTCGCGGCACAAGCGGTCGATCTTCGGCGTCACCGGCGGCACGATGAAAGACGAACCGGTATCCGAGAAGAAACCGTCCTTCACCGCCGACACGTCAATGTTGACGAGATCGCCCGCCTGGATGATGCGCGGCCCGGGAATGCCATGCGCCACTTCCTCGTTGACGCTGATGCAGGTCGCACCGGGAAACTGGTAGCAGACCTCCGGTGCCGACTCGGCGCCGTTGGCCTCAAGAAACTTCCGGCCGATCATGTCGAGTTCCGCCGTGGTGATACCGGGCTCAAGCGCTTCGGCCATGGTCTGCACGGCGATAGCGCAGATGCGGCCGATATCCTTGAGTTTCGCCAATTCGTCTTCGGTGGAGATAACCATGATCGTTCCGGTGTCGTCGTCTGTTGGTTCAAGCGGTGGCTTTCGCCGCTTCCGCCTCCCTGGTCAATGCCTTTCTGATCAAGGGGGCGACTTTGGTGCCGTAGAGCTCGATGCCGCGCATGATCTGGTCATGCGGCATCAGACCGATCGCCATCTGCAACAGGAAGCGGTCGTTGTTGAAGATTTTATGGTGGGCGACGATCTTTTCCGCCACCACTTCGGGATCGCCGACGAAAAGTGCACCCGAGGGACCACGCGACTGATCGAAATGCGCCCGGCTCGTCGGACCCCAGCCGCGTTCGCGGCCGATGCGGTTCATGACTGCCGCCTGCGGTCCGTAAAACTGGTCGGCCGCCGCCGCCGTCGTGTCGGCGATGAAGCCGTGAACGTTGATGCTGGTCTTCAGCTTTGCCTGGTCCTGGCCGGCCCGGCGCGCGGCCTCGCGATACAGATCGAAGAGCGGCGCAAAACGATGCGGCTCACCGCCGATGATCGCCAGCGCCACCGGCAGGCCGAGAGCGCCGGCGCGGGCAACCGATTGCGGTGTGCCGCCGACGGCGATCCACAGCGGCAACGGATCCTGCAGCGGGCGGGGATAGACACCGCGTCCATTGATCGGCGCACGCATCTCGCCCTGCCAGGTCACCGTCTCGCCGTCACGCAGCGCCAACAGCAGATCGAGCTTTTCTTCGAACAGCTGGTCGTAGTCCTCGAGATTGTAGCCGAAGAGCGGAAAGGATTCGATGAAGGAACCGCGCCCGGCCATCATCTCAGCCCGGCCGTTCGACAGGAGGTCGAGCGTGGCGAACTGCTGGAACACCCGCACCGGATCCTCCGAGCTCAGCACGGTGACGGCGCTGGTCAACCGGATATTCTTGGTCTTGACCGCAGCCGCAGCCAGGATGGTCGCCGGCGCCGAGGCGGCATAGTCCGGCCGGTGATGTTCGCCGAGGCCGAAGACATCGAGGCCCACCTGGTCGGCCAGTTCGATCTCTTCCAGAAGGTTCTTCAGCCGCCGCGCCCCTTCCGGCCCCTTTGCGGCAGCCGCAGGATCGACATCCGCGAAAGTATAAAGACCGAGTTCCATATTTTTCACCTCGTTGCGCGTGGCATGGAGATAGGTATGCCGGCCAAACAAGGCAACTGTAAAATCTGGAAGGTTTCGTTCGAGAATTTCGATGGGACGGGACGTTTTTTCGTACTGGGAGGCACGAAAAGCCGACGGCGGCGTCCTTATCCGATGGAGGCCACGGCATCCGCTTTCAGCCGGTCGAGCTGCAGGCGGATATGGGCGGCTTCGGCCGGCGACTGGGCGAGCGCGATGGCACGGTCGAAGGCGGCGCGTGCTTCGTGGTTGCGGCCGAGCTGCATCAGCAGGTTGGCCCGCAACCCGTGAAAATAGAAATAGCCGTCGAGCGCGTCGGCAAGTTGCTCCACCATATCCAGCGCATCGGCCGGGCCTGAACGCTTCGAGACGGCGACGGCGCGGTTGAGGGTAACGACCGGCGATGGCTGCAGGTGTTCCAGCGTACGATAAAGCAGCTCGATCTGCGTCCAGTCCGTTTCCTCGGCGCGGGTGGCGCGGGCATGCAGGGCGGCGATCGCCGCCTGGAGTTGGTAAGGGCCGGGCTGGCGATGGCGGATGGCCTTCTCGATCAGCGCCAGGGCCTCGTTGATCGCCTCGCGGTTCCAGCGGCTGCGGTCCTGGTCTTCCAGCAAGACGATCTGCCCTACCGCGTCGAAACGGGCGGCACGGCGGGAAAGTTGCAGCAGCATCAACGCCAGCAGACCCATGATCTCCGGTTCGGAGGGAAAGATGCCAAGGAGAAGCCGCGCAAGACGGATCGCCTCGTCGGCGAAAGCGCAGGCGTCGCGCTTCGGATCGGACTGGCTATATCCTTCGTTGAAGACGAGATAGATCATCGTCATCACCTTCGACAGGCGCTCCGCCCGTTCGGCAACGCCCGGTGTCTCGAAGGCAACGCCCGCCTTGGCGACGCGGGCCTTCGCCCGGGTGATACGTTGCTCCATGGCGCTGTCGCCGACGAGGAATGCCTTGGCGATCTGCTGCACGGTCAGGCCGGAGACGATCCGCAAGGCCAGCGCGATTTGCTGGGTGGCGGGCAGATCCGGATGGCAGCAGATGAACATCAGCCGCAGGATGTCGTCGCGGTAATGCGCGCCGTCGAGCCGGTCGGCCATGTCGCTTTCGGCATCGCCGGTATCGGAGATCATCTCTTCGTCCGGCAACGCCTCCAGCCGGGCGCCGCGTCGCACCGAATCGATGCCGCTGTTGCGGCCGACGAGGATCAGCCAGGCAACGGGATCACGCGGCGGCCCCTTGTCAGGCCAGTTGCGCAGCGCCCGCAAACAGGCTTCCTGAAAGGCTTCTTCGGCCGTGTCGAGATCGCGGAAATACCGCAGCAACGCGCCGAGTGCCCGCGGTCGTGCCGCAGCCAGCGTGGTGTCGATCCAGGCAATGTCGGTCATGTCGCGAGTTCTCCGGGGCGGAAGACGTAAAACGGGCGGATCTCGTAGGAACTCGAACCGGGATTGACGGCGGAAAGCTGCTTGCAGAAGGCAACCGCCTCTTCGAGACTGTCGCAATCGATGGTGTAGAAGCCGAGCAACGCTTCCTTGGTCTCGGCAAAGGGACCGTCGATCACCAGCGCCTCGTCTTTGCCCTTGCGCACGGTGGTGGCAGCCGTCGTCGGCATCAGCCGGCCGACCGGGCCGAGCTTGCCGGCCTTGGCATAGGGTTCCTGGACGGTGATGAGCTTGGCCATCACCGCCTCTTCTTCATCCTTGGACCAGGCGAACACGGTCTCTTCATTGGCGTAACACAGGATCGCATACAGCATTCGGTTCACTCCTCTTTCCCAATGACGCAGGAGTAAACGCAGAACCGACAGAACGCAGTAGAAATAATCTGCCGGCAAGCGCGACATTCGCTCAGGGTGGCGCTGGTCGCGAGGTCATAGTCCACAAGATTTCGCCTTGCGGCGGATGGCCTCACCCGACATGCCACGGAACCGCCCCTTTCCTCCCCCACATGGTCGCCACCGGCATGCGCCGGCCCACATGACCTGCCGAGAACGAACCGATGCACCTGACCAAGACCCTGCCGATCGCCGTCGCGATGTTTGTCCTGAACACCGCCGCCTTTGCCGCGCCGACGACAAGGGACATCGTGCCGGGCCTTGCAGAATCCAATGTCGAAGGGGTTGAGCAGGTGGCCATGGCGATGCGCGAACCGCAGGCGGGCCACCGCGGCCACCTCGCCAAAAGGCCGGCCGCCAAGGATGAATTCCGCGGTTTTTCCGGCGATTTTCTCGGCGCCGACCTGATCTTCTGGAATGGCCCGTCGCCTTGGCTGAAGAAGTCGCGATAAGCTCTTATTTGCTTCGAGGCCAGCCGGATCGAAAAATCAGAATGGCCATTTTCTTTCAATGACATGAGGTTGGCTTTGCACGTGAAGTGTCACGTGCGGAACGGCCAGACGCGCAATCACGCCACCGTCAACTTCCCGCCTCGCTCTCGCGACCGAAGATAGTCAGCGTCCGCGCCGATGTGTCCAGCGCCGCCATGGCGCCATGCGGGATGCTCATGGCCCGCTCGCCATGGCCGACCGGCAAACCACCGAGGATCGGTACGTCGAGCCAGCGCAGGTGATCGCGCAGGATATCGATGACATTAGGTCGCAATTTCAGGTCGAAGCCGGTGAACTGGCCGACTGCGACACCGGCCAGGCCGTCGAGATGGCCCGCCTTTCGCAGCATCGTCAGATTGCGGTCCACCTGGCCGCGATGCAGGCTGATCGCCTCGAGCACGAGGATGGCACCGCGCAGATCCGGCAGCGCCCATCCCGCCGCCGTGGCGACGAGTTCCAGATTGCCGCCGATCAGCCGGCCACGCGCCATCCCATGCGTGGTGAGCGCACTGGTCGCCTCCTCCGGGCGCGCGTCGAGCACGATATCGTCGTCGTTCATCAACAAGCGTTTGAGCAGCGCACTGTTTGTCTCTCCGGGCGGGCCGCCGAGGCTGTCGCCCATCAGGCCGCCGGCGATGCACACAAGGCGGCAATGTTTCCACAAAGCCAGGTGCAGGATGGTGATATCGCTGAAGCCGACGAGCGGTTTCGGGTCGCGCCGCACAGCCTCGAAATCGATGCCGTCGGCGATACGATAGGACCCCTTGCCGCCGCGCGTGGCAAAAACCGCCCGCACCTGCGGATCGCGAAAGGCATCGTTGAGGTCGGAAAGCCGCTCATCGTCGGTACCGGCGAGGTAACCCAGCTTGTGAAAGGCGTGCGGCCCGAAATCGACGATCAGCCCCCAGCCTTCAAGGACGGCTGCCGCGCGCATCACCGCATCGCGATCCGGCGTGCTTGCCGGGGAAACGAAACGAACCCTGTCGCCCGCCTTCAATTTTGGCGGACGCAGCACGACATCTGAAAAGGGGACAAGATGTGATTCCATCCCCCGAGAATGCCATGAAAGCGCGACACCCGCATGGCCGCCGGGCAGCACGTTGAATCGATACACGAAGTTTCACAAACCCGGCGAAGCGATTCAAAAGACTCGGCAATCAGGCGTCACTTAACGTCCGTTTCACGGCGTTGCGCCAGCCCTTGAGCTTGGCGGCGCGCATCTTCTCGTCCATCAGCGGTTCGAAGCGGCGATCCCTCGCCCAGGCGGCGGCAAAACCCGCCTTGTCGGGCCAGACACCGGCGCGGCTGCCCGCAAGCCAGGCAGCACCGAGCGCCGTCGTTTCAAGGATCGTCGGGCGGTCGACGGGCGCGTCGAGCAGATCGGCGAGCCGCTGCATCGTCCAGTCGGAGGCGACCATGCCGCCATCGACGCGCAGCACCGTATCCTCGCCGTCGCTCTTCCAGTCCTTGTGCATGGCGTCCAGCAGGTCGCGGGTCTGGTAGCAGACTGCCTCCAGCGCCGCGCGGGCAAACTCCGCCGGGCCGGTGTTGCGCGTCATGCCGAAGATCGCGCCGCGGGCCTCGGGGTCCCAGTGAGGTGCGCCCAGCCCGGTGAAGGCCGGCACGAGATAGACCGATTGCATCGGATCGGCCTTGTCGGCCAGATCGCCGGTATCGGCGGCGTTCTTGATGATCTTCAACCCGTCGCGCAGCCACTGCACCGCCGCGCCAGCGATGAAGATCGAGCCTTCAAGCGCATAGGTCGTCTCGCCGTCCAGCCGGTAGGCGATGGTCGTCAGGAGCCGGTTCTTGGAACGCACCATGTCGGTGCCGGTGTTGAGCAGCGCGAAGCAGCCGGTACCATAGGTGGATTTCAGCATGCCCGGCTCGAAGCAGGCCTGGCCGATCGTCGCCGCCTGCTGGTCGCCGGCAACGCCGAGGATCGGCACGGCAGCGCCGAAGATGGCCGGATCGGTGGTGCCGAAATCGGCGGCGCAATCCTTGACCTCCGGCAGCATGGCGGACGGCACCCGCAGGATCTCCAGAAGGTCCCTGTCCCACTCGTTGGTGCCGATGTTGAACATCAGCGTCCGCGAGGCGTTGGTGGCGTCGGTGACGAAACTCTTGCCGCCGGTGAGCCGCCAGATCAGGAAGGTATCGATGGTGCCGAAGCACAATTCACCCTTGGCGGCGCGTGCCCTGGCACCCTTGACGTTGGCCAGCATCCACGACAGCTTGGTGCCGGAAAAATACGGGTCGAGCAGCAGGCCGGTCTTGCGGGTGAAGGTCCGCTCCAGCTCCTGCCGCTTCAGCTTCTCGCAATAATTCGCCGTGCGGCGATCCTGCCAGACGATGGCATTCTGGATCGGCTTGCCGCTGTCGCGCTCCCAGACCACGACGGTCTCACGCTGGTTGGTGATGCCGATGGCGGCGATGTCGGCGGCGGTGATGCCGGCCTTGGCAATCGCCTGCTTGATGGTGGTGACGACGCTCTCCCAAATCTCTTCCGGATCGTGCTCCACCCAGCCGGAGCGCGGATAAATCTGCGAGAACTCCTTCTGGCCGGTGCCGGCCACCTTCATGTTCTTGTCGAAGATGATCGCCCTGCTCGACGTCGTTCCCTGGTCGATCGCCAGAACATACCCGCCCATTCCGTTCCTCCCGATGCGGATGGCCTCCGCCATCTCCTCTTGCCGAAATCTCAATACGACACCAAAACGAATGTCAAACGAAAACAAAACGCAAATGAAACCGGCCCTGCCCGACGCCCATACCTCCCCAAATACGCAATTGCCAGACCGCCGGGTTTGGGCATAACCTGCCCTGTCTTTTGCAGCGCAACAGAACGCTGATTCACACGGGATGGAGCATATCATGACGAAAACGGTCGTCGTAACCGGATCCACCAGCGGCATCGGCCTTGCCATCGCCTCCGCCTTCGCCGCCGACGGCGCCAACGTCGTGCTCAACGGTTTCGGCTCGGCCGATGAAATCGACGCCGTTGTCCGCAAGGTGCAGGGCCTTGGGCAGAACAAGGTCATCTATCATCCGGCCGACATGACCAAGCCGGCCGAGATTGCCGACCTGATCGCCACCGCCCACAAGACTTTCGGCGGCGTCGACGTGCTGGTCAACAATGCCGGCATCCAGCATGTGGAAAAGATCGAGGATTTCCCCATCGAGAAGTGGGACCAGATCATCGCCATCAACCTCTCCTCCTCCTTCCACACCATGCGGGCGGCGATCCCGCTGATGAAGGAGAAGAAACATGGCCGCATCATCAACATCGCTTCCGCCCACGGCCTCGTCGCCTCGCCGTTCAAGGCGGCCTATGTCGCCGCTAAGCATGGCATCATGGGGCTGACCAAGACCGCGGCCTTGGAACTGGCGGAATTCGGGATTACAGTGAACGCCATATGCCCCGGCTATGTGCTGACGCCGCTTGTAGAAAAGCAGATCCCCGACACGGCGCGCGCCCGCGGCATCAGCGAGGCGCAGGTGAAGTCCGACGTCATGCTGAAATTCCAGCCGACCAAGGAATTCGTCGCCGTCGAGGACGTCGCCTCGACCGCGTTTTTCCTGGCCAGCGACGCCGCCAAGCAAATCACCGGCACCCACATCTCCATTGACGGGGGCTGGACGGCGCAATAAGCTGATAAAAAACAAAAGGATAATGGGAACTTCATGACAGAGAGCATTCGCTTCATCCTCAATGGCGAAGACGTGTCGCTGACCTCAGTCCGGCCGACCGAGACGCTTCTCGACTATCTTCGCCTGAAGCGGCGGCTGACCGGCACGAAAGAAGGATGTGCGGAAGGCGATTGCGGCGCCTGCACGGTGCTCGTCGGGCGCCTGCTCGACGGCATGCTGCAGTATGAAAGCGTCAATGCCTGCATCCGTTTCGTCGGTTCGCTGCACGGCACGCATGTGGTCACCGTCGAGCATCTGGCCGGTCCCGACGGCATGCTGCACCCGATCCAGCAGGCGATGGTCGACTGTCACGGCTCGCAATGCGGCTTCTGCACGCCGGGTTTCGTCATGTCTCTCTACGGCCTGTGGCTGTCCACGGAAAAACCCGACCGCAACACCATCGAGAAGGCGCTGCAGGGCAATCTCTGTCGATGCACCGGCTACGAGCCGATTGTGCGCGCCGCCGAGCAGGTGAGTGCTGCCCGCCCCAGCGCCATCTTCGATCCGCTGGAGCGCAACCGCACCGAGATCATGGCCCGCCTCTGGGCACTGCAAACCGGCGAAACGATCACCATCGAGGACAACGGCGAACGGCTGATCATTCCCGGCTCAGCCTCT
Organism: Rhizobium sp. LjRoot30; assembly: GCF_964253915.1. NCBI lineage: Bacteria > Pseudomonadati > Pseudomonadota > Alphaproteobacteria > Hyphomicrobiales > Rhizobiaceae > Rhizobium > Rhizobium sp. LjRoot30. The sequence goes on along the minus strand of NZ_CAXUSG020000009.1, from coordinate 59,290 downwards.
GCTCTGGCTGGGATTCTGGCGGAAGAACCGACAGCCACCCTCGTCGCCGGCTCCACCGATGTCGGCCTGTGGGTGACGAAGCAGATGCGGCCGCTGAACCCGGTCGTCTTCATCAACGGCATCAACGAACTGCAGACCATCCAGCGTGGCGAGCGCGGCCTGACCATCGGCGCCGGCGTCACCTATTCGCAGGCGATGGCCGTGCTGGCGGAAACCGTTCCCGCCTTTGCCGGGCTTGTGAACCGCATCGGCGGCGAGCAGGTGCGCAACATGGGCACCATCGGCGGCAACATCGCCAACGGCTCGCCGATCGGCGACACGCCGCCGCCGCTGATCGCGCTCGGCGCCAGCGTCAACCTGCGCTCGCGCGGCGGTTCGCGCATGGTGCCGCTCGACATCTTCTTCATCGCCTATGGCAAGCAGGACCGCCGGCCGGACGAATTCGTCGAAAGCATCTTCGTACCGCTGCCGGAAGAGGGAACGCGGCTTGCCGTCTACAAGATCACCAAGCGCCGCGATGAGGATATCACCGCCGTCTGCGGCGCCTTCAACCTGACACTCGGCGAGGACGGCACCGTCCGCACCGTCCGCATCGCCTACGGCGGCATGGCGGCGACGCCGAAGCGGGCGCTCTCCGTCGAGGCGGCACTGCGCGGCAAGGTGTGGACGGAAGAGACGGTCATCGCCGCGCAAGGTGAATACGACCGCGACTTCAAGCCGCTGACCGACTGGCGCGCCAGCGCGGAATACCGGCAGTTGACCGCCAAGAACCTGTTGTTGCGGTTCTTCCTGGAAACCTCGGGCGCCCCGCAGGAATTGAAGCGTTTCGAGGAGGTGGCGTGATGGTGGCTTTTTCTCAGCGCTCGACAATGCCCCTCATCCGCCTGCGCCCCTCGCAAGCGCTGGCGGCAAGCTCCCACTTCTCTCCAGCGGGGAGAAGTGCCGAGCGGATGCGAGGCGATGAGGGGGTCTTCGCCGCAAACTCGGAGCAAGCCGGCCCCCTCCTCCGGCGCTTCGCACCACCTTCTCCCCGAGGAGAAAAGGGGAACACGCCACATCACGAGGGAGAACGATAATGGACACCTCGACCTTCGAAAAGAAGACCGACATCAACGGCCGCATGCATGTGTCGCTGAAACATGATTCCGCGCACAAGCACGTCACCGGTGCCGCGGAATATATCGACGACATTCCGGAAACGGCCGGCACGCTGCACGGCGCGCTCGGCCTGTCCACATGCGCGCACGGCGCAATCCTGTCGATGGATCTCGATGCCGTGAGGACGGCGCCCGGCGTGGTCTGGGTGATCACCGGCAAGGACGTTCCCGGCGTCAACGACGTGTCCCCCAGCGGCCGCCACGACGAACCGCTGCTCGCCGTCACCGACGTGCAGTTCCACGGCCAGCCGATCTTTGCCGTCATCGCCGAAACCCGCGATGCCGCCCGCCGCGCCGCGCGGCTGGCGAAGATCGAATACAAGCCCCTGCCCCATTGGAGCGATATCGACGGCGCGCTCGCCAACGAGGCGCCGCTGGTCACCGAACCGATGACGCTGCTGCGCGGCGATCCGCAGACGGAGATCACCAAGCCGCCCTATCGCCTCAAAGGGCAGATGCGCATTGGCGGGCAGGAGCATTTTTATCTCGAAGGCCACATCGCCATGGCCATTCCGGGTGAGGACGACGAGGTCACCGTCTGGTCCTCCACCCAGCATCCGAGCGAAGTGCAGCATATGGTCGGCCATGTGCTCGGCATTCCCGCCAACGCGGTGACGGTACAGACACGGCGCATGGGCGGCGGCTTCGGCGGCAAGGAAACCCAGGGCAACCAGTTTGCAGCCCTTGCCGCCCTCGCCGCCAAGAAGTTGAAGCGGGCGGTGAAATTCCGCCCCGACCGCGACGAAGACATGGTCATGACCGGCAAGCGGCACGACTTCCTCGTCGATTACGACGTCGCCTACGACGAGCGCGGCCGCATCCATGCGGTCGATGCCACTTTTGCGGCGCGCTGCGGTTATTCCTCCGACCTGTCCGGCCCGGTCACCGACCGCGCCCTGTTCCATGCCGACAGTTCCTATTTCTATCCGCATGTGCGGCTGACATCGAAGCCGTTGAAGACGCATACCGTCTCCAACACCGCCTTCCGCGGTTTTGGCGGGCCGCAGGGCATGCTCGGCGGCGAACGCATCATCGAAGAGATCGCCTACGCCGTCGGTCGCGATCCTCTGGAGATCCGCAAGCTGAATTTTTACGGCCAGCCCGGCTCCGGCCGCGACCTGACCCCCTATCACCAGCAGGTGCAGGACAACATCATCGGCCGTGTCGTCGGCGAACTTGAGCAGTCCAGCGATTACCAGGCGCGGCGGCAAGCCATCATCGAATTCAACAAGACCAGCCGTTTCCTGCGCAAGGGCATCGCGCTGACGCCGGTGAAATTCGGCATTTCCTTCACGCTGACCGCCTTCAACCAGGCCGGAGCGCTGGTGCACGTCTATAACGACGGCTCGATCCACCTGAACCACGGCGGCACAGAGATGGGCCAGGGCCTCAACACCAAGGTCGCCCAGGTCGTCGCCGACTGCTTCCAGGTGGATATCGAGCGGGTGAAGATCACCGCGACGACGACGGCGAAGGTGCCGAACACCTCGGCCACCGCCGCATCCTCCGGCTCGGACCTCAACGGCATGGCCGCCTACGACGCCGCCCGGCAGATCAAGGAGCGGCTGGTCGATTTTGCCGCCCGTAGTTACAACGTGCCGAAGGAAGAGGTGGAGTTCCTGCCGAACCGCGTGCGCGCCGGCAGTGAAATCGTGCCGTTCGACACGCTGGTATCGCGCGCCTATTTCGACCGCGTCCAGCTTTCGGCCGCCGGCTTCTACAAGACGCCGAAGATCCATTGGGACCGCAAGGCTGGCCGCGGCCATCCCTTCTACTATTTCTCCTATGGCGCCAGTTGCTCGGAAGTCACCATCGACACGCTGACCGGCGAATATCTGATCGACCGCACAGACATCCTCCACGACGTCGGCAAATCGCTCAACCCGGCCATCGACATCGGCCAGGTCGAAGGCGCCTTCGTGCAGGGCATGGGCTGGCTGACGACGGAAGAGCTCTGGTGGGACGACAAGGGCCGGCTGCGCACCCACGCCCCGTCCACCTACAAGATCCCGCTCGCCTCCGACCGCCCGAAGATCTTCAACGTCAGGCTGGCGGAATGGTCGGAGAATGCCGAGGCAACCATCGGCCGCTCCAAGGCGGTCGGCGAGCCGCCGTTCATGCTGGCCATCTCGGTGCTGGAAGCGCTCTCCATGGCCGTCGCCAGCGTCGCGGACTACCGCTTCTGCCCAAGGCTCGATGCGCCGGCGACGCCGGAACGGGTGCTGATGGCGGTGGAGCGGCTGAAAGGACTGGCATGACGGCGAGCCGGGGCCGGACAGCCCCGTTGCCTTGCGGAGACGCTGCATGTCGCGTGGGAAGGCACTTTCCTCCCCCTTTTACCCGGCGGGGAGAAGGGGACACGCCATCCTTATCCGACAACGCCTCCGGCAGGAGCATTTCCGGTCGCCACCCATGACCGGCCTGACGCCCGGCGGCTTTCTCGCTCGCCACCCTGTGAGCATGCTCGTCGATCTTGCCGAAACGAAGGGCTCGACGCCGCGGGAAGCCGGTACGTTCATGCTGGTTTCGGCAAATGCGCTGTGGGGCACGATCGGCGGCGGCCAGTTCGAATTCATCGCCATCGAGCACGCCCGCGCCATGCTTGCCGGTGAATTCCGGGAAGCCACGCTCGATGTCCCCCTGGGTCCCGAAATCGGCCAATGCTGCGGCGGCCGCACGCTGCTGCGCTTCCGGCCGGTGGACGCAAGTGTTGCAACCGAGATCGACAGGCGGCTCAGAACCGAGGAAGAGGCGTGGCCGACGGTCTATCTCTTCGGTGCCGGCCATGTCGGCAAGGCGATCGCCGCAGCCCTCGATCCATTGCCGCTATCCGTCACCGTTCTGGAAACCCGGCTGGAAGAACTTGCCGGCCTGCCGGCCGGCGTCGAGCTGCGCCACGTCGCCATGCCCGAGGCAACGATTGCCGATCTGCCCGAAGGAAGCGCGGTGCTGATCGTCACCCACGACCACGCGCTGGATTTCCTGATCGCGCGCGAGGCCCTGGCACGGCGCGATCTGGCCTATATCGGCATGATCGGCTCGGCGACCAAACGCGCCACCTTCGCGCATTGGCTGAACCGCGAGGGCGGAGAAAAATCCTGGCTCGACCGCCTGGTGCTGCCGATTGGCGGAAACGCGGTCAAGGACAAGCGACCGGCGGTGATTGCCGCCCTGGTCGCAGCGGAGTTGCTGGTCGCCCTGCATATGTTTCGAACAGCGGTTCGATAGAGGTAACGGAACGGCATCCGTTCGCCGTTCATCAACTCCAGAATCCGCTTTTCGGGCAGGACCGCGGTTCACGCCCGTCGAGCAGCCCGACGTCCCGTTTCCAGGCGTCCGGCATCATCTCGACATCGATGCTTTCGCTCGATCCGACAAGACGGCGCGCCAGGCGCTTGAACAGCCGAAAGCGCCAGCCGGCGCCTGATTTTTTCCATGAAGACATTTTGGCCTCCCACGGGAAAGACCCGTTTTCATCTTGTGTATCTGGGTCTAAAATGCCTTCAAAATCAGCGGTTATCCAATCGAATAACCGCCTGTATGGATCAAGAGAACTCATCCATGAAAATGTCCAGGCAGCTTCCCCTGAATGCGATCCGCGTCTTCGAAGCCGCAGCGCGCTACGGCAGTTTCACCAAGGCGGGTGAGGAACTGGGCCTGACCCAGACGGCCGTCAGCTACCAGATCAAGCTGCTGGAAGATCATATCGGAGAGCCGCTTTTCCTGCGCCGCCCGCGCCAGGTGACGCTGACGGACATCGGCGAACGGCTGGCGCCGAGGGTCAGCGAGGCCTTCGGCCAGCTGCAGGACGCGTTGAGCGCCGTCATGGAAGCGTCCGGCGACATGCTGGCGATCCACTCGACGGCGACCTTCGCGCAGCAATGGTTTTCCCGCCATCTCGGCGCCTTCCAGCTTCGCCATCCCACCATCGCCGTGCGGCTGATCAGTTCGGCATCGATGGTGGATTTCACCCGCGAAGTCGCCGACGTCGCCATCCGTTGGGGGCACGGCGACTGGCCGGGGCTTTCTGCACACCGCATCATGCAGCTCGACTTCACGCCGATGCTCAGTCCGAAGCTGCTGGAAGCCTCCGGCGGCCTCGAAAAACCCGAGGATCTGTTAAAACTGTCGATCATCAGTGCCGGCGATCCGTGGTGGCAACAATGGTTCGCCGCCACAGGTGTCGAGAATCCCGATCTCGGCCGTTTTCCCCGCAATGAATTCGGCACCCAACTTCTCGATGCCGGCATCGCCATGGCCGGACAAGGGGTCGCCATCCTCAATCCCGGTCATTTCCAGGAGGACATTGCCGCCGGCCGCCTCTGCCAACCTTTCGACATTCTCTGCAATGACGGGCGCGACTATTGGCTTGCCTATCCGGAGAGCCGGCGCAACGTTCCGAAAATCAAGGCGTTTCGCAACTGGCTCCTGTCGGAAATGGCCGTCTAGCGCCAGCATGACGGACTTGAATGACATCTCCGAACATGGTCGAATTTCAGCGCTTGTCTTTCTTCTGACGGCAGCTTGACAACACGATCTTCGGGCGGGAAGGTTTTGTCGCTGAAAATAAACGGAAAAATCCGCCAATTTGCCGCAGGCGCTGTTCTGGAAACGAGATTTTAAGCTCGCAAGGATAGTGATGTTCGTGAATTTGTTCAGGGTTAGCGTATGAACTCGCCGAGAAATCCCAAACAGAACCAGCGTCCAATGGCCGTATTTTATGGTTTTGCGGCTGGTCTGGGCGTTTTTTTAGTCGTCTGGTGGACGGTTTTCTCGATCGAGAAAGCCGCCGTGCGCACGAGCGTGGAGACCCTGCTGCATCTGGCGACCCAGATCATGAGCGAGCGCAATGCCGTTTTCCAGAAACTCAAGGAAATCCCGGTAGCGAGCTGCAACGACCAGACGCTGTCCACCCTCAGGGCGAACCTGGTCAGCAACCGTCAGGTCGGCGACATCGTGGTCTTTGCACCGGACACGAACACAATTCGATGTTCGGCAGTTGCCGGACTGCTGAGTTCGTCAGTCGAGATTACCGGTGAATCCGCCCTCAACCCCAAATACCCTGGTCGAAAGACTTGGCTTGAGGTTGAACTGAATTTCCTCCCGGCGGGCCAGCTTTATCATCTGGTCAGGGAGCGGGACTTCGGATTGGTGTTGTTTCCCGCAAGCCTGCGGGGGGTGATGGGCGATCTCCGATGGTCGTTGATAACCGTCAATGCTAAAAACGAGTTTCTAGCCCCCGCATATGGCGATGCCACGCTGTACGACGAGTTCATCAAATCGCAACAAGCACGGCTGGGCACCTCAGCACTGGTAATGTCTTGCGCTCACGCCAGTGGCAGTATCTGCGTCATCGGCAAGCGCAGTTTCACGGAGATCTGGCAGCGAAACATACTGGGCTGCATCCTCGGCTTGCTTTTTTCCACCTCGGTAGCGATCGCCGTCTTCCTCCTTGTCTCCGAGCACTCCAAGGCGCGTTCGAGTGAAAAGGGACGCGTGTTGCGGTCTCTGGCGCTCCGCAGATACGAAAACTTTCGTTGCGTTTATCAGCCGATCGTCTGCCTCCGAAGCGGAGCGACCGTCGGCTGCGAAGTATTGGCGCGCTTCGAGGATGAAATCGGCCCGCTGCCTCCGAATGTATTCGTCCCGCTGATCAGCGCCGGCGGCTCCACATGGAAGTTCACGGAAATCATTGTCACCAGAACCCTCCGGGAGCTTTCGCGCCTCGACTGTCCGCCCGGATTTCGTGTTGCCTTCAATTTCTATCCGAAAGACCTCGAACACGACCAGCTCGAGAAGATCAAAGGCTGCGCCGGTTTCAGAGAACTGAGGCAGCGTGGCTTTCAACTCGTTTGCGAAATTCTCGAGACCGGGATTGGCGAGATGGTTTCGAGCGAAGAAACGATCACCTACCTGAAAAGCTTCGGGTTCAAGATCGCCATTGACGATTTCGGGACCGGAACGTCCAATCTGAAGCAATTGAAGGAGATACGGCCCGACTACCTCAAGATCGACAAATCCTTCGTCGATGATATCGGAGAAAGTGACGGCTCCTACAAGGGGTCCATGATCCCTCATATCATTGCCATTGCGAAGGAAATCGGCACGGAGGTGGTTGTGGAAGGTGTCGAGACACCGATGCAGGCCGATGCCTTGACCGGGCTCGGCGCCGAATTCGCGCAGGGCTATTATTACGCCAGGCCCCTCAGCTTCGAAGACCTCCAGGCGCGCATGGCGGCAGACCGCCAACAAAGCGCAAGTTTTTCTTCCAATCTGCACATCCTGCCCGGGCTGGTCGGCTGACGGCTGGCGCGCTCCACGCGCAACAACCTGCCGGACAAGACAAGCCGTACGACATGCATCTGCCAGCCTCGCAAGAACTCAGAAACCCATGTCCGGCGCATAGAAGCAACGCGGCGTGTTTTCATCTGGGAACAGGCAAAGGTGATATTCGCCATCCTGTGATCGCCGGGCGTCACCTTGCTTCAGGTTGAAGATATGGCGACGGGTTACCAGCCGATGGCCGCCGGGCGTCAACTGAACCACAAACCCGCTGGGCGTGATCTTGACGCTGCGCGTCGGGATCATCTGGCAATCGCCGTTGTGGCTGTTTCCGTTGCAGCAAAACGCTTCATACTTCCAGCCCGTCTGGGCTTCGTGGGCTTGGACGCAGGACGCAAACGCAATCATCACAAGGGTCAGAACAGAGCGCATGGCATATTCTCCGTTGATGAAAGCATCAGCGGCAAACCGGATGACATGCCGGTTTGCCGGCCAATCGCATCATTATTTTAGCATATACTGATGTATCAGGCTAATCCCGAATTGTTGCAATGCAAAAATTACAGGTGAGCTGGAGACGCGCCGAGACGGCAAGAGGCCTTTTCCGCCGTGTACAGCGGCGATTTACCCTTCCCTGCCTTTGATTTTTTTCGCAAAGTGCCGAGTCGGGAGAGAGCAAAGGGGACAGGAATGTATGAATTCGCCATAGCCTGGGAATGGCTCGCTTTCGCCGTGCGCTGGTTGCACGTCATCACGGCGATCGCCTGGATCGGCTCTTCCTTCTATTTCATCGCACTGGATCTCGGCCTGGTGAAACGGCCGCATCTGCCGCCGGGCGCCTATGGCGAGGAGTGGCAGGTCCATGGTGGCGGTTTTTACCACATCCAAAAATATCTGGTGGCGCCTGCCAGCATGCCGGAGCACCTGACCTGGTTCAAATGGGAATCCTATGCCACCTGGCTGTCGGGCTTTGCCATGCTCTGTCTGGTCTATTACGGCGGCGCCGATCTCTTCCTCATCGACCGGCATGTGCTCGACATCAGCCAGACCACGGCGATCGTGCTCTCGCTCGCCTCGCTCGGTCTCGGCTGGATCATCTACGACCTGCTTTGCAAGTCGCCGCTCGGCAAGAACCTCTGGGGCCTGATGCTGGTGCTTTACGTGGCGCTGGTTGCCATGGCCTGGGGCTATACGCAGATCTTCTCCGGCCGCGCTGCCTTCCTGCATCTCGGCGCCTTCACGGCGACGATCATGTCGGCCAACGTCTTCTTCATCATCATTCCCAACCAGAAAATCGTCGTCGCCGACCTGATCGCCGGCCGCACGCCGGATCCGAAATACGGCTTCATCGCCAAGCAGCGCTCGCTGCACAACAACTACCTGACGCTGCCCGTCATCTTCTTCATGCTGTCGAACCACTATCCGCTGGCCTTCGCCACCGCCTTCAACTGGGTGATCGCGGCGCTGGTGTTCCTGATGGGCGTCACCATCCGCCACTGGTTCAACACCACCCACGCCCGAAAAGGCCGGCCGACCTGGACATGGGCGGCGACGGTGATCCTGTTCATCATCATCATCTGGCTCTCGACGGTTCCGAAAATCCTGACCGGCGAACAGGAAACGGCCATCGCCCCGACCTTCCAGAAATTTGCCGCTAACAGCCACTTCCCGGCTGCCAAAGACATCGTGCTCAGCCGCTGCTCGATGTGCCACGCTGCCGAACCCGTCTGGGACGGCATATTGCGCGCACCCAAGGGCGTCGTGCTGGAAGCTGACGGAGAGATTGCCGCACATGCTCGCGAAATCTACCTGCAGGCCGGGCGCAGCCACGCCATGCCGCCCGGCAATCTGACCGAGATCACGCCGGAGGAACGCAAGCTGCTGGTCGCCTGGTTCGAAAACAGCGTGACCGAAGGATCGGCGCAATGACCATGACCCTGCTGCGCGGTCGCCTGCTCTCCTTCAAGCGCGCGCCGGAAAGCCTCGCCGATGCCGCCAGCTACGACTACATCGAGGACGGCGGCCTGCTGGTCGACGACGGCAAGATCGCCGCAAAAGGCGATTATGCCGCTATCAAGGCGACCGCGCCCGCCGATACCGTCGAGATTGACCACCGGCCGCACCTCATCCTGCCGGGCTTCATCGACATGCATCTGCATTTCCCGCAGATGCAGGTGATCGGCTCCTATGCCGCCAATCTGCTGGAATGGCTGAACACCTACACATTTCCGGAGGAATGCCGTTTCGTCGAAAGCGCGCATGCGGAACGCATCGCCACGCATTTCTTCGGCGAGTTGATCCGCCACGGCACGACGACGGCGGTGGCCTACTGCTCGGTGCACAAGGCCTCCGCCGACGCCTTCTTCGCCGAAAGCCTGCGCCGTAACCTCTGCATGGTCGCCGGCAAGGTGATGATGGACCGCAACGCCCCGCAAGGCCTGCTCGATACGCCGGAAACGGGTTACGACGAGACCCGGCAGATCATCGCCGAATGGCACGGCAAGGGCCGCAACCACGTCGCCATCACCCCGCGCTTCGCCATCACCTCGACCCCGGCGCAGATGGAGGCGGCACAGGCGCTGGCGCGGGAATTCCCCGACCTGCACATCCAGACGCATCTTTCGGAAAACACCGACGAGATCGACTACACCTGCTCGCTCTACCCCGAGGCCATCGACTATACCGACATCTACGCCCGTTACGGCCTGCTCGGTCGCAAGACGCTGCTCGGCCACGCCATCCACCTCTCCGACCGCGAGGCCGATGCCCTGAGCGACGCCAGCTCCATTGCCGTGCATTGCCCGACCTCCAACCTCTTCCTGGGCTCCGGCCTCTTCCCGATGAAGAAGCTCATGCGCCGGGAAAAACCGGTGCGCATCGCCGTCGCCACCGATATCGGCGGCGGCTCCAGCTATTCCATGCTGCGGACGATGGACGAGGCCTACAAGATCCAGCAATTGCAAGGCGAAAGGCTGAACCCGCTCGAAAGTTTCTACCTGATGACGCGCGGCAATGCCGAAGCGCTGGCGCTCGACGACCGCATCGGCACGCTGGCTCCCGGCTCCGACGCCGACCTCGTCGTGCTCGATGCCGCCGCCACGCCGGCCATGGCGCTGAAGATGGAAGTGGTGAAGACGCTCGCCGAAGAACTGTTCCTGCTGCAGACGATGGGCGATGACCGGGCGATTGCAGAAACCTATGTGGCGGGCAAGGCGGCGAAGAGCACGCTTCGCACCTGAATGACGGAGCCGGCTCTTCGCGACGAGATCATCCTCGACCCGGCTGCGCCAGGACAACCAGATTGCCGTCAGGGTCGTTGAGACGCATGATCGTCGTGTAGTCGGCTGTCTCGATCTCTGCGGTTTTCACTCCGCCTGCCCCCAGCCGCTCTTGCTCGCTGCGGATGTCGTCCACGAGCAGGGTCAGCGTGCCGCTGCCCGCTTGCTGCGGATTTTCGTAGAGCTGGAAGCCCGCCTCGCGGCCATGATGCCATTCCGCCAATCCCTGCATTGGCCGGGCATCGGGCTGACGGGCGAACAAGGTGGAGAACCAGGCCGTACTGGCCCCGAGATCGGAACAGTTGAGTTGCGCATAAATTGCCGTCAATGCCATCGTCGTCTCCTTTCCCGGTCTTTAACCGGGCAGGGATGATTTCGTTCCCGGAGCCGCTCGTCGCCGAACAATTCTCGTAGAGGTAAAAAAAATTTACCTCTTGCCACGCAGCAGTCTTAACAGGCCGCCCCCGACCGTGCTATTGCCGCGTCAGGGCAATTCACCACAAGGGGATCGAGATGGGCAAGCCGCTGGAAATCAAGGATCTGAAGGCACTCGCCAAGCGCCGGGTTCCAAAGATGTTCTTCGATTATGCCGATAGCGGCGCCTGGACGGAGAGCACCTACCGCGCCAACGAGGACGATTTCGCCAAGATCAAGCTCCGGCAGCGGGTGCTGGTTGACATGACGAACCGGTCCCTCGCCTCGTCGATGATCGGCCAGCCGGTTTCCATGCCGGTCGCCTTGTCGCCGACCGGCCTGACCGGCATGCAGCATGCCGACGGCGAAATGCTGGCGGCGCAAGCGGCGGAAGAATTCGGCGTGCCCTTCACGCTGTCGACCATGAGCATCTGCTCGATCGAGGATGTCGCTTCCGTCACCAAAAAACCGTTCTGGTTCCAGCTCTACGTCATGCAGGACCGCGATTTCGTCATCAACCTGATCGACCGCGCAAAGGCGGCCAAGTGCTCGGCGCTGGTCTTGACGCTCGACCTGCAGATCCTCGGCCAGCGTCACAAGGACATCCGCAACGGCCTGTCCGCGCCGCCGAAATTCACGCCGAAGCACATCTGGCAGATGGCGACGCGCCCCGGCTGGTGCCTAAAGATGCTCGGCACCCAGCGCCGCACCTTCCGCAACATCGTCGGCCACGCCAAGAGCGTCACCGACCTCTCGTCGCTGTCGGTCTGGACCTCGGAACAGTTCGACCCGCGGCTGTCCTGGAACGACGTGGCGTGGATCAAGGAACGCTGGGGCGGCCCGCTGATCCTCAAGGGCATCCTCGATCCGGAAGACGCCAAGATGGCGGTCTCGACCGGCGCCGACGCCATCATCGTCTCGAACCACGGCGGCCGCCAGCTCGACGGCGCCATGTCCTCGATCGGCATGCTGCCGCGCATCGTCGATGCGGTCGGTGACAAGATCGAAGTGCATATCGACGGCGGCATCCGCTCCGGCCAGGACGTGCTGAAGGCCGTGGCGCTTGGCGCCAAGGGCACATACATCGGCCGTCCCTTCCTCTATGGCCTCGGCGCCGACGGCAAGCGCGGCGTCACCACGGCGCTGGAGATCATCCGCAAGGAGATGGACATCACCATGGCGCTCTGCGGCAAGCGCAACATCGCCGACGTCGACAAGAACATCCTGCTCGACGCCTGATCCACCCCCCGCCGGGCGCGTCGCGTTCGGCGGATATTATCGCAGCCAGCCCGTCTGCAGCGCGCTTGCCCATTCCGGACGGCCATTCTGCATGGCAAGCCTTGCCATTGCAGCGTGGTCGTAAGGCACCTGCCGGAACGCCGTCAGCCAGCCGGCATCCGTCTTTTCCAGCACCGCATAACTCGCAAACGGCGCGCCTGCCTCCACCTTGTGGACATGCGGTGCGTCGTCGTCATAGGCCGGGCCGCCGACGCTGCCCGGATTGACGATCAGCCGCCCGTCGCGCAGGCGGACGATCCGCGGGATATGGCTGTGGCCGCACAGGATCAGCGGCTGCACGATGCCCTCTGCCAACGCCTCGATCTCCTCGACGGGCCGCAGGAAGATATGTCCCTCCGTCGAGACCTTCTCCAGCCAATAGGTGTTGTCGTCCTTCGGGGTGGCGTGGCAGCAATAGATCTCATCGCGCCAGACGGTGCTGAACGGCAGGCTGCGCAGCCAGTCCAGATGCCGGGCCGACAGCTGCCGGAAGGCGTGCTCCTCCCATAAGGGCATGGCATCCGCCGGACTTTCGATCAGGTAGCGGTCGTGATTGCCGCGCACATGCAGCATCTCGCGCGACATCAACAGGTCGGCGGTGCGATCCGCCTCCAGCGGGCCGCTGAGGCAATCGCCGAGATTGACGATGTCGGTGATGCCTTGCCGGTCGATATCGGCAAGCACCGCTTCCAGCGCCGCGCAATTTCCATGGATATCGGCGATCGCGGCGAAGATCATGCCGTCAGCTCCCGCGATAGGTGGAATAGCTGTAGGGCGAAAGCAGCAGAGGCACGTGGTAGTGCCCGGCGACATCGGCTATACCGAAACGGATCGGGATGAGGTCGAGAAAAGCCGGTTCGGCCAGCGTAACACCCTTGCGGCGCAGATAATCGCCGGCATGGAACAGCAACTCGTATTCTCCAGCCAGGAACTGCTCGCCAATCAGCAGAGGCCCGCCATCGACCCGCCCGTCGGCATTGGTGACGACGGTTTTCAATTTCTCGCGGCGGTCGCCGGAAAGGCGGAACAGCTCGATCGTCAGCCCTTCGGCCGGCGTGCCGTGGGCGGCATCGAGAACATGGGTGGTCAATCCGGTCATGGGCTGGGCTCCGCAATGATGTAGGGCACGTCGAAAAAGAACTCTTCCAGATTGTTGCCCGGCCCCTCGCGGTCGACGACGAGGAAATCGGCGGTCTCACCGAGCGTCATCAGCGGATGGTGCCAGACATTGCGCCGGTAATTCACGCCCTGGTCGCCGCGGGCGAAAAACACCTGGGGAATACCGGGACGCCCGCCCTCATCCTCGGAAACAACCACCAGGAACGGTCGCCCGGACAGCGGCGAAAAACTCTGGCTGCCGAATGGATGACGCTCCATCATATTGACGGCATAAGGAAACCGGCGCGGCTCGCCGCGAAAAATGTTGATGATCACCCGCGCATCGTCGCCTTCGGCCTCGGCGCGCGCCAGGGCGTGATACCGCTCCGTCGTGCCGCCGTTGATGTGGCGCATGGCGGCGGGGTTGGTTTCGATGACGTCGCCGAACGGGGCGAAGGCGGATGCAGTCAGGGGACGGATCGGGAGAGTGGTGGATGTCATTCATTCGCCTTGAGCGCGCCAATGGCGCAATGCGTGGAGTTTGTCGACGAGGTCGGGGATCGCCTGCCGGGCGGTATCCCATATCGTATCGAGATTGATGCTCAGATAGCCATGGGCGATACGATTGCGCATGCCGCGAATCTTGATCCACGGTATCTCCGGATGATCCGTGAGGACGAACGGATGACTGTCGGCAAGTTGCGTGGCGATTTCGCCGATGATCACCAGGTTCATGCCCACGGCCCGCTGCCGCATGACATCACCGAGAAAATCTTCCCTGCTGATGCCGGCGAGGAAGACACCGATCTCGGAAGCCGCCTGCTCCATCTCTTCGAGAAGGGTCTGAAGGCGATCGACCGTCATACCGGTTTTGCTTCCTGTAGGACGTGCTCCCGAACTTTCATCGGAAAATCGCCGGGCGTCAGGAGATGGATATCGGTTCCCGACATGAGAACCTTCAGCTCCTCCAAAAGCCCGCCCAGATCGAACAGCGTCGTCCCCGGCAGCGTATCCACCAGAATATCCAGATCGCTGTCCGGCCTGTCCTCGCCACGGGCGACGGAGCCAAAGACGCGGGGGTTCGTCGCATTGAAGCGACGGGTCGCCTCGCGGATCGCTTCCCTGTTCTTTTCCAAGACCTCTGAGGGTTTCATCGCGGCATCACTCCTGATGCCGCGAATATAGGCGAGAGAAAGCGCGCAGAAAAGCGCTCACGCCTTGGTGCCGAACAGGCGCAGGCGCATGACGCCGCCATCCGGATGCATGGCGAAACGCACATGGGTGATCGGGCCGATATCGGCCAGCGCACCAGCGCCGAATTCATGGATATGGTCCATCTGCAGCTTGGTGCGCGGCAGGATCGGCTGCCAGCTTTCCGACGCGGCGATATCGGCATCCGACAAGGTGTCGCCGAGATCCGGGCGGTTGGCGCCCAGCAATTCGCAGGTATCGGGGAAATTACCCTTGAAGAAGGCGGTATCGACGATCAGCCGGCGGATCGTGCCGGGATGGCCGAGCCGGATCACCGCCCAGTCATGGCCAGGGCCACGCCGACGCTTGGTTTCCCAGCCATCGCCCATGTTGAGGCCGCGGCCGGGACCCAGCATCTTGTCCGGCACGCCGTAATGCGCATCCGACCAGGCAAGCGACTTGGCACCGTTGAAGATGTAACCGAGATCGACCTCGTCGTTGGCACCGACCTTCGACCAGTCGAAATAGGCCGAACCGTAAACGCGCAGGCGCGCCACGCCGCCATCGGGATAGATGTGCAGGCGTAGATGCGTCCAGATCTCCTGCTTTCCAGCATTTTCGAAGAAATGATGCGCGCCCGGGCCGAGTGGCGCCTTGGCAAGGATTTCCGTCCATACCGTCGCGTCCGTGGGATCGCCGTCCTCGACGAAGGCCGCTTCGATGGAGCAGTGCGGCGGATAGTTGCCGGTGAAATAATGGGTGTCGACGTCGAAGCCGAAGATGCGGCCCGGCATGGCAAGACGGATGATGGCCCAGTCGTGACCCGGCACGCGCTTGCGGCGGCTCTCCCAGCCGTCCATCCACTTGCCGTTGTCGTCGTAGAGGTTCGGGTCCCAGTGCGGGTCCGTATCCGCCAGCATGCGCTCCAGCGGCGCAAAGAATTCGTCGGTGGCATAAAGGCCCTTGGCGCCCAGCCGCGCCGAGGCAAGATTGATCGCGCCAACTGCGAAAGCCGGCAGGCTGGCATTGCTTACGTCTGTCATTCAAGTCTCCGGAAACATGGTCGTCAGGCGCAGGAGAGCGATACGTTCCACCTGCGCCGTCGCGGTCGTGAACTCCTCATCACGGCTGTTACCGACGCGTTTTTCGAACGCGGCGAGGATGCCCTCCTTGTTTAGACCTTTCACGGCAATGATAAAGGGAAATCCGAATTTTTCGACATAAGCGGCATTCAGTTCGGTGAAACGCGCATGTTCGGCCGGGCTGAGCCGGTCAAGACCGGCACCCGCCTGCTCCTTGCGGCTATCCTCCGTCAGTTCGCCGGCGATGGCCAGTCGTCCGGCAAGATCGGGATGGGCGCGCAGGACACCAAGCCGCTCCTCCACCGTGGCGCGCCGGAAGATGAGGCACAGCGCATCATGCACACGCTTGGCCGACAAGGGCACGATGATCAGCCCCTCGTCGTAAGCCCGTTCGGCGATGAAGGGTGAATGCTCGAAAACACCGCCGAAGCGGGCGACAAAATCTCCGCGCGCCGTCATCAGATCGTTTCCGGCTTATGGTGTTCGTGCCAGTGCCTGGCAATGTCGATGCGTTTCGGTATCCACACCTTGTCGTGGCTGAGCACGTATTCGATGAACCGCTTCAGCGCCGCAGCCCGGCCGGGACGGCCGACGAGACGGCAATGCAGGCCGATCGACATCATCTTGGGGCTGCCCTCGCGGCCTTCCTCGTACAACACGTCGAAGGCATCCTTGAGATAGGCGAAGAACTGGTCACCGGAATTGAAGCCCTGCGGCGTGGCGAACCGCATGTCGTTGGTTTCCAGCGTGTAGGGGATGATCAGGAACGGCTTTCCGTCGACACCCTTCACCCAGTAGGGCAGGTCGTCGGCATAAGAATCGGAGGAATAGAGGAACCCGCCCTCCTCCATCACCAGCCGCAACGTGCTGTCCGAAGGCTTGCCCTGGTACATGCCGTAGGGCCGCTCGCCGGTCACCTCGGTGTGCAGCCGCACGGCTTCGAGGATGTGCTTGCGTTCGGCCTCTTCGGAGAAATCCTTGTATTCCAGCCAGCGATAGCCGTGGCTGGCGATTTCCCAACCGGCTTCCTTCATCGCCGCCACCGCCTCCGGGTTGCGCGCCATCGCCAGGGTCACGCCGTAGACGGTTACCGGCACGTTCAACCCGGTGAACATCCGCCAGAGCCGCCAGAAGCCGGCGCGCGAGCCGTATTCATAGATCGATTCCATGTTGAGGTTGCGCTGGCCCGGCCAAGGCTGTGCGCCAACAATTTCCGACAACAGGTTTTCGGAAGCGTCGTCACCATCGAGGATGCAGCTTTCGCCGCCCTCCTCGTAGTTCAGCACGAATTGAACCGCAATGTTCGCCTGCCCTGGCCATTTCGGATCGGGAATGGAGCGTCCGTAACCGACGAGATCGCGGGGATATGTCTGAGATACCATCAAATCACCTTGCAAATGAGGGGTGAACGGTACCACCCACATCGCGAATGTCGAGATGGTATGTACGCAACAGCATCGTGCCCGGAGCGCAAAGGCTCAGGCGATCTTGCGTGCCGAGACCCGGCCCATCGGATGCAGCGAATGCACGCGGAACGGTGAGCCGCGCTCTTCTTCGACGAAAAGGGCGAGGTTTGCCACCTCGACAGGACCGTCGATGACCGGATCGAAGAAGGCGCGCAACGACTGTTCGAAACGCAACGCATCCCGCCCGGCCAGCGGGCCGGTCAGCGGCATGTAGAAGCGGAACTCATCCATGACGTAAGGATGGCCCCAGCGGTAGAGATTGGCGAACTGCGCCGCCGTCAGCCCGCCGG
This sequence comes from Rhizobium sp. LjRoot30, assembly GCF_964253915.1. Lineage (NCBI taxonomy): Bacteria > Pseudomonadati > Pseudomonadota > Alphaproteobacteria > Hyphomicrobiales > Rhizobiaceae > Rhizobium > Rhizobium sp. LjRoot30. The sequence goes on along the minus strand of NZ_CAXUSG020000009.1, from coordinate 41,754 downwards.
GATCGCGGCGCTCGATCTCCGCCTCGCTGAGCGGGGCGCGAAAACTGTCGAATTCCTGCACCACGGCGGCCGCCAGATAGGTCAGCGATTCGCTGGGCACACTTGGTGCCAGCCCGTAGAACTCGCCCAACCGGCCGATTTCCAGCCGCGGGATATCGAAGGGCGACAGTGTGCCGGCGAACCGCATCAACTGCTTGAGCAGCATGGCCTCGGTGACACCTTCCGCCAGCGTGAACGGCGCCTTCAGCGTCGCATGGAAGCCGTAGCGGCGCGGCAGGGCGGTGTGGAAAGCAATCTCGTGCATGCAGAGGCCGGGAACGGCCGGCGGATCCGTGGCCTCACCGGAAAAGACGTTGCGCCCGAGCCAGCTTGCAGCCGCGATGGAGAGCGGATCATGGGCCCGGGGCGTAAAGAAGATTGCGTAACGCATGCGATCACCCTTGTCTGATACCAACTGCGACAATAGCAACCCACACTTGCGCGAGACTGCACGTCGATCCCGTCAGGAGCGGTATGCTTGCGGGGATGCTCTAGGTGATTTGCATGACAGGGATGCGAAACGCAGTGCAGCAAAAAACGACAAAAATTAAGTAGATCGCCGTGCGACAGCAATATGACTTTCGAGCGCGAAGCTTGCCGGCAAGTCTATCTTCTCGCCGGCCAAAGACGCCAAAGCCGCCGCCGCCAGCCGGTGCGCCAGGCCGAAGCTGACCTTGAAACCACCGGTCAGGGCGACGATGCGCGGATGCTCGGGATGGGCGCCTATCATGGGGTCGCGATCGATCGCTTTCGGCCGCAGCCCGGCCCAGCGTTCGATGACATCGGCCTGCCGTAACGCCGGAACGAGATCGGTTGCGGCATCGATCAGCGTATCGAGCTGGGCGTCGGTCACGAAGGGATCGGCAAAGCTGTTTTCGCTGGTGCTGCCGATCGCCACCCGGCCGCCCTCATGCGCGACGATGTAGAGACCATCGCGAAAAATCACCGGCAGGGCCGGATCGATGTCGGCGCGCAGCAGGGCCGCCTGTCCCTTGACCGGCTGGCCGAGCGAAGCGGAAAGGCCCGTCGTCAGGCCATCAAGGAACGGGAAGGAGCGGAAGCCGGCCGAAACGATGCAATGACCGAAGGCGATCGTGATACCATCCTGCAGCGTCACGGTATTCGCAACCGCATCGAACGCCGTCACCTCCGTCCGCGTCAGCACACGCACAGCCGGCAATTGCCGCACCCGCGCTGCAAGCACCGAAACGAGCCCGCGCGGAGAAACCCGGGCCGCCAGCGTGTCGTGAACGAAACCGCTGCCGCCCGCCTCGACCGCCGGCCAGCCGGGGCGCGGCGGGTTGTCGAGCACATGCCAGTGAAATCGCCCCGCGCCATGTGTCCAATGTTTTTCGGCATCCTGCTCATGGCGCAGAGCGATTGTGCGCAGATGTGGTTTCGGCAGGGGGATCAGTCGTCCGCAACGGCGATAACCGGCCGAAAGCCCGGTTTCGGCCTCCAGCGTGGCGATCTCATCTTCCAGAGACAGCAAGGCTTCGAACTGGAACTGCTTCTTTTCCGACCAGCGGTCCGGCATGTGCGGCATCAGCGCGCCCAGCAGGCCGCCGCTTGCGCCGCAGCCGATCTCGCCGGCATCGACAAGCACTGTAGGTATACCCCGCTGCCCGGCATGCAGGGCCGCCCAGAGCCCCATGACGCCGCCGCCGACGATCAAAAGCTCGGTCGACGATTGACCGGAAACCGTGGCGGGCTTATCGGCATTTCCCATGATGACGACGGACTCCGACACGAATGCCGGCAATGCCGGACTGGACCTCGAATGGCGCGACGGCGATATGCCCTATTCGCCGGCCTTTGGCGATCACTTTTATTGCCAGACGGACGGTCGGCTGGAATGCGGCCATGTGTTCCTGAGCGGCAACGGCCTGCCCGAACGCTGGTTGGGCCGGGAAACATTTCGCATCGGTGAACTCGGTTTCGGCACCGGGCTGAATTTCTGCGAGACCTGGAGACAGTGGAAATTGGCCGCACCGCCCGGTACCCGCTTGTCCTTCACCTCCTTCGAACTCTATCCGATGCACGCCGACGAAATCGACCGCGCCCTGTCGCGCTGGCCGGAGGTCGATGCCGAACGCCGGGCGCTCGTCGCCGCCTGGCCGAAAGACCCGCAGGCAGACATCGTCCTCGATTTTGAAAACGTGCGGCTGACCGTTGCATGCGGGCCGGCGCTGGATGGCGTGCGGCGCGCGCCGGCGGATTTCGACGCCTGGTTCCTGGATGGCTTTGCGCCGTCGCGCAACGCCGACATGTGGTCGGCCGAACTGATGCAGGCGGTCTACGACAAGACGGCGCCGGGCGGGCGTTTCGCCACCTATGCCGCGGCCGGTTTCGTGCGGCGCAACCTCGCCGCCGCCGGCTTTACCGTCGAACGCCGCCCGGGTTTTGCCGGGAAGCGGGAAATGTTGTGCGGGCAGAAACCCTGAAACTCTCGACGCAGGACCGAAGCTCTTAAGGCTTCGATCCGGAAGCATCACCCGGCAAGCCGGCAGGCCGGCGCAGCCAGCGATCGATCTTCTCCTCCAGCATTTCCGGGCTGATGGGTTTCGACAGGTAATCGTCCATTCCGGACTGCAGGCAGAGTTCACGGTCGGCATCGAGCGCATGCGCCGTGACGCCGATGATCGGCACCCGTATCTTTCCTTCCGCCGCTTCCCGTTCGCGGATGAGCTTCGTCGCCTGATGCCCGTTCATCACCGGCATCGACACATCCATGAGGATGATTGCCGGCTTGTATGTTTCCCAGGCGTCCACGGCCTGCTGGCCGTTGTTGACGATCATGAAACGCAGGTCTGTTGCCTGGAGGATCTGCGAGAAGACGATGCAGTTCACCTCGTTGTCTTCGGCGACCAACACGTCGCAGGAGCGCGTCTCGTCACTCGGCTGACGGCTCGCCGAGGTTACCGGCATCGGCGCTTCGCTCATGCGGTGCGATGACGGCGTGGGACCGTGTCCGGCCGGTTCAGCCGCAGGTTCCAGCCTGGTCTCGACCGCATGCGAGATACGGCGGATGCGACTGCTGCGCACGACATCGACGATGGTGTTGCGCAGCACGTTGGCGCGGGCAGGTTTCATCAGATGCGCCTGGATACGGAGCGCCGTAAAGACGCTCTCGTCGCCAACGACATCCATCGATGTCAGGAAGATGATAGAAACATCGTCGAAACGCGCATCCTGCCGGATGTATTTCGCCACATCGGCGCCGTTGACGTCGGGCATCTGGTAGTCGAGCACGATCGCGTCGATTGTCAGTCCCAGATCCAGCGCGCCGTAGAGGATGTCGATGCCGGCCTGGCCGCTCTCGGCTGCAAAACCGTCGAAACCCCACATGTCCAGCTGTTCGGTGAGGATCCGGCGGTTCACCTCGTTGTCGTCGATGACGAGGATGCGGGCACCCTTGACGTTGACGGGTATGCCGCGGCCCGTATCGCGGCGCACCCCTGCCGTCATCGGCAGGTGCGCGGTAAAGATCGAGCCGTGGCCGATATCGCTGGTGACATCGATATAGCCGCCGAAGAGATCGACGAGGCCGGCGGTGATGGCAAGGCCGAGGCCGGTGCCTTCATGCCGCCGCGTCGAGGAAGAATCGACCTGCGAGAATTTTTCGAAGATCGCTTCCAGCTTTTCCGGCGGAATGCCGATGCCGGTATCCTCGACACGCAGGGACAGCATGACGCCGTCGGCACCATCGGGCACGGCGGCGATGTCGATGAGGATATGGCCCTTCTCGGTGAATTTCACGGCGTTGCCGACGAGATTGGTGACGATCTGCCGGAAACGGCCGGCATCTCCGACCACCATCTGCGGCACCTGGGCGCCGCTGCGGACCATCAGTTCGATATCTTTTTCCGAAGCAGCCGAAGAGAGAAGCGCCGCCACGTCCTCCACCGCTTCGACGGGATCGAACGGCGCCTTCTTGAGCTTCATCTGTCCGGCATCGATCTTGGAGAAATCGAGAATGTCGTTGATGATCGTCAGCAGCGCATTGCCGGACTTGCCGATGATTTCGATGAAGGTTTTTTGACGCGTGTCGAGATCCGTCTTGGCCAGCAGTTCCGCCATGCCGAGAACGCCGTTCATCGGCGTGCGGATCTCGTGGCTCATGTTGGCGAGGAATTCGGATTTGGCCCGGTCGGCAGCCTCGGAGCGAGCAAGCAGGCGCCGGAGTTCTTCCTCGCGCTGCTTCATCTCGGTGAGATCGTTGAGCACCACCATCCAGTGACCGCCGTCGCTGAACGTCACCTCGAGCTGGACCCAGGTGGTTCCCGCCGTCATGAAGGCGGCCGAGATCGGCCGGTGCTGCTGGATATTCTCGTCCCATGCCCGGCGCAGGCTTTCCGGATTGTCGCCGAAATCGCCGCGTTCGGCGCAATGGTCGAAAATGGCGCTCCACCGTTTTCCCGGCGCCGTCAGGGTGGGCGGCACGTGCAGGATCTTGGCCGTGGCATCGTTCGACAGGACGATTTCGCCATTTTCGACCACCAGCAGACCCTGCGCCATGACGCGCGTGGCATCCTGGATCACCTGCCCGACGCGCTCCAGCTCCTGGCGGGCCTCGTTGATCTGCCGCTCCTGCTCGCGCATCGCGGAGATGTCGACGTAGGAAACCAGCGTCTTGCCGTCGCTGAGCTGCTTGCTGGTGATGATCAGCGTCTTGTCGGTCGGCAGATGGACTTCATGCTGCTCCACGGCATAGCTGGTCTTGAGTTCGTTGAGCCGACGGTTATAGGCCGCCTCGAAATCGTCGCCGTAACCGAGATACCAGCCCTTGTCGAAGCTGACGCGCACGAAGTCGCGGAAATGCGATTTCTCCAGCCGCTTCTCCAGCGGCCAGTCCCAGATATCGTAGAATGCCGCATTGGCGAATTCGATGTCGAAATCCGGCCCGAGGATCAGCACGCCGACCGGCAGCGACCGCAGGATGCTGTCGAGATCGCGGTGAAGCGTTTCCGCTTCCTTCTGGGAGAGCAGCAAATCGCGCTCCCGCTCCTTGAGCATGGTGATATCCGTCAGCGATCCGACGAGGAAGCGCTCGGCCCCGCCGCTCTCGACGCGGGCGACACGGGTGATCACCTGGACGGGCTGGTCGTCGCTGCGCAGCAGCTGCTCATCCTTCTGGATGACGATGCCCGAATCCAGGACGTTGTCGTTCTGGCGATGGAACGTCTCGCCTCTTTCACCGAAGACCTCCGTCTCCGTCTTGTTCAGCATCTCTTCGCGCGACATGCCCATCAGGTCGGCATAGGCCTGGTTGACGAAGGTCAGGCGATGGTTGCGGTCGCGCACAAAGGTCGCGACCGGCAATTCTTCCAGCACGGAGCGATAGAGCAGCGCCTCGTCGATATGCCGGACAAGCTGGCGTTCTTGTTCCTTGAACTCGGTGACATCGACGCGCAACGCAATCAGTACGCCGCTTTCCAGCCGGCGATTGATGCAGCGAAGCCAGCGCCCGTCCGCAAGCTCGACGACATCTTCGTGAAACGGCTTCTGGCAGTTGGCAAGCCTGCTCTCGACCCAGACCTCCCGCGACGGCATGCGCGTCGCCGCTATGTCCGGGTAATGCACCGCCGTATGGTCGAAAATCCGCTCCAGCGCGACGCGCAGCGGCATCCCCGGGTGCATCTCTCCGAGCATCGCCCCGTAAAACGCCTGCTGGCGCTCGTTTCTGTAGAGCAGCCGGTCGTTGTCGTCGAAGATGCTGACGCCGACATCGAGCAGACCCAGCGCCTGTTCGAGCTGCAGGGAAACATCGTCTGCGACGATACCGTCGGCGATGCCCGCGGCTGATGGCGGCATCATGCCGGAGAGACCAGCCCGTTCATTCCGACGATAGGCGGCGTTGACGACCAGCGGACGCCCGTCTTCGGCAAAGACACCGACGGGATGAGCCGTGTTTTCCAATGCCATCCGGATGACATGGATATCTTCGGAAACCAGATGGTCGGCAAAGACCGGACCATCGATCGCCGTCTCGCCATCGGTTTCCGGTTCGGGAAGCTGTGCAAACAGGCCGAGGACGAAAGCATGCTCGTCGTCGGGCAGGAAACGCTCGACGGCGACGACGAAGCGCTCGTCCGGGGCATTGCCGTTGCAGGCCGCCGCCTCTTCCGTGCCGAAGACCAGCGCCCGGCGTTCGTTTTCCTCGAGATTCCACTCGCTGGAACCGCTGCCGAGTTCGGAGGTTCTCAGCCCGGTGAATCGCTCCGCCTCGCGACCGAAAAGCCGCGCATAGGCATCGTTCACCACGACATAGCGCAGTTCGCTGTTCTTAATGTAGGCCGGCCGCTCCAGATCCTTGATCCTTGCGCAGGCAACCTCGAGCAATTCGCCAGGAACGTCTTCCAACCCCATGACCTCAGGACTTCGCGTATTCCATCACAGGGATTCGTAACACGAGCGGTTTAAACAATGTGTTAACCTTAACGGCACCATTTCGGATCTCGGCAATATCCCAACAAAGCCGGTTTTCTGTCGCAAACGGCGATATCCGGGAAAGGCGAAATCTGCGAAAAACGATGTCGAAGAAATTGCATTGGATTTCCTATGAGCGACATCGTCACGCCAGTCCCGCATGAAACGGAAACCTCTTCGCAGCCGCTGGAACGCCGCCGCCGGACCGGCGGACGCGGCGCCGAGCGCAGCCGCAAGCCGGTCGGTTCGAAGTACCTCAACCTCGTCAATTCGCTGCAGAAGAATGTCGTCCTGACGCCGGAAGCCCTCGATGACATCCACGAGGCATCGCTGACCATCCTCGAAGAAATCGGCATGGACGTCATGCTGCCGGAAGCGCGCGAACGCATGAAGGCTGCCGGCGCCGATGTGACGCCCGGCAAGGATCGCGTGCGTTTCGACCGCGCCATGATCATGGATTTTGTCGCGCATGCGCCAAAAACCTTCACCATGCATGCCCGCAACCCGCAGCGCAACGTCGCAATCGGCGGTGAAAATCTCGTCTTCGCCCAGATCGCCAGCGCCCCCTTCGTCGCCGACCGCGAAGGCGGCCGCCGCGCCGGCAACCAGGAGGATTACCGCAAGCTGGTGAAGCTGGCGCAGTCCTACGACATCATCCACACCACCGGCGGTTACCCCGTCGAGCCGATCGACATCCATGCCTCGATCCGCCACCTCGACTGCCTCTCCGACATGGTGAAACTCACCGACAAGGTGTTCCATTGCTATTCGCTCGGCCGAGAGCGCAACCTCGACGGCATCGAGATCGCCCGCATCGGCCGCGGCATCAGCATGGAGCAGATGGAGCAGGAGCCGTCGCTCTTCACCATCATCAATTCCTCGTCGCCGCTGCGTCTCGACGGGCCGATGCTGCAGGGCATCATCGAGATGTCGGCGCGCAACCAGGTCGTCGTCGTCACGCCGTTCACGCTGGCCGGTGCCATGGCGCCGGTCACCATCGCCGGTGCGGTGGTGCAGCAGAACGCCGAGGCCCTGTGCGGCATTGCCTTCACCCAGATGGTGCGCAAAGGCGCACCGGTGATGTACGGCGGCTTCACCTCGAACGTCGACATGAAGACCGGCGCACCGGCCTTCGGCACGCCGGAATACATGAAGGCGGTCATCGCCGGCGGCCAGCTGGCACGGCGTTACGGCATCCCCTACCGCACCTCCAATACCAACGCCTCGAACACGCTGGATGCGCAGGCCGCCTACGAATCGGCTCTGTCGCTGTGGGCGCTGACCCAGGGCGGCGGCAATTTCATCATGCATGCGGCCGGCTGGAGCGAAGGCGGCCTGACGGCATCCTTCGAGAAATTTATCCTCGACGTCGACATGCTGCAGATGGTGGCGGAGTTCCTGACGCCGCTCGACGTCAGCCAGGATGCGCTGGCGCTCGACGCCGTGCGCGACGTCGGCCCCGGCGGCCACTATTTCGGCACCGCGCACACGCTGGCGCGCTACGAGACCGCCTTCTATTCGCCGATCCTCTCCGACTGGCGCAATTTCGAGACCTGGACGGAAGCCGGCCGGCCGACCACCTACGACCACGCCAACCGCATCTTCAAGGATATGCTGAACAAATACGAGCGCCCGCCGCTCGATCCGGCCATCGAGGAAGAGCTGGATGCCTTCGTCGCCCGCCGCAAGGCAGAAGGCGGCGTGCCGACGGATTTTTGAGATCCTGGAGCAAAAGCTCCTCACCTCAACCTTCTCCCCGCATGCGGGGAGAGGGGTCCGCAGGACGCAGGCGGATGAAGCGCTGCCCCACGCAAACCGGCACCCTTTTCGCAGTTGCGAAACATTCACTTGACTTTTGCCCGGAAAGCGCCCAAATGCCCGCAGCTTTCATCTTTTGGCCGCCGCGTGAGCGTGCCTCGTGGCGAGAAAGACCGCGAAAAAAAGACAAAGCGCTGAAAAACAGGCCGCCCGAGCGGTGGCCCTCCGCGCTGGAAAGCGATTTCCACCACACAAGTTCCCACTTCACGCGGGGTTCTTGACGCCAGAGACACCGGACAGCAGGCGCTGATCCGGCCATGTCGTTTGGCGCCACGAAAGGCAATTATTTTGACCAACTTCCACGAGCTTGGCCTCTCCAAGCAGATCGTCGCGACGGTTTCCGCCCTCGGCTACGAGACCCCGACGCCGATCCAGGCCCAGGCGATCCCGATGCTGCTCCAGGGCCGCGACATGATCGGCCTGGCGCAGACCGGCACCGGCAAGACGGCCGCCTTCGGCTTGCCGATCATCGAAATGCTCATGAAGGACGAAAAGCGTCCGCCGAACCGCACGACCCGCGTTCTCATCCTCGCACCGACCCGCGAGCTGGTGAACCAGATCTCCGACAACCTGCGCGGCTTCATCAAGAAGCTTCCCCTGAGGATCAACCAGGTCGTCGGCGGTGCCTCGATCAACAAGCAGCAGCTGCAGCTCGAGCGCGGCACCGACATCCTCGTCGCGACGCCGGGCCGGCTTCTCGACCTGATCGCGCGCAACGCCATCTCGCTCAACCAGGTCACGCACCTCGTCCTCGACGAGGCCGACCAGATGCTCGATCTCGGCTTCATCCACGACCTCAAGAAGATCTCCCGGATGGTACCGGCCAAGCGCCAGACGCTGCTGTTCTCGGCCACCATGCCGAAGGCGATCGCCGATCTCGCCGGCAACTTCCTGACCGATCCGGTCAAGGTGCAGGTGACCCCGCCCGGCAAGGCCGCCGACAAGGTCGAGCAGTACGTCTATTTCTGCAACGGCAAGGGCGACAAGACCGAACTGCTGCGCAAGATCCTCACCGACAAGCCTGAAGCCCAGGCCATGGTGTTCATGCGCACCAAGCATACGGCTGAAAAGCTCTCCGTGCATCTTGCCAATGTCGGCTTCGAGGTCGCGTCGATCCACGGCAACAAGAGCCAGGGCCAGCGCGAACGGGCACTGAAGGCGTTCCGTGACGGCTCGATCCGCGTGCTGGTCGCAACCGATGTCGCCGCCCGCGGCATCGACATCCCCGGCGTTTCGCATGTCTTCAACTACGACCTGCCGGAAGTGCCTGACGCCTACGTCCACCGCATCGGCCGCACCGCCCGCGCCGGCCGCGACGGCATCGCCATCGCCTTCTGCGCTCCGGACGAAACCCGCCTGCTCCGCGATATCGAGAAGCTGATGGGCATCGAGATCCCGGTTGCCGGCGGCGAGCGTCCCGAAGGGCTTGCCCGCCCTGCCCGTCCGACCAACAGCCGCTCCGGCAATCGTGGTCAGGGCCAGGGTCGTGGCCAGGGCCAGCCGCGTTCGGAAGGCCGTGGCGGCCGTCCGGCCCGTCCGCAAGGCGGTCGCGGCGTCGTCGACGCCGGCCCGGACAACGATCTGGATTCGACCTCGGATTTCCGCCCGGCCCGCAAGCAGCAGCGCAATGGCCAGCAGGGCGCCGGTGCCGGCGAAGCCGCAGGCCACAACCGCGGCAATCCGCGCCACGCCCACGGCCGCCCGGCCCGCAAGCACGGTGAAGATCGCCAGCAGCAGGCGCATGGCGGCGAGCGTCGCGAAGGCAACGGCGGCAACCGCCGCGGCGCCCCCAAGGGCGACCGTCGCGAACGGGCATAACCGTCTACAAATTCGTCAATTTCTGCCGCAGCCGGACACCCGGCTGCGGCATTTTTATTTCGGGGCACAGAAAACCGCCTGCACGATTTGCGGCCAAAGGCGAGCCTGCCTCCGCCCGGCGGAAGCGGCTTCGTCACCTTATCACCGTCGATGTGGCCATCAATCCGCCGGCAGCGGCTCCGCCTTCTGCTTGCGGTTCGTCAGATAGACACCAACCACCACGATGGCGGTTCCGACAATCATCGGCAGCGTCAGCGGTTCACCGAAGGCGATGGCTGCCTGCAGCGCCACCATCGGCGGCACGAGATAGATCAGCGATGCCGCCTTCGATACCTGGCCGCGGCGGATCAGATACAGAAGCAGCCCCACCGCCCCCATCGACAAGCCGAAGATCGACCAGAGCAGCGTCAGGATCGCTTCGTGCGAGCCGTCGAAATGGAGATCCTCGAACAGAAGCGCCAGCGGCGCCGTGACCAGCACGGCACCGGCATATTGCAGCGTGGCGATGGCGCGGATGTCACCCTGCTGCAGATGCTTCTTCTGGTAGATCGTGCCGTAGGTCACCGATACCATGCCCATCAGGTTGACGGCGAGCGGCAGCGCCGTCTGCGTCAGGTTGGCCGGATCGATGGCCAAGAGTTTTGGCGAGATGGCAATCGCAATGCCGGAGAAACCGAGCATCAGGCCGATGCGTTGCAGGCCGCTCATGCGCTCGCCGAGAAGCCACGTCGCCGCCACCGCAGTCAGCAGCGGCTGTAACGCCGCGATGATGCCGGAAAGACCGGCCGGCACGCCTTGCGCAATCGCCCACCACAGGCCGGCGAGGTAAAGCCCATGCAGGAAAATGCCGGAGTAGATCGCCCGCCAGATCAGTTGCCAGTTGCGCGGCCATGCCGCTCCCGTCAGCACGCAGAAACCGGCAAAGGCGACGATCGACAGGCCGTAGCGCAGCGCAAGGAAGGTGAAGGGATCCGAATGGTGGGCTGCCAAGCCGGCCGAGACCCAGCCCGTGGACCAGAGCAGCACAAAAACAGCCGGAGCAAGCCGGTCAAGCATCGAGATAAATCCGTGTAGCGGCGATAGCCCGCCGGGAAAGTGGCGCGGATCCTTACGTCCGGCAGGCGGCCGCGTCAAAACATCACGGCGAAAAATTGCCGTCGCTGCAGGAAATTTTTCGGCGAGCGCACCGATCTGCCACAGGCAGAATTTTCGGCAGATGCCATTTGCGTGACCAAATCGCTTCAAACGCCTGACGGGCAAGGCCCGGAAATCGCCTCTCAGGCGAAAATTCGGCAGCAAAATCATGCACAAAATTCGGGCAAACGCCGTCGCTAAAAACTTTGCCTCGAAATGTGCATGGTTCTTGCATTGCCTTTGGCGTTGTATTCAAATGGAAAAAAAGGGGGAACGCGCCGTTGGCCTTCGATGAAATGATAAGTGCGGAGAACAATCCGCGGGATCCTTACAAAGACTATTTTGAGTGGTATTCCGGACAGGACCGAGGACACCTGATCGGCAAGTCCCAGGACGCCGAAAACATCTTCCGGAAAACCGGCATCACCTTCGCGGTCTATGGCCACGCCGACTCCTCCGAAAAGCTCATTCCCTTCGACATCATTCCCCGCATCATCTCCGCCAAGGAGTGGCGCAAGCTGGCCCAGGGCATCGAACAGCGGGTCATCGCCCTCAACGCCTTCCTCGACGACATCTACCACAAGCAGGAGATCATCCGCGCCGGCCGCGTGCCGCGCGAGCTGATCGAGCGCAACACCGCCTTCCTGCCGCAGATGATCGGCTTCCGTCCGCCGGGCGGCGTCTATACCCACATCGTCGGCACCGATATCGTCCGCACCGGTGAAGACCAGTTCTACGTCCTGGAAGACAATGCCCGCACCCCCTCCGGCGTCAGCTACATGCTGGAGAACCGCGAGACGATGATGCAGATGTTCCCGGAGCTCTTCCACCTCAACAAGGTGAAGCGCGTCGAGGACTATCCGCTGCTGTTGCGCCAGAGCCTGTCGTCGCTCGCCCCGCCCGGCTGCAAGGGCAAGCCGCGCATCGCCGTGCTCACCCCCGGCATCTACAATTCCGCCTATTACGAACATTCCTTCCTCGCCGACATGATGGGCGTCGAGCTGGTGGAAGGCTCCGATCTCCGGGTGATCGACGGAAAGGTGAAGATGCGTACCACGCGCGGCTACCAGGCCATCGACGTGCTCTACCGCCGCGTCGACGACGATTTCCTCGATCCCCTCACCTTCCGGCCGGATTCGCAGCTCGGCATTCCCGGCATCATGGACGTCTACCGCTCCGGCAACATCACCATCGCCAATGCGCCGGGCACCGGCATATCGGACGACAAGGCGATCTATTCCTACATGCCTGAAATCGTCGAGTTCTACACCGGCCGCAAGGCGATCCTCGAAAACGTGCCGACCTATCGTTGTTCGGAGGCCAACAGCCTGAAATACGTGCTGGAAAACCTCGCCGAACTCGTCGTCAAGGAAGTGCACGGTTCGGGCGGCTACGGCATGCTGGTTGGCCCCACCGCCACCAAGAAGGAACGCGCCGATTTTGCCGAGAAGCTGAAAGCCAAGCCGAACAATTACATCGCCCAGCCGACGCTGTCGCTGTCGACCGTGCCGATCCTCGTCAACAAGGGCATCGCACCGCGCCATGTCGACCTGCGCCCCTACGTGCTGGTTTCCGACAAGGTGCAGATCATCCCCGGCGGGCTCACCCGCGTCGCGCTGAAGCAGGGATCGCTGGTCGTCAATTCCAGCCAGGGCGGCGGCACCAAAGACACCTGGGTCCTGGAGGACTGAGACGCACATGCTTGGAAGAACCGCAAACGGCCTCTACTGGATGTTCCGGTATATCGAACGGGCTGAAAACATCGCGCGCCTCATCGATGCCGGCCTGCGCATGTCGCTGACCCGCAGCGGCGCATCGGACGAGGATTGGGACGGCGTGCTGCAGAGCGCCGGCGTGCGCGAGGCCTATGCCGAGGTGCACGCCAAGCTCACCGGCGTCGACGCCATCGACTACTTGCTGCGCGACCGCTCCAACCCGTCGAGCGTCATGTCCTGCATCGAGTTCGGCCGCAACAACGCCCGCATGGTGCGCACGGCGCTGACGCGCGAGACCTGGGAAGCGACCAACGAGTGCTGGATGGAGCTGAAGCAGCTTCTGGCCAAGAAGGTCAAATCCGCCGACCTGCCGCAAGCCATCGACGTGATCAAGCGCCGTGCCGGCCTGATCCGCGGCGCCTTCCACGGATCGATGCTGCGCAACGAACTCTACAACTTCGCCCGCATCGGCACCTTCATCGAACGTGCGGACAATACCAGCCGCATCCTCGACGTGAAATATTACGTGCTGCTGCCCTCCGTCTCCGCCGTCGGCTCGTCGCTCGACAATGTGCAGTGGGAATCGATCCTGCGTTCGGTCTCGGCGCATCGCTCCTATAGCTGGGTCTACGATGCCGAATACCGGCCGTCCAACATCGCCGACTTCCTGATCCTCAACGGCCAGATGCCGCGTTCGCTCGCCTATTGTTACGAAAAGATCGTCAGCAACCTGCACTATCTCGAAAAGGAGTATGGCGAGCGGCTGCCGGCGCACGACACGGCGGATGCCATCCGCGACCGGCTGCAGACCATGTCGATCCAGGAAATCATGGACCGGGGCCTCCATGAATTCCTCGAACTGTTCGTCAGCCGCAACAACCAGCTGAGCCAGGAAATCACCGAAGGATACCGCTTCTATCAGTAAGCGGCCGGGGACCGTTACGCAGATGAAACTGAAGATCACGCACACCACCGAATATGCCTACGAGGGACCGGTTCAATATTCCCTGCAGCGCCTGCGGCTGACGCCGACGGCAAGTCCGGGCCAGAAGATCAACAGCTGGTCCGTCAGCGTCGAGGGCGCCGCCGTCGAGGTGGATTATGACGACCAGTTCGGCAATCACATCGAACTGGTGTCGAACGAGGGCGAGCAGCAAAGCACGCGTATCGTCGCCAGCGGCGAGGTCGAAACGGAGGACCGCAACGGCGTTTTCGGGCCGCATGTCGGCTTTTGCCCGCTCTGGCTTTTCCTACGCGAGACACCGCTGACCAAGCCCGGAAAGCTGGTAAAGGAGCTTACCCGTGGCGTAGAGGCCGCCGACCCTCTGGCGCGGCTGCATGCGTTGATGGCCGCCATCCATGAGGCCGTGGCCTATGAAAAGGGAACGACGACCGCCGCCACGACGGCGGAAGCAGCGATGGAAGCGAAGACCGGCGTCTGCCAGGACCACGCCCACATCTTCATCGCCGCCGCGCGGCTTCTGGATGTTCCCGCCCGCTACATCTCCGGTTATCTGCTGCTGGAAGGAACCGTGGACCAGGCGGCCATGCATGCCTGGGCGGAAGCGCATGTTCCGGGGCTTGGCTGGGTCGGCTTCGACGCGGCCAACAAGATCTGCCCGGACGACCGCTACGTCCGCATTGCCACGGGTCTCGACTATACCGATGCCGCCCCTGTATCCGGCATGCGTTTCGGTTCGCCGGAAGAAACGCTGTCCGTGGCAATCGCCGTCGAAGATCTGGGGCAGACGCAGAGCCAGAGCCAAAGCCAGTAGCTCCGGTCCCGACCCGGCGATCCGGCAGTTTCTACCGACCGCCGGCGTCGATGCGACCGGTCGCGAGCGGTGCGGAAAGCCCCTCCGGCAACATCATCTGACCTTCTTGCGGTTGTCGTATCCGCTTATCCAGCTGTATCCCATCGTCTGGGTGACCGGTTGCCCTTGAATCGAGCGCACGAGCCGATAACCTTCATCCCCCTGCCGCCAGGTACCACTCGGCTCATAGGTTTCGAAGTTGCTGCCGGTATTGCCCCATTTGGCGCGGATCTTGGCGAGCATCACCTTTGCCAGGTTGGTCTTGCCCTGGTCGAGACAGAAATTGGTGAAAGCGTTGGCCGTCACCTCCATCAAAACCGTCAGGCTTCGATAGTTGGCGGAAAAATCCAGGAAGATCTCGTTGGGCGTCTGCGTGCCGGAATTCAACATGTTGCCTGAATCCAGGGCCTGCTTGGTGCCGCGCCCGAGGATCACAAGGCGGTAGTGCACCTGCAGCGCGGTGATCTCGGGTATCGGGATCATCGGATTCTGGCCGACCACCGGCCGAAGGCTCGAATGATGCAGATAGAGGTCATGGTAGCTGCTGCGGTGGCCGAACGCCTTGGCAACCTTGTAGGCGAGCTGGTTTGCGCCCGAACGCTGTTGCGTCTTCTTCAATTCGGCTTGATCGATGATCTGCTGCATATGCGCCAGCACATCGCGGGCGATCTTCCAGTTCTCGGTGTTCCGAAGGTTGTTGCCGCTGTTCATCTCGTAGCTCATGACGCCCTTTGCCCTCTGGTTTGGCGGGATCGCGGATCTGGAATGGCGCATCGGCAAGGCATGGATATACGCTCCCTGGGCGCCCCGCTCCCGACGTCGTCTTCCGGCCAGCCATGTCACGCGAAGGTGAGATCGAGCCTTGGAGCGCTTCCGCTTTCCTCCGAAACGCGGAAACGTTCTGTCTCTTTGCTTCACCGCATTCCGGACGCAAAACCGCTCCGCACTTTTGCTGGAATTGCTCTATCTTCTTGTTTTTGCGTATTGTCCGACACCGAAGCGATTCCGCTTCGGCTGGAAATGCTCTAGCCAAGGAAAGTGAGGCTGTCATCCTACCTAAACAGTAGGGGTGGCATCAGTCCGGTTGCTCCTGCGCCGCAAGCGCATTCATGTCGAGCCCGGCGGGGTGATTGAGCCACAGGCTGATCAGCCCGGCCCGGCTGCGCACCCCGAACTTGCGGTAGATGGCAACGACATGACGATGCGTGGCGGATACTCCGAGCGCAAGTTCTCGGGCAATACGCTTTTCCGTCATCTCGGTCAGCAGCAACTGCAATACCCTGTGTTCTGTCGCCGTCAGCGGTGCCGACGCCATCAGCAGACCGTGGCTGAGCAGCAGATGGCGATGAAACCACTTTATCCCGCGAAGCGCATAGGCAAGCTGGGCGATGGTCTCATCGGCAACCGGGTGGCGCGCATAGAAGCCGAAATGCGATTCACAGTCGTCGTTCAGCGGAAACGCGATGAAGATCACATCGTAAATGCCGCAGAAACCGTAGTGCCGCTGATAGAACGGCGTCTTGAACCAATCCGCCGGAAGTCCTCGACGCAGCGAATAGGTCCGGAACGTGCCGACCTCCTCCATCGGCAGCAGAAAAGACGGGTCGATTTCCCGCCGCTCCCAAAGGCGCAGGACACCTCCCAGAAGACCGTCTTCGGACTGGAGCGCAAGTGGTTGAAGCGCGACGGTCGTTGCAACACGCCAGCCCCGCAACGGGTCCCTCTCGTGACCCCCGGCGACACGGATGGCCCCGGCCCAGGTGGAGTTCTCGACGCCGGCCAACTCCGCGAGGGATGCCATCAGCGACAGGACGGCTTCCTGCGACTGGCTGGTGTCGAAATCCGACAATTCGTCCCAGAGGCGGTGGATTTCCTCCCTCGACCCGTCAAACATCGCCATTCCCCTGGGCGGCTGGCCGATTGAGCCACAGGCTCATCAGACCCGCCCGGCTGCGCACGCCGAACTTGCGGTAGATGGCCACGACGTGCTGATGCGTGGTCGATCCGGCAAGGCCGAGCTGGTGGGCGATGCGTTTTTCCGAAGCGCCGGTCAGAAGAAGCTGCGTCACCTTGTGCTCCGTCGGCGTCAGCGGCGACGATGCCATCAACAGTCCATGGGCCAGCATCAGCCGGCGGTGGAACCACTTGATGCCGCGCAAGGCATAAGTGATCAGCGCGATTGCCTCATCCTCGAGCGGCCGCCGCGCCCAGAAGCCGAAATGGGATTCGCAATCCTGATTGACGGGAAAAGCGACAAACGTGGCATCGGCAATGCCACGGTCACCATAATGCTGCCGGTAGAAGGCTGACCGGAACCAGGCCTCCGGCAGCTCCCGCCGGAACGTGTAGTTCCGGAAGCGGCCGAGATCGCGCAGGGGAATATCCATGGAGGGATCGTCTTCCGGCTTGTCCCAGATGCGGTGCGGCGGCGGGATGTAGGGATGCAGCGAGTGCGTCGCCGCCACACGCCACCGGCG
This sequence comes from Rhizobium sp. LjRoot30, assembly GCF_964253915.1. Classification (NCBI taxonomy): domain Bacteria; kingdom Pseudomonadati; phylum Pseudomonadota; class Alphaproteobacteria; order Hyphomicrobiales; family Rhizobiaceae; genus Rhizobium; species Rhizobium sp. LjRoot30. Next base: position 24,510 of record NZ_CAXUSG020000009.1, on the reverse strand, counting down.
CATCACGTCGTCGCTATCGGCCCGCTCCCCGCGGGTCAGGCGGACGGCGCCGGCCCAGGTGACGTTCGAAATGTCGGCGCGCTCGGCCAGAGCCGTCATCAATCGGTTGGCAGCCGCGTCGCATTGGCTGACATCGAAATCCGCCAGTTCATCCCAAAGACGATGTATCTGTTGCATTTGCCTTTTGTGTAAAAAAGCACGTATTGAAATCGGCGTTACGAAAGAAGTACCGGCCTGAAATATCCGTCCGTCCGGCGGCCAGCTATTTGTATCGGCGAATTTTCCGCATGACGCAACCGATGAATCGCCGCGGCAACAACGCTCCTCTCCCGATCAGCACAAGGCTTCATCCCGGCTTCGCGCCGTATCGATGATCGTCAGGAAGCCCGAGATTTCGAACAGCTCCTGAATATGCGGCTGGATGCCGACGATGGTGAAGGTGCTGCCGATCTGCTTCAGTCGCTTGGCAACCATCAGGATGACCCTCAGGCCGGCGCTGGAGATGTAGTTGAGCCCGCTGATGTCGAGTATCAGGCGATTTGCGTCCAGTTGACCGATGAGTGCCCGCTCGACCTGCGGGGACGAAACGCCGTCCAGCCTGCCTGCTATGCTCGCCACGGTGACCGCATTTATTTTTTCGAATACGACGTCCACATTGTCCTCGTTCGTCCGTGCTTCCGGCAGATATAAATCCAATGCCGTTGCCATTCCCATAAGAAATCAGCTGCTGCCCCGACCTTTCAATATTGCGAACAGGGAAAAGCATGCACATGCCGCCGCGGCAAAATATGCCAGGCCATGAAGCGTCGCCTGCATCGAGATGCCGGCGAGAAGCGGTCCGAGGAGCGCGCCCAGCCCCCACATCAGGCCCATGGCGGCGTAGATCCCGACCAGGTCCGTGCCGGAAAAACGGCTTCCGACGATGGAAAGCATGATGGTGTAGATACCGACAAAGGCCCCGCCCCATATGAAAAGCAGTGCGTATGTCGCAAATTCGCTCGACAGGGCGACGGGCCAAAGCAAGGCCCCGGCTGTTGCGACGACCGCCAGGCCGATCAGCAGCATGATGCGGTCCATCTTGTCGCCAAGCCAGCCGATCGGAAGCTGCAGCAAGATGGCGCCGATCATCATGATCGATACCAGGCGGATGGCGCTGCTTTCCGGCCAGCCGAGATTGGTGGCGTACACAGCCAGGAAAGACAGGCCGGCGGTCTCGATCGCGGCATTGAGCACGGTGGCGGATATCGCGACGGGGGCCAGGCGAATGAAATGGAAAAGGCTGCCGCTCGGTTTACGCTCGAATTCGGGCACGTCTATTTTCACCACGGCGATGAAGGCGGCGGCGACAAGCGCTATGCCGGCGCCGACACCATAGGGATAAAAACCCTGGTCGCCGATCAGGGAAAGGATGATCGGCCCCAATGCAAACCCGATCGCCAATGACGCGGTGTAGGCGGCCATCGCCCGGGACCGGGTCGCCTCCGTGCTCAGGCTGTTCGTCCAGGTTTCCGACAGGACGAAGAGGAATTCGGACGCCATGCCCAAAGCAAGCCGCAGCGGAAACCACATCCAGAGCAGCGGTGCCGCCGGAAAGGCCATGAGCACAAGGGCGGCGGCGATCAGGGCAAAGACCACCATTCGTTTCATGCCGAAGATAGGCACGATCTTGGGGAGGAACATCGCGGTTATCAGCACGCCGACGGCATGCATCGCGGCGTTGGTGCCGATCAGGAATTCGCTCGAGCCCCGCTCGACGAGATCCAGCGCGATCAGCGAGGCACTCAGGCTGTAGGTAAGGCCGAACATGGCGGCCGTGGCAATGACGGCAGCAAGGGCGGAGAGCCGGACGACGGGCGAGGTCTGCTGATCGAGTGTCATGTGAGGGGCACCTGATTGTCGGAAACGGTCTTGCGCGGATGCAGGCGGGTAAGGAAGCCGTGGAAGCGCCGGATCCACAATTCGTTGTCGGTCTCGACGAGGCGCGCCATGGTGCGCGCATAGTCCAGCACCATGCCGGGTGTCCAGGTCATCGAAACCGCCTGGTTGCAGATCATCGCGGCCACCCACATGTCCGGATTGAGCAGCAGCCGCGTGAGACGCAGCCAGGGAAACCGGCTTGCCAGCGCCCCTTCCAGGGCAGCGTCCAGGGCTGCTGCGACGACGACCGAGCAATTTCGATTGGTCAGATTATAGGTGTCGTCCTGCCGATATCCGATCCAGAAGGCGCGAAGCCGCCTCGGATTGTAGTTTCGGAACTCGACATGCGCATCGGCCGGACACCAGCGCTCCGCCTCATAGGCGTAACTCGGCTGAAAGCATCCGGGTAAATCATTGTCGGCGGTGCCACGCAACGACGAAAAGAAGTCCCCTTGCGAACGCTCCGTCTCTTCAGCCGGATAGTGGCTGATATAGACGTTGGGCTGCATTTCCAGCGCCGAATGGCCCGTCGATATCACACCGTTGGCATCGACCGCAGCGATGTAGCGATCGACCAGAAGCCGCCGCTCCGGATTGACCGCCGATCCGACCGGGGTCCACACATGGATGATCAGCGGCGCCTCGGCCTTCACCTCATCACCGAGATCGACCAGAACGGGCGCATTGTCATACCAGCCGCGCTTTGAAAAAATCGGCAGGGCGAGAATGGCGACCTCGTCGTCCAGCCGGCGCAGCAGCAGGCTGGTCCGGATCAGCAGCCCGCCCCAGAGGCCGATCAGCAACGCTATGCACAGAGGAATGCTCTGGCCGGGCGGGAATGGCCATCCGACCGCGATCCCAACCGCAAAAGCCGCCTCGACCAGGCCGACGGCAACCATGAGCCGCCAATCGGGATAGCGAACCACCACGGCAAAAACGGTGCGGTTGATGCTGTCGAGCAGAAGCGCGAGGCCGAACAGCAATGTCAGGCCGAACTCGCTGACGATCGGAGCCAGCATCAGCAGCCCGCCAATGGCAATCAGGCCAAACGCCTTCACGGCCGCGATCGATCGCGTCGCGCCATCGATTGCCTGCGATGCGATCGGTGCGCAGGAAAGAACGCCATACACCAAAAAGACCAGGCCGAAGAGTTCTTGCGCAGCGACGTCGACGAGCCTCGAATAGCCTGCCGCCAGAAGAATGGCCACGCCAACGAGAAACGCACCGACCACCGCCAAACTATACCAGCGAGATTGAAACGCCTTGGGGCCAATCAGCAGAAAGGCCAATTTTAACATCATTTTATCGAAAATCCGGTAGAAAGCCTTACCGGATAATCGTGGAAGCGCGGACCATTGCCAATAGCTTTTATTGGTTCGATTTCCACCGGGGGTTCAACGCCGGCGACGGCCTTGGCGGCTCAACTCTCATCGGCTGTCATCGGCGTGGCGTACTCTGTCGAGCGGGAGGGTCCGGCGCCCATCGGCCAATTTTGGGCAAGTGCCGCCGACATCGAAGGAAGTGTTTCTGGTTCAGCCGGCCGGTGCGTATGATCGGCAAACGATCGACGAAGCCAATGGAAGCACGATGAGACTCTATAACGCGCCCTCCGTTGCGAAGGACGGTATTCGCAATGCGAATACCGAGTTCGAAAACCTGCCCCAGTTCGTCAAGGACGCATTTCTCACCGGCATGAAGAATTTCGGCGTGTATGACAATGCGCCGATCAAGGTGCCGGTTCAGAAGGTGCGGTTGCCGAAGGGCTTCGAGCTCTACAAGTTCACCGAATACTGGCTCAAGAACCAGAAGGGCGAAATCACCCCCTGGTGGAGTCCCCTGGAGGATTTCGGCAACGATCCGGGCCTCGAAGCCCGAAAGCGGCTGGCAAAGGCGCTGGGCACCACGGCATCCGAACTGAGCGGCGTCTATGCGGCGGTGCGCGAGGACTGGAACGCCGGGACCTTCATCCTGAGGGCCAAGCTGAAGCGGGACGTCTACGCCTTCTTCGGCCAATGCGCCATGCAGCCGCGGCTTTCCAGCCCGACCGCGGCCTATCCTGTCGTCACGACCCGTCCGGGACGCGTCCACGGGCGGACGACCAACCTGCCGGGCTTTGCGTGGCAGTTGTATATTCCCACGCTCACCGATGCCGATATCGGCCAGGTTTCACGCCTGCAGGCGTGAGACCATTTTCTGGCTGGCGCGGCGGTCGCTGCGCCGCGCAGCTTGGCGGTAGTGGAGAGCTTGGCACCTTCAGAGCTTGACTGAGCGCAGGCGGAGGGCGTTGGCGATTACCGAAACCGACGACAGCCTCATTGCCAGAGCCGCCAGCATGGGCGAGGGCAGCCAACCAAAAATCGGAAAGAGCACAGCGGCATGCCAGCGGCGTTGTAGGCGAAGGCGAAAAACAGGTTCTGTTTGATGCTGCCGATTGTCGCCTCCGCGAGGATCCGGGCTCGGACGATGCCGCTCAGATTGCCTTTGACCAGCGTGATGCCAGCGCTTTCGACGGCACATGCGATAATCAGCACCGAGACAGCCGCAACGGTAGCGAACACCATGGTCGGATCTGGCCCGAACAGCGCCCATGCCACAAAGGCGACGATGGCGAGCAGGACGACACTCGGGACAAAGTAGAAGGAAACATAGTCGGCCAGATCCCGGATCGGAGCACGACTGCGCTGCGCCTTACTGATTTCCGGATCAACGATCATCCCGCAGGCAGGGTCGCGGGTTGCATCATGCCGGTGCGTTGTGTCCGAGGAGGCAGGATCATCGGCCTGCCGGTGGTTTTGATGATGGTGATCCGCCATGTGACTTCAACCTTTTGCGTTGCGACAAGATCCGTCGGGCACGAGCCGTCCATTTTCTTCATCCAAATTCAACTGGGCGCCCGACCCCGTCGGACAGAGGGGCGCAGCGAGGTGAGAACCGCATTCAGCCCAGACTTGGCTGCGCAGGGAGAACATGCCTTTATTGCAGACAACACGCATCGCATCGTATCGGTAAGATGCAGATAGAAACCCGGCTCATTCCGTGATTTCATCGCACGGATGCTGGCCGGCCTCGATCAAACGCCTTCTGGCGAGCGACGATCGCGGCAGGCTTCGAGTCCGATCCGGCATCTAGCCGCTTGTGCCCTCCCCCGTCCCGAGATGCAGTCCGACAATTGCGACAACGATAATCGTGACATAGGCAATGCGCTGAGCTCCAAGCGGTTCGCCGAATACGAGTACCCCGACAAGAACGGAGCCGACCGCCCCGATCCCCGTCCAGACGGCGTAAGCCATTCCGAGGGGGAGAACCGACAAAGCCTTGCTGAGAGCAATCACGAATGCGGCCAGCAGCACAAGCGAGACCGCGCCCCATCCCCAATGGGTCATACCATTCGACTTCTTCGTGGCCAGAGCCCAAAATACGTCGAGCAACCCTGAAAGGACGAGAAGGGTCCACCCCGTTGCGGAACTCATGCGGCGATCCCCGCGAAACGATCGGCGATATTCGCGAGAGCCTCGGTTGCGCGCTGAGCCGCCGCTTCCACAGCAAGGGGGGGCCCGACGGTCGGCCCGACATGAACGATCTCTGCCCCAGTGAGGCCGATGAACTTCAGCGCTTCCGCCAGATAGGGGGTTGCCAGATCCGGTCTCCCCCACGACGGACCCTTCGAGAAATCACCGGAGCTGGCGAGAATGGCGACGACGGGGCGCACCCGAAGCAGGGGCGTGTAGCCGGTCGCGGGGTTGAAGCTGAAGCTCAAGCCGGGCTGCGTCACCAGATCGATGTAGTGTTTGAGCCGATAGGGGATCGACAAGTTCCACATCGGACTGGAGATCAGTATCGCGTCGGCAGCATCGAGGTTGCGCACGAGTTCCCCGATCTGGTTCCACGCCGACGCCTCGGCCTCGGTGAATGCCCGTCCGGCCAGCCGGGCATATTTGGCGGCAAGCAGCGGGCCATCGAAATGCGGCAAATCTGCATTCCAGACATCGAGTTCGGTAACCCTCACGTCAGAGGCTTTGTCGCGCAGCGCAGCGACAAAGCCGCCAGCAGCCTTGCTCGAATGTGAAAGGCTATCGCGAGGCGATGCCTTGATATGAAGAAGTTTGATCATTTCGGTCTCCAATGAGCGATCTGATCAAGATATAGATTTGCGTCATCGCGAATTCTTCTGCATGTTTAGCGAAAACAATTCGCATCGGTGCGAAAATGCTGACGACAGACGACATTCTCCTGATCGGCACGCTGGCGCGCGTGGGCAAGCCTGATCTCGCTGCGGCCGCCCTCAATATTCATTTGGCGACAGTCTATCGCCGCCTGAAGGATCTCGAACGCGAAGCGAGCGCTCCGCTGTTTCAGCGGCTTGGTGGTCGCTATCATCCAACGCCGCTCGGCGATGATTTTGTCCGCGCCGCGGCTGCCATTGAGACAACACTGGCGGAAGCGAGGCGGCAATTATCGGGAGGGAAGCGGCGGCTCGAGGGGCGGATTACCATCACGACAGTGGACTCGCTGGTTGCCATCATAGCCCCTCTGTTTTCATCTTTCCGTGCACGACACCCCGGCATTTCATTCGAGCTGGTCGTGTCGAACGGGTTCGCTGACATGGCGCGCTATGAAGCGGAGGTCGCTATTCGGCCGACGAGATCGCCGCCGGAAACACTTATCGGTCAGCGAGCCGGATCGTTTGGCTACGGAGTTTATGCCGTTGGCGGTGACGATGACGATCTACCGTGGATCGTTCTCGACGATAGCCTGGCGGCGATTCCATCTTCACGGTGGCTGTCTGGCCGCGTTTCCGCAGCTGAGACTGTACTGCGGGTCAACAGCATGTGGGCGGCTGGCCAGGCCGCCGCCGCCGGTCTCGGCAAAGCGCTGCTCCCGGATTATCTGGGACGACAATTCGCGCTGGCGGAGGTGGGCGCACCAGTCAGCGAACTCGAGTCGGAGGTTTGGCTCCTCATCCACCCCGATCTCCGGCGCACGCCGCGAATCCAAGCCTTCGTGGAATTCACTGCAAATCACCTCAGGGCGATCCTGCGACGCGACCGATCATAGAGTTCCAGGAAAAATGAGTATCGATTTTTCGCTTGTATGCGCGGCGATGTGTAATTGGTTCGCTGGCAGCGCAGAAACAGGTTGAACGCTGCCAGCGTCGATTTCCTTCACGCGACACTGCTCGACAAAGCGGCGGTGTCCGGCACGACAACGGCGAAGCGGTCGGCGAGTTCCGCGAGGGCGGTCTGATGGACGGTCTCGGCCGGGATTACGTTGGATCCATCGCACGATGGCAGACTCCGCGACGCTGTCGCCTCGGCGACGACTGTGCTGCGATAGCCGAGATCGAGGGCGGCACGCGTCGTCGCACTGACGCACATATGCGTGGCGAAACCCGCGATGATCAGTTCCTTGCGACCAGTCTCCTGAACCAGTCGGTGCAAGTCGGTGCCTGCAAAGGAGTTGGGAAGCGACTTGATCACGACCTCCTCGCCGTCGGCCGGCAGCAATTCGGGCATGATTGCCGCATATGCCCCCTGGGGGTCGAACGCTGCAGCCCCGGGCCGCCCGTGATGCACGATATGAAAGACCGGAACATGGTGACTGCGGGCCAGGTTGAGCAGCTTTGCAGCCTCGGCGATGGCGGCTTCGATCCCGCTCAGGGGAAGGGCACCGGTGACATATTCAAGCTGGTGGTCGATCAGAATGAGAGCCGAACGATCAAGAGGGCTCGGAGTGAGAGGGGCTCCGGCTATCTGGAGCAGGGTTTTGGGGAAAGGCGTCATCAGGGTCTCCACAGGCTTAGAATACCCGCAGTCGTAGCCCGTTTCCTTTTGTGCGATAATTCAGTAATATCTATCAATGCCTGATAAAAAACGCACAGAAGCGCTCGACTGGGAAGACGTTCGATATTTTGTGGCGCTCGTGCGTCACGGAACATTGAGCGCGACGGCCAGGGCGCTCCGCGTCAACCACGCAACTGTTTCGCGCCGCCTGGCAAGTCTGGAAGGCGTATTCGCGCAGCCCTTGTTCGAGCGGCGGCAGGAGGGCTTTGTACTGAACGAGGCCGGTCGGGCCGTTCTCGCAGAAACGATCGTCATGGAGGAGGCGGCATCCGCCGCATTCCGTCGTCTTGAGGCGGGTATGGCAACCGCGGGGCTCGTTCGCATAACTGTTGTTCGAAGCCTGGCCGACGGCTTCATTTCGGAGCGCCTGGGACGCCTGCTGGACGAGCACCCCCAACTCGAAATCGAGCTTCTTGCTGATTCCAGAAATCTGAGCCTTGCCCGGCGCGAAGCCGACCTTGCCCTGCGCCTGGGGCAGCCGGCAAAAGGAGACTTGCTCACTCGTCGTGTCGCAACACTCGCCTACGGGTTCTACGCTTCGGCCTCATATGCGGCCCGCGTCACGGCCGGTGAAACACCAGTGTTCATCGGCTTCGATGCCGAGAGTGACGCCGTGCCCGAAGCAGCCTGGCTCAAGCGCAAGTTTTCAGGGCGACGCTTCGGCATGCGCAGCAATAGCCCTATGGCGCACGCCGCCATTGCCGCCAGCGGATATGGCGTCGCGTTGCTTCCCGATTGGCTGGCGCGCACCAAGCCTGACCTGGTGCCTCTTGACATAGGGGAGGCTCCCCCGTCGCGCGAACTCTGGTTGATTATGCGGCCTGATATCGCCCGGATTCCGAGGGTACGACTGGTTGCCGATCATCTCATCGAGATGTTCGCAGAACCATTCTGCGACGATGACGGCTCCCACTAACGCCATGATGGTCTACCGAGTGCTTATCAGGCACACCGTCCATCGACATAGCAGGGCAAAAAATTTCCTGAAGATCTGCCGGTAGCGGTGTTCAATCGAACAGCGCTCAGCCCAAGGCAAGACAGCGCGAACTGAGAACGATGCAATCGAAGGTGTCGAGGTTAAGCAGATGGTCGTCGACCGACCATAGCTACGATGATCTCGTAGAGCTCGCTCTGCGCCTGCTCAACTGTGATTTCCCCCGTCGCCGCAGCATGCGCCAGTGCATCGGCGGCACCGAGCATCGCCCAGAAGCTGGGTTGCAGGATTCCCTTCGGCCTAGTGAACGAAGCCAGAGCATTCCGGCATTTTTCAATGAACACCAGTTGATAGTCGCGCTTCACGGCCTCCAGTTCCGGCGAGCCGGCAAGTCCGGCGAGTATTCCGGGGATCTCGCGCCCCTGGCTCAACACGCATTCGATATAGGACGTGGCGATGACCCTCGCGGTTCCCTCCAAGGTCGGTTCGCGTGCTTCAATCGCGGCATCTATCACTGCCGTCTGCCGCGCATCGAAATCCTGGTACAGGGCGGTGAGTAGGCCATTGCGTGTGCTGAAATGGTCGTAAATCAGAGGCTTGGTCACGCCAGCCTCTTCGGCCATGCGCGGCAACGTCAAGGCATCGGTGCCTTCCTCGCGAGCAAGCCTCCAGGCCACATCGAGGAGTTGGCGCTGGCGCTGCTCGCGGCTCAAGCGAACGCGTTTTCCTGCGGTTGATGTGCTCTCGGGCATGGTTGACATTCCTATATACCAAAAGTAACTTACTAAAAGTATATAGATGTAATCCTACAAACACAACCAACCGCCGGGCCTCGTTCCGGCGAACGAGGCGGCGTGCCTAGGCGCCGCCCGAAGAGGACTTTTGCGCGATGACCGAAGTGACCTTCCCAACATCCTTTGACCGAAAAGCGTGGCTCGGGCTCATGGCTGTGCTGCCGCTCGTCCTGCTCGTGGCTATGGATGGTTCCATTCTCTACCTCGCCATGCCGCATGTGACGTCGGCCCTCACCCCGACGGCCGATCAGGCTCTCTGGATACTCGATATCTACGGTTTCGTGGTCGGTTCACTGCTGATCGCCTTCGGCAATATCGGCGACCGCTACGGGCGGCTTAAGCTCATCATGGGTGGTGCAGTCGTTTTCGGTGCCGGATCGCTTGGCGCGGCCTATGCCCAATCGCCGCTAATGCTGATCGCCGCGCGGGCGCTCATGGGGCTGGGCGGTGCGACGCTTCTGCCGTCTGCTCTGGCCATTGTCAGCGCCCTGTTTCCTGATGCACGCCAACGGGCGCGAGCGATCGGCATCTTCGCGGCAACGTTTGCGGTGGGTTTCGCCGTTGGCCCCTTGATCGGCGGCATGCTGCTTCGTCAATTCGAATGGGGCGTCGTCTTTCTCATCAATGTTCCGGTCGTGTTCGCCTTCCTTGTCGCCGCGCCTATCCTGTTGCGTGAAGTACGCTCAACCGCCCATGGTCGGATCGATCTGCCGAGCCTTATCCTGTCGCTCGTCGGCATCTTGCTGTTCACCTGGTCGCTGAAGACTGCCGCCGTCGAGGGTTTTACGGCCGCGCAATCAGCTGGCGGCGCCGTCGGCATCCTCGCGCTGGGGCTGTTCCTGTTTCGACAAGCGCGCATCGACTATCCGCTGCTCGATCTCAGCCTGTTTGGGGACCACACCTTCTCCATTGCGATCGTGACAGGGCTTTTGTCCCTCGTCGTCTGGTCCGCGGCCGGTTTCCTGTCCGGAATTTATCTGCAATCGGTGCTCGGCTTCGACGTGTTCAGCACGGCGCTGTTGACGTTGCCTGGAGCCATCGTCCTGACTGCAACATGTGTCGGCACCGCGCGGATCGTGGAGTGGATCGGGCGGAAGGCAGCTCTCGTCGCAACGCATCTGCTGATCAGCGCTGGCGTATTCCTGCTTCTGTTTACCAGTACTGAAGCCGGCACTATCGTTTTCGTCGCGTCGACGATTGTCGCAGGCGTCGGGTACGGGCTGTCGTTCAGCTTGGTCGCTGAAGTCGCGGTATCGGCGGTTCCACTCGAAAGAGCCGGTGCGGCGGGCTCGATTGCGGAAACCAGCAACGAGCTTGGCAATGCGCTTGGCATCACCTTGCTCGGCTCGCTGGCTGCGCTTTGCTTCCGCTTGCTCGGTCCGGGCATTGGCGGAACACTCAACGAAACGCTCGATCATGTGGGCATCACGCCGGAAGCTGCTGCGCAGGCCAAGGAAGCGTTCGTTGCCGGTCTGCATGTCGCAGTCGGCGCAGGCGGTCTGCTCACGCTGATCGCTGGCATCGTTGCCTGGCTTCTGCTCCCGAAAAACGTGGCGGAATGACTCCATTTGTCCCGTCCGGAAAGGGCTGTCGGGAAGCCATGGGGAGCTTGCGGACGATCAGGCGCTTCCACCGATGGCCATCGGATAGCGCAGTCTGCCCAGCCGGGGTCTTGACGGCCATTTGACACCTGTTAAACAGGTTACATGATTGATGACCATAAATTTGAATTCATCGCAGGCGGCCCGGCGCTCAACTTTGTTGACACGTTCGGCAGTCGCGGCGGGGACGGACGCGAGCGCCTCGTAAGCACAATAGCCTTCAGTGAATGGCTCACGCAGGCGAGGCTGTCGGACGGGACGCAGCTTATGCTGACGGACACACATCTGGAGGCTGTTCGGTCGCTCCGAGAGGCAATTTTCCGATGCTGCCTGTGTGTCATCGAGGATCGGCCCATGGCCGAGGGGGATATTGATCGGCTGAACGCTGCGGCCGCGCAGATGCCCCTGCGGCCACAGCTTCAAGATGGCGGCCTTCTTCTTGTCGGGGCCAATCCCGTGGAAGCCGCTCTTTCGGTCCTGGCGGAAGATGCCCTCAACCTGATCGGCTCACCGCGCCGGACCCGCATTCGCCAGTGCCCCGGATGCGCAATGGTGTTCGAGGACACCTCGCGGCCAGGCAAGAGGCAATGGTGCTCATCGGCAAGCGGATGCGGCAACCGCGCAAAGGTTCGTGCTCTCAGGGCGCGTCGTGTTCTGGATCGAAAGGATGGATGATCTATGACGGATAAGAGAGTTTGTTTCGACTTCGAGGTCGAGTTTTCCAATGGCGGCGGTATTCAGGGTCAGGATTTCCGCCTTGATATCGAGAGCGACGACATCGGCGATGATGAACTTGCCGCCTACATCATCCGCGATATGCGTCTGCTGATGGTCGGGGAGGTGCGTATCCTCAACAAGCAGATCATCGTAGAAAAGCACAAGCGTTCGGCAAGCACGGAGGCGATGATCACGCAGAACGGGCCGACACAAATCTTCGTCGATCTCAGTCATGTTATCGAAAGCGGCATGATCACCTACAAGGGCCTGCCGGCGCCGCTCATCTGCGATCATATTTCGCGCCTCAAGTCTCGGGAGATCTATTCCGCTGGGACGGAGTTCCAGATCGGTCGCATTGATATGGTCGGCAATACCGGCACCTATATCGACGTCCCCTTTCACCGTTACGCGGAGGGGCACGATCTCGCCGGGCTGGGGCTCGACCGGGTGTCGGATGTCCCCGGTGTCGTCGTCAGGGTTGCCGGAGCGGCAGAGCGCGGGATCGACTGGCATCATTTCGTGCCCGTCGAATGTCGCGGCAAAGCCGTTCTGATCCATACCGGCTGGGATCGTCACTGGGGCACGGAGAGCTATTTCGAAGGTCACCCTTTTCTGACGGAGAAGGCGGCTCTTTATCTGCGGGACCAGGGTGCCCTTCTGGTCGGGATCGATTCCCTCAATATCGATGACACATCCGGCGGAACGCGGCCGGTTCATTCGGTCCTGCTTGGTGCCGACATACCGATCGTCGAGCACATGACGAACCTTGGCGCGTTGCCGCTCGACGGCTTTCGCTTCCACGCCGCACCGCCGAAGATCGCTGGTATGGGAACCTTTCCGATCAGAGCTCATGCCATTTTCGGGGGAGCGTGATTGATCCGGCCTCGTCACGCAGATCCGCCCTAGCGCGGCGCGTGCTCCTCTTGGAGCGCTCAGGCTCCAGCGGATATACGCCTGGCTCGCGCCCGATGGCCGGCGGCTTTCTCCCGGTTGCCGCAGGTTTCCATGCTGCACCAGCGGCGCCTGCCGTTCTTGCTGGTGTCGATGAACAGCATCACGCAGCCGGGATGTTCGCATCGGCGCAGCCTATCGGGCCGCCCCGATACCAGCGTCCGTGCGAAATCCGCAGCAATAGCGCCCAGCAGGGCGTTCGCCTTGTCTGCCATGAACCGCGGCGTCAGATCCCAGCCAACCTCCTTCTCGACGAGCAGAGAAGTCACTGGACTGCAAGCAAGCTTTTCGTTCACGACAGCCACGATGTCCTTCGATAGCGCAGCGCCTTCAAGCAGGCTTTTCGCGGCCTCACGCAACACGCTGCGGAACTGAAGTGCTTCCTCCATCTTCCTTTCATTCGGCTCGAACGGATCAAAAAGCCCGAATTCCCCCGCTGCCCGTGCCCAGCGCACAAGCGCCTCGGGCCTGTCGATGAGATTGCTTACACCACCGTCAGGCAGTGCTGGTTCGGTGTTGAGGAAATCGACCCACAAGGCGTTGCCGAAGAAGCGGAAATCGGGAGCATCCAAAGTAACCTCCAAAATTGCCCTTGACCAGTTATCAGATTAAAAGATAACTATCAAATATTGGTTTTAACGGTTACTTTTGGAGAAGGACATGGGCCACGGCCAGACGGCAGCCGGCGCTTCGCGCACCCCGGATGCGGACGCCGATTTCCCGGCGCAGGTGCGCTACCGTACGGTGGCGGTCGACGGGCTGGAGATTTTTTACCGGGAGGCGGGGGCGACTGATGCGCCGGTCATTCTGCTTCTGCACGGCTTCCCGACGTCCTCGCATATGTTCCGTGATCTTATTCCCCGTCTGGCGCAGCATTACCGCGTCATTGCACCCGACTATCCGGGCTATGGGTTGAGCGGCACGCCTTCGACGAAGGATTTCGCCTATACGTTCGACAATCTCGCCGATGTTATCGATCGGTTTACGCAAGCTCTCGGGCTCAACGGCTACGTGCTCTACATGCAGGATTTCGGCGGGCCGGTCGGCTTTCGTCTGGCTGTACGGCATCCGGAGCGCATCCGCGCTCTCCTCGTGCAGAATGCCAACGCCTATGAAGAAGGGCTGTCGCCAGCCATGGATGCGGCGCGCCCCGCCTGGGAGCGCCGGACACCCGGAACGGAAGCGACACTACGAGCCTTCCTGACGCTCGAGACCACCCGCTTCCAGTACCTGCACGGTGCGCGCGACCCGAGCCTTGTCAGTCCGGACGCCTGGGTGCACGCGCAGGCGGGGCTGGATCGCCCCGGCAATGACGAAATCCAGCTCGCCTATCTTCATGACTACGGGGCCAACCCCAAACAATACCCGGTATGGCAGGAATACCTTCGTCGACATCAGCCGCCAACGCTTGTCGTGTGGGGCAGGAACGATCCGTTCTTCACCGAGGCCGGCGCGCAGGCCTATCGGCGTGACGTCGAGGATTGCGAACTGCATCTGTTCGAGACGGGCCACTTCGCGCTGGAGGAAGAGGTGGAGGCAATCGCACAGCTGGTCCTCGAATTTCTTGGTCGGAAACTCCCGGTGCGGTGAAGTACCCTGCTCATGCGGCACCTGCCTCAAGGATATCCACACGCGGCAATCTCGGCCAGCGCCCGGTCATCCCAGCCGGCGGCGCGGGTATCGGCTAGAAGCGCATCGGAGACCTTGCCCTTTTCGGTCAGCAGGCTGCGGGCAAAGGCAAGCGCTGCGGTCATCTTCGGATCGGCGGAGGCGGCACGGCGGTTGGCAAGGAGTTCATCGGCATCGATGCCCAGTTTTTGCCCCCGGAAGGTATGGGCGGAAACGCAATAGACGCAGCCATTTTCCTCCGCGACGAGCAGCGCGACCTGTTCGCGCAGACGCTGGGGCGGCACACCCTTTACAAGTTCAGCCCGGAACGCGAGGGAGACCTGGCGTCCTCCAGCCGGAGCGCAGTAGGCGAGGCGGCAGGCTCGCGGAGGTCGGCACCTCTCAGATATCGCCGGTTTTCCGCACTTTAGTATCGCTCCAATCCAGAACTCGCCCGTCCTGCGCTCGCAGCTCCAGGCGAGCAACGGGCGTATCGGTTTCGGCCTCCAGCAACGAAGACCTCGCATCGTCTGGGCGATAGAGATGATCTTCGCCCCATTGGCGCAACGCGACAATGACCAGAAACAGACCCCGTCCTTTCTCGGTCAAAACATACTCCTTGTAGGCGGAGCCATCCGACGCTGGTGCGGTTCCCAGAATACCGCGCTCGGTCAGGTCGCGCAGCCGCGTCGCCAGCATTCCCTTGGCAATGCCGAGCCCCACTTGAAACTCGTTAAAGCGCCGCACGCCATCGAAGGCGTCGCGGATAATCAGAAGCGACCACCAGTCGCCAATGACATCCAGCGCCCGCGCCACCGGGCACCCCGCGTTCCACAAGCTGACCCGCTTGACCATAGCCCTTCATCTCCACCTATCAATTCTGGTTCTAAAATAGAACTGGAATTTGGTTGGCGCAACTGGTCTTAATATGAAACCAGATATAATTTCTATGAGCGAGCCACCATGCAGCACACAAGCAAACGCAGGATCCAAAACGAAAAAGGGCAAGGTTTATCGAAGATCACCACGCTGATCTTCGCCGTGGCCGCGGGCCTCAGCGTCGCAAATATCTACTACGCGCAACCGTTGCTCGATTCGATCGCGCAGGATTTCAAGATTTCGCCCGCCGCTGTTGGTCTCGTGGTGACGCTGACCCAGGTCGGGTACGCCCTGGGACTGATCTTTATCGTCCCACTCGGCGACCTGGTCGACCGCCGCCGTCTCATCATCGGCCAAGGTGTTTTGTCGGTCGTTGCGCTGATTGCCGTTGCGATGGCGAGAACCGAAGCGATCCTCTTTGCCAGCCTGGCGGCGATGGGGCTGCTTGCCGTCGTGGTGCAGGTGCTGGTCGCCTTCGCAGCAACGCTGGCGACGCCGACTGAACGTGGCAAGGCGGTCGGCATGGTGACAAGCGGCGTTGTCATTGGCATTCTTGCCGCCCGCTTTGTTGCCGGAATGTTGGCAGATTTGGGCGGTTGGAGAGTGGTCTATCTCACGTCGGCCATCCTGACTGCGATGATGGTCGCATTGCTCATGCGGGTTTTGCCGCGCCAGCGTCCGTCGGGCGGCAGCGACGGTTATGCCGCAACGCTGCGCTCCATCCCTGTCCTCTTCTTGCGTGACCGTGTGTTGCTGGTTCGCGGCTTTCTGGCCCTGCTTATCTTTGCGACGTTCAGTACCTTCTGGACGGCATTGGTCTTGCCGCTCAGCGCCCCGCCATTCAACTACTCGCACACGCAGATCGGATTATTTGGTCTGGTCGGGCTGGCGGGAGCAATGGCGGCCACAGGCGCCGGTAGGCTCGCAGATCGTGGGCTCGGACAACGGGTAACCGGTCTATCGCTCGCCTTGCTGCTGGCATCATGGGGGTTTATCGCGCTTCTGCCGAAGTCGGTTCCTGCGTTGCTTGTCGGCGTTGTCTTGCTCGATCTTGCCGTGCAGGCAGTCCATGTCACCAATCAAAGCATCATATTCGAGCGCCATCCGGACGCTCGCAGCCGGCTCGTCGGCGGCTACATGGTCTTCTATTCGATCGGCAGCGCAATCGGCGCCACTGCCGCGACCATGATTTACGCCGAAGCCGGTTGGCCTGGTGTTTCGATCTTGGGGGCGACCTTCAGTGCGGTCGCCTTGCTGATGTGGGCGACAACGCTGCGTTTTCCGATCCGCCGGGAGATTCCAGCATGCGCCGACGACCGGTGAAGGATCCGCGGCCTGATGGTTACCGCAACGGCTAGGCGGGCGCATCCCCATGGCGGATCTGGTCCGCAGGTGCATGACCATGTCATGCTGCGCTTCACCGGGCGCTGACATTCGCGCATCGACCGTCAGCTACACAGACATTGAGACGCGCGCGATAGCATTGCGCAACCACAGATGGGCTGAATCGGCTCTTCGGCGCTCATGCCAGCCTTGAACGAAGGGAAATGACGGTATCGCGAAAGGCGGCTCGAATACAGCAAGTGCTGGATCGTGCTCATAGAGCGCCAGCGCTTTTCGGGCGACGGTCAGAACGAGGTCCGTTCCATGGATGAGCCGTGGTGCGTTTCCCCAATGCGGCAAGATGACGGCCAATCGGCGCGCGCGACCGATGGCATGGAGCGCCGCGTCAATCTCGGCGCTTGGTTCGTCTTTCATCGCCACAAGCACATGCGGCCGGGCAAGGTAGGAATCCATATCCAACCGATCACGCCCGCCAAGGCTCCCGCGATCCACAAGGCAAGCAAAGCTCTCTGTGAACAATTGCGCCGTTTCGACCCCTTCGGGAAGCACGGGAAATACACCCAGTGCTAGATCGCAATCTCCATCCAGCACCTGTCGAAGCATCGCTTCTCGGCTGGATTGGGTCATCACCAGATCGATTCCCGGTGCTACATCGCGTAGCATCCGCATCAGATCGGGAAGTATCACCGCGGAACCATAGTCCGACATTGCAAGACGGAATGTCCGCCTCTCTTTCGCCGGATCGAAACCTTCGGGCCCAAGAACCGCCCGCACCTGTCGCAAAGCTTCGGTCAGGGCTGGAATGATCTCAATCGCCCTTGCGCTCGCAACGAGTTGGCCATCGCGGCGGATCAACAGTGGATCATCGAATAGATGCCGGAGACGCCCCAGAGCATGGCTGACGGCAGGCTGGCTCATGTTGAGGCGGGAAGCCGTGCGCGACACATGCCGCTCGGCCAGCAGAGCATCAAGGACCACCAGAAGATTGAGGTCAACGCCGCGAAGAGTATTCATGTCGTGCATATACGGGATGCTATATCGGAATTTCAATTAATAAAGCAACTATTCTATCCAGTGAGCATGGAGGTTACCATGCAAACCAATTCGCTATTTCTCTTCCTCGCCGCTATCGTCGCCGGTGCGGTTGTTCCCTTTCAGGCCGGGGCCAACGCGGTCATGGGACGGACGCTCGGCCATCCCCTCTGGGGCACGATCATTTCGCTATGCGTCAGCTTCGCTTGCATTCTGCCTGTCATGGCATTGGCGAAGGTGGAAGCGCCAATGTTTTCCAATCTCTCGCAAGCCCCCCGCTGGATATGGATCGGCGGCATCGTTGGTGTTGTTTATATCACCGGTGCGCTCATCCTTGCGCCAAAACTGGGTGCCGCCAGTTTCGTTACGGCGGCGATCGCCGGGCAGATGCTCGCATCAATCATCATCGACCAGTGGGGGCTTGTTGGCCTGCCGCAACAACCCGTCTCGGCGGTCCGCCTGGCCGGTCTTGGCCTGATCTTTCTCGGGTTGATCGTGATGCAGGGCCCGTCGGTTTGGCGGACGGCCCAGACTTTCACCGCTGCTTCGGGGCAATCTGACACTTCGCAAGGAGATCTAGAATGAATACGCAATCGAAAAGCTCGCTTACGCTCACCGACGGTGCATTGCCGGTTCAAGTACGCTTCGCCCGGCCAACGGACAAATTCCAGGAAGTGGTCGCGTTCTATCACGGAGGCTTGGGCTTGCCCGAACTCGACAGATTTGAGGGGCACGACGGATATAGCGGCATCATGCTCGGCTTACCCGGCAGGGAAGTGCATCTGGAATTTACAGAACACCGAGATGGCAGCCCTTGTCGCGCGCCGTCGCAAGATAATCTGCTTGTTCTCTACATTACCGATCAAACTGCATACGACCGGTTGAACCGGCATATGCAGGCGCTGGGACACGCTCCGGTTGAGCCTGAAAATCCGTACTGGCTTGGACGAAGCTTCACCTATGAGGACCCGGATGGCTGGCGCGTCGTGGTGTGCCGTGAAACCGGCATCTGAATCCATGAGCAGCGCGATCAACGGACCATTTTTGTTGATCGCCCGCTGGTTCTTGCCCGGATCTGAGTTCGTCGCGACCAGGCTATCTGTACGAGGTGTGGATGTTTGGCAGGCTTGGAGGGCATCCGGACCTCCACTCCGGTCAAGTCACCTTGCCGCGCTCTGCCAGAAAGTCGAGCAGTGCCCGGACCCGCGAGGGTAGCTGCCCTTCCAGATCGGCAAGGATACGCGTTGCCCGTTCGTAGAACACGCAGCCCTCCGGCGTGAGCTAGAACCGGCGCGTCGAGCGGTTGAGCAAGCGTGCCCCGAGCCTCGCTTCAAGCTTAGCGAAGAGCTTGCTGACCGCCGAAGGCGTCATGCGGGCGGCGTGCGCGGCGGGAGAGAACCGCCCAGTTCGACCACCCGCACAAAGACTTCCATTTCGCCGGATCGGTTGACCTCGGGTCGATCCATGATGATTTCATTTCACAAATAATGTGCCTGTGAGGCGTCTATTTCATCTCTCGGCAAATGTTTATCTTCCGGGCAGCAAACAGGATTGGAAACGACCATGCCCTTAGCACTCTCTGCCCTGACGGCTGGTGCCTTCGGCATCGGCGTCACCGAATTCGTCATCATGGTTCCTGCTGGAGGTCGCTCATGACCTGAATGCCTCCATCGCCGCCTCCGGGCTCCTGATCTCCGGCTAAGCGCTCGCTGTCACCCTAGGCGCACCGAGCCTGATCACCTTCACCCCGGCAACAAGGGCAATCAGGTGATGGCCGGTGCCGTTGATCTCGGTGCCCTTCTTGGCCGCTGACCTGTTCTCTTCCGCATAGAAAGGATAAATCCATGGAATATCGCTATCTCGGCAAATCCGGCCTCAAGGTCCCGGTTCTCAGCTTTGGCGCCGGCACCTTCGGTGGCTCCGGCCCGCTCTTCAGCAACTGGGGCAATTCTGACGCCATCGAGGCGCGCCGCCTTGTCGACATTTGTCTCGAAGCCGGCGTCAACCTGTTCGATACGGCGGACGTCTATTCGGACGGTGCTTCGGAAGAAGTGCTGGGTGAAGCGATCAAGGGGCGCCGCGATGCGGTGCTGATCTCGACCAAGGCCAGCCTGCCGATGGGCGACGGGCCCAACGATGCCGGTTCTTCCCGCTTCCGCCTGATCCGGGCCGTCGAGGATGCGCTACGCCGCCTTCAGACAGATTACATCGACATCCTCCAGCTTCATGCCTTCGACGCGTACACACCGGTCGAGGAAGTGCTGTCGACGCTCGACACGCTCGTGCGCGCCGGCAAGGTTCGCTATACCGGCGTTTCGAACTTCGCCGGCTGGCAGGTGATGAAATCGCTGGCCGCCGCAGATCGATATGGCTGGCCGCGCTATGTTGCCAACCAGGTCTATTATTCGCTCGTCGGACGTGACTATGAGTGGGATCTCATGCCGCTCGGTGCCGATCAGGGACTTGGCGCGATGGTCTGGAGCCCGCTCGGCTGGGGACGGCTGACCGGCAAGATTCGGCGCGGCGCACCGCTACCCGAAGGCAGCCGCTTGCACGAAACGGCAAGCTTCGGTCCACCAGTGGACGACGAATATCTCTACCGGGTTGTCGACGCGCTCGATGCCGTCGCATCGGAGACCGGCAAGACCATCCCGCAGATCGCGCTCAACTGGCTCTTGCAGCGTCCGACGGTTTCCTCCGTCATCGTCGGCGCGCGCAACGAAGAACAGCTTCGCCAGAATCTTGGCGCAATCGGCTGGAGCCTGACGCCGGAACAGGTGGCAAAGCTCGATGCTGCGAGCGCCGTCACTGCGCCTTATCCGTATTCGCCCTATCGGCGGCAGGAAGGGTTCGCGCGCCTAAACCCGCCGATGGCCGGCTGATGCAAATTGCGGCTTGGCTCCAGGGCCCCTTCGACGCAAACCAAGCAAGACCCTGAAGCGACGGCAATCAGCACCGATGGTTGATCATCTATGGGGAGTGCGGACCTCGCTGGGGTCACGCATTCCTCTCACGTCGCTGATCCAGACGCTTGCCGTTGCCGAATATCTCAACTTCCGCCGCGAATGCGCTCGGCGTGGCGCAATCCAGCGTCATCGTCACGAAGGATTTGATCCTCGAACCCTACAGGAGTTGACAATGGCCAAACTGAAAGTCGTTCCGGCGCTTTGCGCCATTCAGGTCAAAACGGCACCACTTGATGCGGTGGCCGCACGGAGAATGCGCAATGCCCAGAATCGAGCATGTCGGCCTGACTCCCGCTCAGGTCCAGAACTTCATTGACGACGGTTTCGTCGAAATCGAAAATGCCTTCAGTGCCGACCTTGCAAAACAAGGCAGGGACGAATTGTGGGCCGAGATAGGCCTGTCCCCGGATGAGCCCGAGAAATGGGTTCAACCTGTTGTTCGGGTGGGGTTCAAGTCCTCATTTCCTTTCGTCGAAGCCGCAAACACACCGCAACTGCACAAAGCCTACGATCAGTTCGCTGGGGAGGGTCGCTGGCTTGCCCCCAAGGGCCTCGGAACCTTTCCAATCCGCTTCCCTTCACCGGAAGCCCCCGGTGACGATGGCTGGCATGTGGATGTGAGCTTCGGCACAGACAATCCGGATTTCATGGAGTGGCGGGCCAACGTGAAGAGTAGCGGACGCGCGCTGCTGATGCTGTTCCTGTTTTCGGATGTTGGCCCAGACGATGCGCCAACGAAGATACGGAAAGGCTCACATGCTGTCATTGCGCAGGAACTGCTGCCCTATGGCGAGGCGGGCGCAACCCTCCGGCAGGTCTCGGCCTACGGTTATGCCTCGACAGAGGATTGCGAGGTGGAGCTGGCGACCGGCATGGCAGGTACGGTCTATCTGTGCCATCCATTTCTGGTTCATGCAGCACAACTTCATCGGGGGCAGCGTCCGCGCTTCATGGCGCAACCGCCGCTCCTGCCGAAAGGCGAGTTTGATCCGGCGTCGCCACCTTCGCCAGTCCAGATCGCTATCCGTCAGGCATGTGGGCTGACGTTCTGAATGCATGGTTACGGAGTCGTCGTGTGCGGCCCCTGAGTCTCAAGGCGATTCGCGACCAGGCCAAGGCCGCGCGGTTGCAGGCAACGCTGGATAGCTCCGGCAATCAGACGATCACCATCGACATGCTGCAGCTTTCCTGCGCGCTGCGCGTTGAAGTCGCTGATAACGAGGTTCGCATCACGGGATCGAAAACGGAACTGCTACGCACGCTTGTTGCCGCTTCTAGCGAGAAACGCCGGCTTTTGCGGTTCGCAGTTCTGTACTGAAATGGCGCACCCGACATGCATCTAACTGTTATTACAGAATATTTCAACTTGTTTCATCTTGCATCAAGCCCTAGACAACGCTGATCGGTTCCTGTTACGTTCTGTTTCACCATGTATCATCGATTTTCACCTAAGCGCACGTCCTAAGGTGGATATAGGGGTGGACCGATTTGGCGCGTTCTCTGAACAAATTGTCAGCGCTTGCCGCGAAAAATGCTGGCGCTGGGAAGCACTCTGATGGCGGCGGCCTTTGGCTCTTCAAAAGGGAAGACGGTGGTGGACAGTGGGTGCTGCGGGTAACGGTGCATGGTCGTCGTAGAGAAATGGGTCTAGGCTCGTTTTCGGACGTCACTCTGAAGGAGGCTCGGGAAGCAGCAGAAAAATGGCGAGCGCTGGTGCGTTCGAACGTCGATCCGATAAAAGAACGTGAACGTCAGAAAAGAGATGCTGCCAAAAAACTGCACCTCCTCCGCGAGATTGCCGAAGGTGCTTTCGAGAGCCGTAAAGCTGAATTGAAAGGCGACGGCAAAGCTGGAGGCTGGTTCTCACCCTTGGAACTTCACATCCTCCCCAAACTCGGCAAGGTACCCGTCGCAGACATAGACCAAAACGACATACGAGACACGCTGTCGCCTATCTGGCATTCAAAAGCGGAAACGGCGCGAAAGGCTCTTATCCGGCTTGCAATCTGCCTCCGACACGCCGCAGCGCTTGGTCTAGATGTCGACCTGCAGGCGACTGAAAAGGCCCGCGCTCTTCTTGGCAAGCAACGGCACAAATCTCAAAACATTCCAGCGATGCCATGGCCGGAAGTTCCAGCCTTTTATGCCAGCCTTGACGATGGATCGGTTACCCACCTGGCATTGCGGCTGCTGATACTGACTGGCGTTCGCTCTGCTCCCCTCCGTTTCTTGCATGAGGAGCAAATTAGTGGCGACGTTTGGATCATTCCGGGTGATGCCATGAAAGGAAGGCGAGACGCGACAACAGACTTTCGCGTTCCACTCTCTCCAGAATCTTTGGAAGTCGTACGCTTGGCCCGGCTTCATTCGCGAGATGGATACCTATTCCCGAGCGTCCGAAAAGGCGTGATTTCCGACATGACCATGAGCAAGCACATGGAGCGCGCCAAGCTGGACTATCGGCCGCATGGGTTTCGCTCCAGCCTTCGCGACTGGATAGCCGAGGCCACTGACACGCCGCACGACGTCGCGGAGACCACGCTGGGCCACACTGTCGGCGGCGCGGTCGAGCGAGCTTATCGGCGGACAGATTTCCTAGATCAGCGCCGAAAGCTTCTTGAGCGTTGGGCGCGGCACGTCACCGGCAAGGGAGCGCAGATCCTTCAATTGGTAGCTGCCGACGCCTCTTAATAGCAGATCCGTGAGGGATAGGACGGCCATCCGACAAGCCGGCAGCATCACCGGTTTCCCTCACGGCCACATGGTGCCAATCGCGAGATGTAGCGATGCTAAAGAATATGGTGCTCAGTTTTTGGATGGATCGCCAATGGCCTGAAGATGCCGGCGACTACATTTTTCTTGGTCGAGCTGTCACGCAGGTTGGTTCTTATTTGTTTGGCAACGCATGGACAGATGCTGAACCCATCACAAGGCCTCCGCCAAAAAATGACCATGTGCTTTCGGGGCTTCTAGCGCTGAAGGAAAACACATTTCGAGATATGGACCACTTTGCGCAGTTCAACGAAATCCGCAAAGTCATGAGTCCGGAAATGTCGATCGAACAATTTTTCTCATCGTTCGGACAGGCCGAACTTTCCGATGAGATTGACGCCCATCTCGCAGAGAGAGACCAAGCAGCCAGCTCCGTTAAACGCATGACTGCGGTGATTGCCTTTATCAAGAACGCGGCGGTGAGCGAAACTTTGCAGACTTCCGCTCGGCCGGTCTTGGGTGGCCAATTTTCTGATCTGCCATCATGGTTTTGGAATAGCGAGAGGATAGCACCTCGTTTCTTTCTGTGTAGGGTAAACCCGACGTCGCCGTTTGAAGGATATTTGGACGGCCCAGATCACCAGTTTGTCTACGTGCGCAAAAGCCAGTTGGACCGGCTAACGATTGGTTCAGGGGAAGATGAAGTAACCTCAGAAGCCAGTGCCATCCCTGCCACTGTAGCCCCATCACGGATAGCCGGAGGGAGCTACGAAGACTTATGCGCTGCCTTCCATGCTGCTTATGATTATTTCGAAAACAGCAGTTTGCTGCCTTGGTCAAAGACAGAAACAGAAAGTCAACTTAGAGCGATTTTTTTGCCTGAGCCAAATCGCGAGCTATGCCGCGCTATTTACGCCGAATTAGCGCCGTCGAAAAATATTACCGCGCACAGAGGGGGACGCGGTCCAAGAAATGACAATAGAGACAAAGAGTTGGAGGATTTCCGCCGCTTTTTTGTCGCCGCGCAATTGCAGAAATAGACCGCGTAAATACGGCCAGTCAGCATCACCCTGTCACAACAAGCGACAGGGTGAAACAAATGAACACCAATGCTACTACGCATGGACTTGCCGAAAAGCTTCTCACGTATCGGGAGGTAGAGACCATCATCGGCGGCAGCCGTACCACTGTTTGGCGCCGCATTGCCGACGGCAC
>NZ_CAXUSG020000008.1:0-267060 GCF_964253915.1 Rhizobium sp. LjRoot30 | reverse complement strand
GTCATCGACATTGCTGACAACATAAGCGGTCGTGATGGGATGGACCGATTATCCAATATAGAGCGCGTCCGATTTGCTGATGGCACCCTTGCATTCGATACGGACGGAAACGCGGGCCAAGCCTATCGCATTTATCAGGCCGCATTCGATCGCACACCTGATGCTGCGGGCCTTACCTTTTGGGTCAAAACGCTCGATGCAGGCAAGGGTTTACTGGGCGCCGCGGACGGTTTTGTCACCTCCACTGAGTTCCAGACTCTCTATGGGACAAATATTTCCAACCAAGCCTTTGTCGAGCAGCTTTACCAGAACGTGCTCGGCCGTGCAGGTGAGGAGGCCGGTATCGATTTCTGGACCGACCGAATGACAAACGGTGTTTCTCGGGCTGAGGTGCTGGCCGGGTTCTCAGAAAGCGCCGAAAACATTGCCGGTGTTGCCCCGGCGATTGCCGACGGGATCTGGTACACCTAATCGATGGTATGATCGGTTAAGGCCAATCCCAATAACAAGTCTCGCGTGAGCAAAAGCCGCGCAGCGTCCATCGCATATGTACCTGGCGGGCCTGACGCCGCCCGATTGGATCATCGCCAATCCAACAATCATCGGCCTGGATGGATCGAAAACCTACATCCACGATGAAGGCGGGAAAGATGAACGGCGGCTGCAGTGGGTGCCGTTTACCTAGCTGTACCTTGGACACAATTCGAGCTTTCGGTTATTTGGCCCTTTGACGGAATCGCTTTCCCTTGAAATCGCGATATCGTGGCCTTGGGAGCCTAATCCGATGACCAAAGCGAAGTCTTTCGCCGCTGAACTGATCCGCGCCGCCAATGAGGTCGAGAAGCTTGGCGATTTCGAGCTTCGCCGGCTGCTGGACCGGGCTGTAACGACCATTCGGGAGATGCGCGACGAGGTGGGCATACCGCCAAGTCACAACAAAGCGGACGCGGTGATCGACTTGCAGACCGTATCCGGGATGGTCAACATCGGCCGGCGGTCGAACGACGATGTCAAGGCGGCACTCCTCGATGCGGCGAGCATGATTAAGACGCTGAAAATCATACTGGATGCTGAGTAGATTGTGATACCGGCAGGAACTCGTACAGAGCATGACATATGGAACACGACGCAACGGAACGTGATTATCCGCCACCATTTGTTAATAGCTGGGACTCAGTTGGAATGATATTGTCAAGCCTATGAGTGAGAGAACGACAAAGAACGTCATTGCCGCGTTCACCGAAGAACAGGTGGAGCGCCTAACCGGTGTCACAGTGCGTCAGCTTCGCACCTGGGACCGGACGAAGTTCTTTGCGCCGAGCTTGGCCTATGAGGACCGCAGCCGCCCCTATTCACGGCTGTATTCCTTCCGAGACCTTGCCTGCCTCAAGGTTCTCAATGCCCTGCGGAATGAATCAAACGTCTCTCTTCAGCATCTACGCGAGGTCAAGCGAAAGCTCGCCCACCTCGGCGATGACGCATGGTCGAAAACCACCCTATACGTACTCAACAAGAAGGTCATCTTCGACAACCCGGAGACGAATTCGAAAGAGGAGATCGTTTCCGGTCAAGGCGTCTTGCAGATCCCGCTGAAGGTCGTAACCGGTGAGCTTCAAAGCGCCGTGGACGCCTTGCGTCGACGCGATGAGAGCGCCGTTGGGAAAATTGAGCGGCATAAGGGCACTGTCGGCAACAAGCCTGTAATTGCTGGCACCAGGATTCCTGTATCCACGATCAAGGAGTTTTCCGCTGCTGGCTATTCGGTCGAGCAGATCATGAAGGAATACCCGACCTTGGATCGAAACGACATCATCGCAGCAATCAACTTCGTGGATGCCGCTTGAAGAAACCAAGGAAACCTTTGCAATTTTTCCTGGATGCGAGCGTCCCGGATTCTGTTGGGAAGGTTTTAACAGACGCGGGCTTCCCGGTCATCTACCATCGAGAGGCGTTGACTGATGGGACGAAAGACCCTGTAGTCTGCCAGACGGCCTTGGAGAACGAAGCCGTTCTCGTTGCCGTCGACGCAGACATGAAGCAGCTCACGAAACGATTTGGAAAAACTGAGGACCGTTTCCAAAAGCTGGATCTCATCATGTGCTCCTGTAACGCGGTCATGATGGCCAAACGCGTTGAACAAGCCTTAAGCCTGATCGAGCACGAATGGCGAGAAAGCCAAGCCAAAGTTTCCAAACGTCTCTGGCTCGAAATCACAAATCACCACATTTTGACGTATAGGTAGGCATTCGTCACCGATTGGGTGCTTTTTGTGGATCGGGCCTCCGATTGGCGGCCTTGGCATAGCTCCACCATTAGAATGGGGCTGTGGAGACCGCCTTTGTCGCGACTATTTCCGCCCATGGCGAAATTATTGGCATCATAAATCGCATGCTCTTCCTCTTCGTGGAAACGCCTATGAAGAGGTTTTGTCAGGTTCTGTCAGCGTTTTGTCAGGACGTCAACAATCCATTTAACTAAATTATTACAAACACTTAATAGGTTTTGTCAGTTATTTCGGTTTTGTCAGAGGGGTAGAGATATATCCCCTTCTGGCAGTCGTTGTTTTGATTGGAGCTAGGTCTTTCGCCTGAGCGATTTGATGCATTTCCTTGGACCGAAAATCGACCGCATAGATAACTCTTCTCTCAATTCGTCCGCTTCGGTCCTCACCCTGGCGTCCACATCCGTCGGTGCGGAGGCGGGTCTAACCGATCCTCTTTCATCGCCAGCAAAGCTGTCGTTACGGCTCCGCTCCATTTCGCGCCGCAAAGCCAAAGATAGATCTTGCTTCGGGTAAACTGTTTTCCCCTCTCGCCCTTTGAAATACCTGATCCGTCCGTCGCGCAGCCAACGATTCAGAATTTGTGCGCTTAAAAACGGATAATCGTCGAGCACCTTGTCATGGAGAACTAGGTCATCAATCGTAAACGACGCAAACCGCTCCATGAGTGCGTCGGAGTCATCAGAATCTTTTGCCTGCATGGTCGCTAGACCTTCGGCTTAGCTAGCCGGACGCCGGGGCCGCCGTCGAGATGGGCGCCCGTATCCAAGAAGATTACGCCCGCAGCTTCGAAGCTAAGGCGGATTAGCTTTAGGTTGCTGACCCGCATTTCTCCGCCCTTCTCGAAAGCCCGGATTGAAACGGTGCTTATCGAGGTTTTCTCTGCAAGTTCCGACTGCGTCCAATTCAACAGGGCGCGAGCTGCACGGCACTGTGACGGCTCAATCATTACAAAACTTTCTTTTTTCGTAAGTTTGATATTGATATCGAAAGATACTCAAGTTATGTTAAACGCAAGTTAAGCGTCAAAATCAAAAGTTTCAAGAGGACATGGAAATGCCGAACAGCATCGTTCCGGCCAACGCCGAAGGCATGCCCAAATTCGATCGGGCAGCAATCATGCGCACAGCTTGGGAGATTGCCCGCAAGCGTTTCCCAAACATGAAGACGGCTGCTGATCGCCGCTTTGCACTGTCCGTCGCCCTCAAGTCCGCATGGATGACGGCCAAGTACGAAGTGCAGCAGGCGACAAAGACGGTCCACCAGCGCGCCGCCGCCCGCGTCGAGGAAATGAAGCTGGAGTTGATGCGCCTCGACGCTACCCCTTTCAAGATCCGCCTCGACGGCGACAAGCGGGCCGCTCTCGCCAGTCGTATCGATGCCATGACGAAGGAACTGGCCGCCATCCCGGCCTGATCCGCATACGCCGGCCGCCCGGCGACCGCCTACACCACCAAACCATGGAGATACCACCATGCCGAAACCTACTACGGCAGTCGGCGAAGCTATGCCGACAATTGATCGCCGCACGTTGCTGCTGGGGCTTGTTGCCACCGCTGTCAGGCCAGCCGAAGCCGGCGCCGCACGTCATGACCCGCTTCTCGACCTGATCAAAGCCTATCGGCAGGGCGTCATAGATTTTTACGCCGAGACGACAGACCAAGAATGGGAGGGGCTTTCGGATATCACCTACGGCCCGCACCTTGCCCGCATTGATCGGTGGGAAGGGCCAGCGGTTACTCGCGAAGGAGCAATTGAGGCGCTTCGCCTCTCCATCGACGATGTCGGCGGCGTTGCCGATTGCGATAGCGCCGAGCGAATGGTTCGGGCCGCTATCGGCTACCTCGAAAGCCTGCCGGCGTAACAACGGCTGATCATCTGAAAAATCCAATATGTGAGGAAACCATAATGCCGAACAAAGCTGTTCAGGCCGCTGGCGAAGCCATGCCTAAGACCACCATGCCGCAAATGACCGAAGCCTTCGCTCGCGAACGCATTGGCGTTCTGGGCCATGAAATCTCTCAGTTGCTCGATGCGGTGCCGGGCGCCCGCATGGTCGGAATTTCTGCCGCCGGCAAAAAGGAAAGCAAGGACAAGGTGCTGATCGGTTTCGGGGTGAACGAAGAGTTCTTCGATGAATCAATCCCTGAACAGCCATGGACGGCAGTCCACCGGCTTATGCGTGAACTCTCTATCGCGCTCGCCAAGTGTGACCAAGGCTCTTGGGCGGCTCATGTCTTGCCGGCCGGTGGGGATAAGAACGAATTGCAGATGCGGAAGCTCCCTCGTAGCGGCAACGACCTGCCGGAAATCGCGCTGGATCGCGTTGAGCGTCTGACCTTTGAGCTTGCCTCGGCTTTGAACGAGTACGCGGACGGAAATGTTCAGGCACTTGTGCCGCCGGCCACAGTCGCAGGCCATTCCGTCATGTTTACCAAAATCTCAGCGTGGAAAGGGAGGGCTTCCCGATGACCGTCAGCACCATGGAAACCGGACGCCGCCGCTTCCTTCTCGGCCTCGCCGCGGCCGCCACGGCAGCCGCCGCCCCATCGACTGTAGCAGCGAGGGTCGAAGAGAATCCAAGGCTCATCGCTTTGGCCGCCGCCCTGCCCGCGATTGCCGACACGTATCATGCTGCCGAAGCTGCCTATATGGAGCGGTGGCGCTACTGGAGAAAAGCAACTCCGCTCGCGCCGGACGCCGTCGCAAAGCGAGGCACAGGCTGCCCGAGAACGACGGTGCAGCCGGGCAGGACGGAAATGTACGTCCAAGGCGGCTATCTGTACCGGCAAGGAGAAGAGTTCCCCTCCCGCATCTTCACGACTGCCATTGAAATTCGGTGCGAGATCCAGAGCGTGCGCCGGAAAAAGCAGCGCGCCAAGAAGGCCGGCGCCATTGCTGACTTCCTCGCAGCCGAAGAAGAACTTGCCCAACTCGAAGCCAATGCCGCCGAAGCGCTCTCATACGAAAAGACGTTCAAGGAAGTTGAGGCCGCCGCCGAAGAAGAAATGGAGCGCCTTAATCGGCCTAAACAAGCCGCCTTATACGCCCTGTACGATCAGGTAGCCGCTATCATGGCCGAAGATGACCGGACCATGGAAGGCCTCATCGTCAAAGCCGAGGCATTGGCAGAGTGGGACCGAGTGGGCAGGCCGGACAACCTCATCGCTGCAGTTGAGGGCGATTGGCATGGCTCAATAGCCGCATCGATCCTCCGCCATGCGAAAGGCGGTGCCACATGAACGCCCGGGCGAAAATCCATCAGTTCCGTCGCGCCGAGCTGGAAACCCGCATTGAGGAAATGATTGCCCTCCTCGATACCCTTGACGGCGATCCGGACCTTGAAGACGGCGCTGATGAAGAGCCCAGTCTTGGCAGCCATCCCAAATACCGCAACGGCCGGCTGGAATACGATCTGGAAGGCGATACGGCCGATGAGGAGCCATCGCTTGGCTGGAGTGAACACCTCAACCAAGCCGCGGCCTCGCGCCTGTCCGGCTTCATCTTTGGCCCTGATCTTGAACAGGACGTCGGCCGACTGCCGGAAGGGTGTGGGATATGAGCAAAACCAAAATCGAAGACGCCTTAGGTGAAGCGATGAGCTTTGCCACGGCGATCCGCCTGGCCGCTTCCGCGATGGAGGCAGAGACCAATACGGCCCATACCTGCGCGTTGCAGCTTCTCGCCGAACAGGTGAGCGACCGCATATCCGACGCGCTCGCTCTGATCGACGATTTGCAGGACGCGCAGGAGGAGCCGAAATGCGCAGGCGGTCGGGGAGCGCGCAGGCGATGACCGGCCCCTCTATCCTGCAGGCCATAGCCGCTCACCGGCAAGCAATCCAGGTCGATGAAGCATCCTATGACGACGACGGCTCTCCTCTGTCGAAGGATCTGGCCGCCCGCACCGGAGCGGCTGAATCCTCCGCGTTCCAAGCGCTCGCCGTTGAGCCGTGCCGTTCGCACGCCGATATTCAAGCCAAGGTCCATTATCTGCTGACCGGCAGCGTGGGCGTGCGTACCCCGCTTATCGAGTGCTTCGGCTTCGACGAGTACGGCGGGGATGCGATGATCTATCAGTTTGTCGCCTCCCTCCTACTTCCCGATCCGGAGTAGCCGCCATGGTCGACGAACTGTCCGAAGCCATCGACCATAGCCATTGCGCTCTCAGCCTCCTGCTGACTGCCGAGGCGGCGTGCGAGGTGTTCAACACCGGCACTGGCGCCGAACACGCGGTCAAGCTTGCTGCAGCCATCGGCGGCACGATCCGCCAGGCCCGCGAACTCATCGAAGCCAATCACGAAACCCTGGAACTCATGCAGATCCGCAATGAGCGCCACAGCAAAGGAACATCGAAATGACCGGCCGTCTTATCTTCGTGGGCGAAATCAAAAAGCCCATTGCCAACTCCGTACACCATGCCGATGCACTGTCCTTCATGCGCCGGCTCCAGCCGATCGGCAGCGGCATCGACTATTGGGCCGTCGCCGACAGCGGCAAGCGCCAGCTTGACTTTCAGATGGGCCAGCGCCTTGGGAATGAATATCTGGAATTCATCGGCAATCATTCGACGCTGGGCAATGCCAACCTTCTCGGATGGATCGTCGAGGGTATGGCGCGCACGCTGGACCATAACGGCAAGATTGATGCATCTGCGCTCGGCTTCCTCAAAGTCGTCAACGACTACGCGATGGCCGCCGCCGCCATCCTTGCCATGCCAAGCACTCACGATGCAGCCGAATAGCGCATACTCCAGCATCTTCACTTTCGAGGCCGGCGTCTTAACCGCGATCTGCGTATGTTGTGCGGAGAGAGGGCGCCGCAACCAAATCATATTGCCCCCGGCATTGCCGGCTTGCAGATCGTGCCTGTAACCAGGGATAACGAGACATGACGCTAGCAGCACACGGAGACATCATGCCCGCCTATCATTTCACCTCCTCATGGCACCTTCCCTGGATTCTGGCTTCCGGCGCGCTAATACAGTCGACGCAACGTGTTGCCGATTTCCCTTCGCCAGATTTCATATGGGCAACGACTTCAGCCAGAGGAGACATGACGGCGACGGTGCGGAATGCTTACAGAGTGGGCATGGTGAAGCTGGTTAGATTCACATTCGAGGCGAACGAGTTTTTCCCTTGGGCGGAAGTGCCGAGCCGCTATCCAGAATGGACAGCCAAACATGTTGCGGCACTGGAGCGGACAGCAAGGTCGCAAGATGTCAGTGGCTGGCTTTGTCGCGCTAGCGCTCTCCCAGTTAGTTTAGCAAAGGCAATTGACGTTCGGACTTACACGAACAACGCATGGCGACCAGTCACTGATTTCGAGGTACGAGAAGTTAAGAATGCGGACGGATCGGAATGGCTGGCAATGCGGCTTCTCGGGGAGATTGAGGCTTCATCCCGCACGATAAGACGCGACGGCGGATTCATGTTTCAGGGCGGCGACCTCGCTTTGGCTTTCGATACGCTTCCGCTTGCGAAGCCCCCCTCTCCCTAATCACTTCGACCCGTGCCCATGCCGCAGGTCATGGTGCGCCCCTCTCCTCCATTCTGAAAAACAATCAAAGAAAATCAAAAGAGATTGAGCCAGGGCTGTTACAGCGCCTATAGCCGACCGGTGGCGACGGCGAACATGGCAAGCTGCCCCTAGCCGATTGGCGGGACATGCGGCGAACATACATGAACATTTGCTGAAATTCACAGGTGCAAGGCGAGCCCGCAAGCCCCTCGTAAGGCAGCAGGCCCGCCCGCACCATCCAAGGGCAGCCAGAGGCGCCACATGAAGGCTGGAGACCGTTAATGCGATCCGCCTTCGCCCGAGTTAAGAAAATCACTCAAATTGTCTGGGCGTCTCCGTCGGGCAGGAGTTTCACGCACATCATCGTTCACCCCGTACGCCCGATTTCGGATTTATTGTTCGCAAAATCACGAAAATGCAAGCTTACATCCGATCAAAGTAGCAAAGGTAGCGAATAAGTAGCATTGCAAACCGGCGCTAACGTTTTGAATTTAAACGATAGTAGCAAAGTAGCAAGAGTAACAGCACCTCGCCGGCCCCAGCAAACCTCTGCCGGTGTCGGAAGCTTACAAAAATTCGATCTACTTTTGGATTGTTTTCAAAATGGGCCCGCTCCTCAGCCGGTTGGCCTAGAACAAACATCCATGGAAAAAAAGCAGGAAATTCTGCGTCGTTAAACGAAAAGGGGATAAACGGGTGGATAGGGTAAATCGCATCCAGCTAAAAAAGGTTCAAATTCAAATAGATAGCGAGATTAAATGGCGCACCCGACAGGATTCGAACCTGTGACCTTTGGAATCGGAATCCAACACTCTATCCAGCTGAGCTACGGGTGCGTGCCGCGGCGAAAAGATTCGCTCGTCGTCTGGTGAGGCGTTCTTTAACCCAGGATCGGTTGCGCTTCAATGCGAAAATTGCGCCCCGGCGAACTATGATTGCCCGGCAGGCGGCAGCCGTGCGCCGGTGGCGGTCGAAACAGGCAGACCGGCGGCAGAACCGTAAAGGAGTTTCCCGCGCAGCCGGCATGCTGTACAGGGCGGAAACACCTCAGGAACAATATGGAAGCCGCCATGCAGTTGATCGATCCGAACCACCCTACCTACCGACCGCTCTGGGTGCGGCTGGCGATCGTTGGTTCCTGTTTCGGCTGGGCGATCGTCGAGCTCGTGGCGGCGCAGCCGTTCTGGGCCATTCTTGCCGGCGCAGCCGGCGCCTATGCTGCCTACATGCTGCTGCTGACCTTCAATCCGCAGGACCCGCCTGCCGCGACCGGCACGGTCGCCGACGATCCCGAGGATGACGAGGAGACCCCGGTCGAAAAAAAGCAGGACTGAGCGCAAGCCCCCTCCTCCATCCATCGGCACTGCGCGCCGCCGGAGCATTCCCGGCAACACGCATCCTGCCTCGGAACAAGAAGACAAGAAGTTTTCGCACGCGCGGAAATGCAGCGGCGATCCGGACGACGGGCGTGCCCAGCCTCATGCCCCCAACCGGCGCAACGCCTCGTCGATCATCAGGTTGGCGATGGTCATGCGGATCGTGGCGTTGTCGCGAAATTTTTCGGGTACGCCGTCGGGATGGTTGGTCTTGGCAAAAAGCCTGCGTTTCTCGTTGAGCCGCGACACGCCGTCGGCCGGCGACAACGCAAGATCCTCGGCGATCTCTTCCGGCGAAAGCCGCAAGAGATGCTCCGGCATCACCGGCTCCACCTCCGGCGGCGGCTCCATACCCTCCAGAACATCAAGATAGGATCGTTCGGCATGGAGGCTGCCGATGGCACCTTCCGTGGTCGCCGCAACAAAACCGGTGGAAAAACCGCGCACGCGATAGGCGGAGGCCGCCGGCGCCTCCTCTTCTTCCTCGGATTTTTCCTGCTCCAGCCGCTCCAGCACCGACTGGAACAGCGATTGGCCGAACAGCATGTCGTCTCCTTCGTTGGCGGCCACAATGCCGGCCGGAGATGGCGCCGGGCTGGTCATGCGGCCGGCAGGCGCAGGCTTTCCTCCAGAATGATGTCGTAGAGCAGCCGGGCGCTCGGCGGCAGTTCGCGTTCGCGCACGGTGATCAGGCTGTAAGGCTTGACGTTGATCTCGAAATCGATCGGCAGGATGCGGATCTCGCCGGCCCGCGAACTTTGCCCGGCCAGGAACTGCGCCATGTCGACGGCGACAGGGGCGATCGCATCCGACTTGCAGATCACCGCCGCCGTCAGCAGCAGTGACGAGGTGTTGATGATGTTTTCCGGCAGCGGCACGTTGGCGGTGACGAAAATATCCTCGACCGTGCGCCTGAGCAGCGTGCCGGGCGGCTGGAATACCCAGTCGAAAGCCGGCAGGTCTGCCAGGCTGGCCGCCGGCTTGTCCAGAAGCGGATGCCCTTCGCGCACCATCAAACAGGCGCGCTCGATGCCGATCTCGTGCACATGGAACAGGCGCGGGTTGAGATCGTCGGGGATGCGGCCGATGACGAAATCATGGCGCGCCGCCAGCAGTTCGCGGGCCAGCACGTTGCTCGTCTCCACCTGGACGTTGATCTCGATGCCGGGATAACTCGCCGTCACCTTGTGGATCGCCGGCACCACCAGGCTGATCGCCGGCGCGGTGACTGCGCCGATGAACACCGATCCGCCATTGCCGGTACGCAACTCCGCCAGTTCCCGGTTGGCCTCGCGCAGTTCCAGGAGAATTTTTCGCGCCCGCTTGGCCAGAGCCGCACCGTATTTGGTCAACACGACGCCGCGCGCCACACGCTCGCAGAGCGGCGTGCGCAGGATCGATTCCATTTCCGACAGCATGCGCGACGCAGCCGGCTGCGAGATGTTCATGGCTTCGGCCGCAGCGCTGATCTGGCCATGATCCTCGATGGTCACCAGCATGCTGAGATGCGTCAGCTTCAGCCCCGACTTGAGAAGCGCCAGCGCGTCGATATCGGCGGAAAGCGGTGTATTTTCAGGCCAGGCTGGCTGGGAATGCTTTGTCATGTTAGCCTCTCCGGCGAAGGCCGGCAGTGAAATTCTTAATGCGTTCACTATATCATTTTTGATATGGGAGGCGCAATTTATTCGATTTGACAGGTATGGGAAAAAAGACGAGTTTGCGGACGTGTGCTGGGAGCAGATAAAAAGGCTGGCGAGATCATCATGGCGTCTTTCAGACCCGTTGATGCGCTTGTTCTCGACTGGCCACAGTTTCGAGGCGGGTGTAACTAAGACCCGCCGCATTGATCACTAAGGGAGAGAGAAATGAAGACCCTTCTTTCGTTGTTCGCAGCGACCGCCATCGGCGTCGCGTCGTTCGTCATGCCTGCGCTGGCGCAGGACAAGGGCGTCGTTGGCATTTCCATGCCGACCAAGACCTCCACGCGCTGGATCTCGGACGGCGAGACCATGGAAAAGCTGTTCAAGGAAGCCGGCTACACCCCGGACCTGCAGTTTGCTGACGACGACATTCCGAACCAGCTCGCCCAGATCGAGAACATGGTCACCAAGGGTGCCAAGGTTCTCGTTATCGGCGCCATCGACGGCACGACGCTGTCCGATATCCTGCAGCGCTCGCACGATGCAGGCGTCAAGGTCATCGCCTACGACCGCCTGATCCGCGATTCCGGCAATGTCGACTACTACGCCACCTTCGACAACTTCCAGGTCGGCGTTCTGCAGGCAACCAGCCTCGTCGACGGCCTCAAGGCCAACTTTGCCGGCGTAAAGCCGTGGAACGTCGAACTCTTCGGCGGTTCGCCGGACGACAACAACGCCTTCTTCTTCTATGATGGCGCCATGTCTGTCCTGCAGCCGCTGATCGACAGCGGCGACATCGTCGTCAAGTCCGGCCAGACCGGCATGGAACAGGTCGGTACGCTGCGTTGGGACGGTGCCGTTGCACAGGCCCGCATGGAAAACCTGCTGTCCTCGACCTACACCGACGGTCACGTCAATGGCGTTCTGTCTCCGTATGACGGCCTGTCCATCGGTATCCTGTCGGCTCTCAAGGGCGTCGGTTACGGTTCCGGCGAACTGAAGATGCCGATCGTTACCGGCCAGGACGCAGAGCTTCCGTCGGTCAAGTCGATCCTTGCCGGCGAGCAGAACTCGACCGTCTTCAAGGACACCCGCGAACTGGCAAAGGTTGCCGTGAGCATGGTCGACTCGCTGATGCAGGGCAAGGAGCCTGAAGTCAACGACACCAAGACCTACGACAACGGCGTCAAGGTCATCCCGTCCTACCTGCTCAAGCCGGTTGCGGTCGACAAGACCAACGCCAAGGACATCCTGACGAAGTCCGGCTATTACACCGCCGAGCAGATCGACAACTAATCCTCGCTATTTGGCCGGGGGTCCGCGTTTCATCGCGGATCCCCGTACGATATAGAGGTATTTTATTGCCGGCTGGCCCCGCGCTCACGGTGCGGCCGCCCTGGAATGTGACTGACATGGAAAACATCATTCTCGAAATGCGGAATATTACCAAGACGTTTCCGGGCGTGAAGGCGCTCGACAACGTCAACTTCAAGGTCCGCGAAGGAGAGATCCATGCGCTCGTCGGCGAAAATGGCGCCGGCAAGTCGACATTGATGAAGGTCCTCAGCGGCGTCTATCCCGCCGGATCCTACGAGGGCGAGATCCATTACGATGGACAAGTCCGCGCTTTCTCCACCATTTCCGATAGCGAACATCTCGGCATCATCATCATCCACCAGGAACTGGCTCTGGTGCCGTTGCTGTCGATCGCCGAAAACATCTTCCTCGGCAACGAGATCGCCGCCAAGGGCGTCATCGATTGGCCTGAAACCTTTTCCCGCACCCGCGAATTGCTGGCCAAGGTCGGCCTGAAGGAAGCCCCTTCGACCCTGATCACCGATATCGGCGTCGGCAAGCAGCAGCTGGTCGAAATCGCCAAGGCACTGTCGAAGAAGGTACGCCTGCTGATCCTCGACGAACCGACCGCCTCGCTGAACGAAACGGATTCCGACGCGCTCCTGCAGCTGCTCATGGAATTCCGCAACCAGGGCCTGACGTCGATCATCATTTCGCACAAGCTCAACGAGATCAAGAAGGTCGCCGACAAGATCACCATCCTGCGCGATGGCGGCACCGTCGAAACGCTGGACTGTCACAAGGAAGACATCAGCGAAGACCGGATCATCAAGGGCATGGTCGGTCGCGACATGGAAGACCGGTATCCACCGCGCGAGCCAAAAATCGGTAACGTGCTGCTCGAAGTGAAGAACTGGAACGTCTTCCACCATCAGCACCGCGACCGGCAGTTCCTGCACGACATCAATTTCAACGTCCGCGCCGGCGAAGTCGTCGGCATCGCCGGCCTGATGGGCGCCGGCCGCACCGAAACCGCCATGAGCATCTTCGGCCGCTCCTGGGGCCACAAGATCACCGGCGAAGTGTCGATGCACGGCAAGCCCGTCGACGTCACCACCATCCCGAAGGCGATCGATGCCGGCCTTGCATACGTCACCGAAGACCGCAAGCATCTGGGTCTCGTGCTGATCAACAACATCATGCACAACACCTCGCTTGCCAATCTTTCGGCGGTGGCCAGCAACGGCGTCATCGACACGCGGCGCGAAGCCCAGGTCGCGACGGACTACCGTTCGCGCCTGCGCATTCGCTCGCACTCCATCTATCAGGAAGCAGTGAACCTTTCCGGCGGCAACCAGCAGAAGGTTGTCCTGTCGAAATGGCTGTTCACCAATCCGGAAATACTCATCCTCGATGAGCCCACGCGCGGTATCGACGTGGGTGCCAAATTCGAGATTTATTCCATCATCAACCAGCTTGCCGCAGAAGGCAAAGGCATCCTGATGATTTCGTCGGAAATGCCCGAGCTCCTGGGAACCTGTGACCGCATCTACGTCATGAACGAAGGGCGCATCGTTGCCGAGCTTCCCAAGGAAGAGGCAAGCCAGGAATCGATTATGCGCGCCATCATGCGCTCTGGGGAGAAAAACTAATGTCCGGCGAAACCAGCGCTTCAAACACCGCTTCGATCGGAAGCTACCTTCGAAACAACATCCGCGAGTACGGCCTTCTGGTCGCGCTCGTGGTGATCATGGTGTTCTTCCAGGTCATCACCCAGGGCGTGCTGTTCCGGCCGGTCAACATCACCAACCTCGTGCTGCAGAACTCGTTCATCGTCATCATGGCGCTGGGCATGCTGCTGATCATCGTCGCCGGACATATCGACCTGTCGGTCGGCTCCATCGTCGCCTTCATTGGCGGCCTGTCGGCGATCATGCTGGTGAAATGGGGCCTGCATTTCTCTATCGTCGTACCGATCTGCCTGATCCTCGGCGGCGTTGCCGGTGCGATGCAGGGTTATTGGGTCGCCTACCAGAAGATCCCGTCCTTCATCGTGACGCTGGCCGGCATGCTTGTCTTCCGCGGCCTGACCTATCTCGTGCTGCAGAACCGCCCGATCGGCCCCTTCCCGAAGGACTTCCAGCTGCTGTCGACCGGTTTCGTTCCGGACCTCCTGTCTTTCGCCAACCCGGCGCCGACCGTCGTCACCAACTTCTTCGCCCTCGTTGTCGTCGTCGCCCTGGTCATTGCCGCCGTCTATTTCGGCCTGAAGAAGCGCCGCACCAACGAGCTGCACGGTTCGGAAAACGAGCCGATGGTGTTCTTCGCCCTGCAGATGGCCATCATCGGCGCCGTCGCGATCTTCATCGGCTTCCAGCTGTCGACCTATCGCGGTTTCCCGAACGTGCTGGTCGTCATGGCGCTCCTCATCGCGCTCTACACCTTCATCACCAACCGCTCGACCATCGGCCGTCGCATCTACGCGCTCGGCGGCAATGAAAAGGCAACCAAGCTTTCGGGCATCAATACCGAGCGGCTGACCTTCTACGCCTTCGTCAACATGGGCGTGCTCGCTGCCCTCGCCGGCATGATCATCGCCGCCCGCCTGAATTCGGCCACTCCCAAGGCCGGTGTCGGCTTCGAACTGGACGTCATCGCGGCGTGCTTCATCGGCGGCGCTTCGGCTTCCGGCGGCGTCGGCAAGATCACCGGTGCGGTCATCGGCGCCTTCATCATGGGCGTGATGAACAACGGCATGTCGATCATGGGCCTCGGCATCGATTACCAGCAGCTCGTCAAGGGCCTGGTGCTGCTCGCAGCCGTCTTCTTCGACGTCTACAACAAGAACAAGGGCTGAGCCGAACGGCCAGCCCCAAATAGCAAGAGTGTGGAGTTGGCCGCCTTCGGGCGGAACGGGATCCCTTTGACTCCTCTCGACCCGGAAAAGGAACGAACGCATGTTGATTTCTCAGGTCAAGGGCACGGACGGCACCATCGTCGTCGCCGTGCGTGAAGTCGGTGGCGAAGCGAAGGCCGTCATCGGCGCCGGCAGCGTCTACGCGCTGGCCATGGAAGCGGCCAATGCCGGCAAGAGCCTGGCGGACGTGATCGCCGCCAAGGGTCTCGGTGAAACCGTCGATCTCGAAAAAGCCTATGCCGAAGGTCGGTTCCTGCCGCCGATCACCCATCCCGATCCGGCGCACCTGCACCTGACCGGCACCGGCTTGACCCACCTCGGCTCGGCAGCAACCCGCGATTCCATGCATAAGAAGGCCACCGAGGCGGCAGAAGAAACGCTGACCGACTCGATGAAGATGTTCAAGATGGGCATCGAGAACGGCAAGCCGAAGGCCGGCGAAAAAGGCGTGCAGCCGGAATGGTTCTACAAGGGCAACGGCACCCAGGCCGCTGCCCCAGGCGCCGACCTGATCTCCCCCTCCTTCGCGCTGGACGGCGGCGAGGAGCCGGAAATGGCCGGCATTTATGTGATCGCCGACGACGGCACGCCGTTCCGCATCGGTTTTGCGCTCTCCAACGAGTTCTCCGATCACGTCACCGAGCGCATCAACTACCTCTACCTCGCCCATTCCAAGCTGCGCATGGCAAGCTTCGGCCCCGAAATCCGCATAGGCGCGGCTCCGGACGATATCCGCGGCCTGTCGCGCATCAAGCGCGGCGCTGAGGTGATTTTCGAAAAGCCGTTCCTGTCGGGCGAAGCGAACATGTCGCACACCTTCGCCAACCTGGAATACCACCACTTCAAGTACGGCCTGTTCCGCGCACCGGGCGATATCCACGTCCATATGTTCGGTACGGCCACCCTGTCTTTCGCCGATGGCATCAAGCCCCAGACGGGCGATGTCTTCGAAATCGAGGTGAGCGAATTCGGCTTGCCGCTGCGCAATCCCCTGGCGGTCGCCGCCGAGGAAGAGATCGTGGTGCGGCAGCTCTAGTTCACCGAAAGGTCCGCCGTATCCTCCCAAGGCGGCGGACCTCTTCCCCCTATCCGAAAAGGAGGCTCCCGGAGCCATGACCATCTATCAGAACCTGATCGCCGGCGAATGGATCGGCACAAACGCCACCGCCAACATCAACCCGTCCGATACAAACGACATCGTCGGCCAGTACGCCAGCGGTAGCGCCGCCGACGTCGCGTCTGCGATTGCCGCCGCCAAGGCCGCCTTCCCGGCCTGGTCGCGTTCCGGCATTCTGGAGCGCCATGCGATCCTGAAGAAGGCCTCCGACGAGATCATCGCCCGCAAGGAAGAGTTGGGCCGCCTGCTCGCCCGCGAAGAAGGCAAGACCCTGCCCGAAGCCATCGGCGAAACCATCCGCGCCGGCCAGATCTTCGATTTCTTCGCCGGTGAATGCCTGCGCCTTGCCGGCGAGGTGCTGCCCTCCGTGCGTCCCAACATCGGCGTCGAGATCACCCGCGAGCCGCTCGGTGTCATCGGCATCATTACGCCGTGGAACTTCCCGATCGCCATCCCCGCCTGGAAGATCGCCCCGGCGCTTGCCTATGGCAACACCATCGTCTTCAAGCCCGCCGACCTCGTCCCGGGTTGCGCCTGGGCCATCGTCGACATCCTCCACCGCGCCGGTCTGCCCAAGGGCGTGCTCAACCTCGTCATGGGCAAGGGCTCCGTCGTCGGCCAGGCCATGCTCGACAGCCCGGATCTCGCCGGCATCACCTTCACCGGCTCCACCGGCACCGGCAAGCGTGTCGCACTTGCCTCCATCGAGCATAACCGCAAGTTCCAGCTGGAAATGGGCGGCAAGAACCCGATGATCGTGCTCGACGATGCCGACCTCACCGTCGCCGTCGAAGCGGCCGCCAACTCCGGCTTCTTCTCCACCGGCCAGCGCTGCACGGCATCATCGCGCCTGATCGTCACCGAAGGCATCCACGACAAGTTCGTCGCAGCACTCACCGAAAAGCTGAAGACGCTGACCGTCGACAACGCCCTGAAGGCCGGCACGCATATCGGCCCGGTGGTCGACGAAAAGCAGCTGAAGACCGACACGGATTACATCGAGATCGGCAAGTCGGAAGGCGCAAAACTCGCCTTCGGCGGCGAATTGGTGAAGAACGAGACGCCCGGCTTCTATCTGCAGCCGACACTGTTCACCGAAGCGACCAACAGCATGCGCATTTCGCGTGAAGAGATTTTCGGCCCGGTCGCCGCCGTGATCCGCGTCAAGGATTACGACGAGGCGCTTGCCGTCGCCAACGACACGCCGTTCGGCCTGTCGGCCGGCATCGCCACGACGAGCCTCAAGCATGCGACGCATTTCAAGCGCAATTCGGAAGCCGGCATGGTGATGGTCAACCTGCCGACTGCCGGCGTCGATTTCCATGTGCCGTTCGGCGGCCGCAAGGGCTCCTCCTTCGGTCCGCGCGAGCAGGGCAAGTATGCGAGCGAGTTCTTTACAACCGTCAAGACCGCTTACACGCTGGCCTGACATTTCCGACGATCCGGGCCGCCATCGACAGACGGCTCGGCATCAACGAGGGTAAGAGAATGAAGAAGAAAGCAGAATGGCCCCGCAAGCTGCGGTCGCAGGAATGGTATGGCGGCACCAGCCGTGACGTGATCTATCATCGCGGCTGGATGAAAAACCAGGGTTATCCGCACGACCTGTTCGACGGGCGCCCGGTCATCGGCATCCTCAACACCTGGTCGGACATGACCCCGTGCAACGGCCATCTGCGCGAACTCGCCGAAAAGGTGAAGGCGGGCGTCTGGGAAGCCGGCGGTTTCCCGCTCGAGGTGCCGGTGTTCTCGGCCTCCGAAAACACGTTCCGCCCAACGGCAATGATGTATCGCAACCTCGCCGCTCTGGCGGTCGAGGAAGCGATCCGCGGCCAGCCGATGGACGGCTGCGTGCTGCTGGTCGGCTGCGACAAGACCACGCCGTCGCTGCTGATGGGTGCGGCCTCGGTCGACCTGCCCTCGATCGTCGTCACCGGCGGTCCGATGCTCAACGGTTATTTCCGCGGTGAGCGCGTCGGCTCCGGCACGCACCTCTGGAAATTCTCCGAAATGGTCAAGGCCGGCGAGATGACGCAGGCCGAGTTCCTCGAGGCAGAAGCCTCGATGAGCCGTTCTTCGGGCACCTGCAACACCATGGGCACCGCCTCGACCATGGCGTCGATGGCCGAAGCGCTCGGCATGGCACTCTCCGGCAACGCCGCCATCCCCGGCGTTGATTCCCGCCGCAAGGTCATGGCTCAGCTCACCGGCCGCCGGATCGTGCAGATGGTCAAGGACGACCTGACGCCGTCCGACATCATGACCAAGCAGGCCTT
Organism: Rhizobium sp. LjRoot30; assembly: GCF_964253915.1. Lineage (NCBI taxonomy): Bacteria > Pseudomonadati > Pseudomonadota > Alphaproteobacteria > Hyphomicrobiales > Rhizobiaceae > Rhizobium > Rhizobium sp. LjRoot30. Next base: position 248,638 of record NZ_CAXUSG020000008.1, on the reverse strand, counting down.
CGAGAACGCCATCCGCACCAATGCGGCCATCGGCGGCTCGACCAACGCCGTGATCCACCTGCTCGCCATCGCCGGCCGCGTCGGCATCGACCTGACGCTCGACGACTGGGACCGCTGTGGCCGCGACGTGCCGACCATCGTCAACCTGATGCCGTCGGGCAAATACCTGATGGAAGAGTTCTTCTATGCCGGCGGCCTGCCCGTCGTGCTGAAGCGTCTGGGTGAGGCCGGCCTGCTGCACAAGGATGCGATGACCGTTTCCGGCGAGACCATGTGGAACGAGGTCAAGGACGTCGTCAACTGGAACGAGGACGTCATCCTGCCGGCCGAGAAGGCGCTGACGCAATCGGGCGGCATCGTCGTTCTGCGCGGCAACCTGGCGCCCAAGGGCGCGGTGCTCAAGCCGTCGGCCGCCTCCCCTCATCTGCTGGTCCATCGTGGCCGTGCGGTCGTGTTCGAAGACATCGACGACTACAAGGCCAAGATCAACGACGACAATCTCGACATCGACGAGACCTGCGTCATGGTCCTGAAGAACTGTGGCCCGAAGGGTTATCCGGGCATGGCCGAAGTCGGCAACATGGGCCTGCCGCCGAAGGTGCTGAAGAAGGGTATCACCGACATGGTGCGCATTTCCGACGCCCGCATGTCCGGCACGGCCTATGGCACCGTCGTGCTGCACACCTCGCCGGAAGCGGCGGTCGGCGGCCCGCTCGCCGTCGTCAAGGACGGCGACATGATCGAACTCGACGTGCCCAATCGCCGCCTTCACCTCGATATTTCCGAGGAAGAGCTGGCGGCGCGGCTTGCCGAATGGCAGCCGAACCACGAACTGCCGGCCTCCGGTTATGCCTGGCTGCACCAGCAGCAGGTGCAAGGGGCCGACACCGGCGCCGACCTCGGCTTCCTCAAGGGATGTCGCGGCAACGCTGTCGGCAAGGACAGCCACTAAACGCATATCGCGTCACAACGCATCGATGAAAGGCGGGGCTCTGGTCCCGCTTTTTTCGTTTCGGCGGGGCGGACACCGACCGGCCGGGAAACGAACAAGCGTCAATTTGACCCGGACCGGGGAGCGGATTAAGGTATTGATCTGTAAGAGCCGGCGGATGCTTCCGCGCTCCGAGCCAAAGGAGCTTTGTGGGATGGATGAAACGGTACCGCCCGGCATGGATCGGCAGCCCGAATCGGTTGCATCCCGGCTGGACGTCCGGCTTCTGCGCACGCTCTATGCCATCACCAAGGCCATCTCCAGCGATCTGGATCTCGATCGCATCGTGCAGGTGGTGACCGATGGCGCGACGGAACTGACCGGTGCGAAATATGGTGCCTTCTTCTACAACATCCCCGGCGTCGAAGGGCCTCATTTCAGCCTCTACACGCTTTCCGGCGCACCGAGATCGGCGTTCGAGCGGTTTGGCCTGCCGCGCAAGACGGCGGTCTTTGCCCCGACCTTCGACGGTACCGGCGTCGTTCGGTCCGACGATATCCGCCAGGATCCCCGTTATGCGAAGAACGAGCCGCTGCAGGGCATGCCGACGGGCCATCTCCCCGTTGTCAGTTACCTCGCCGTTCCGGTGATTTCGCGCACCGGCGAAGTCCATGGCGGCCTGCTGTTCGGCCACGACCTGCCCGGCATGTTCTCCGACGAACATGAGGAACTGGTGCAGGCCGTCGCCTCGCACGCGGCAATCGCCATCGACAATGCCCGGCTGCTCCGCGCATCGCAGGCGGAGGCCGAATTCCGGCGCAAGGCACACGAGTCTTCTGCCCTGCTCGCCGCCATCGTCGAATCGTCGGAAGACGCCATCATCAGCAAGACGCTGGCGGGAACGATCACCAGCTGGAACCAGGGCGCCGAGCATATTTTCGGCTACAAGCCCGCGGAGGCGATCGGCAAACCGATCACCATTCTCATCCCCGAAAACAAGATGGACGAGGAAAAATCCATTCTGGCACGGGTCGGCCAGGGGGAACACGTCCTGCATTTCGAAACGGTGCGCCTGCGCAAGGACGGCACCCTGATCGACATTTCGCTGGCCATTTCCCCGATCCGCGGCGACGACGGAACCATCATCGGCGCATCGAAGGTGGCACGCAATATCACCGAGCGAAAGCGGGCGGCGGAACGCCAGGGGCTGCTGCTGCGGGAAATGAACCATCGCATCAAGAACCTGTTTGCCCTGACTGGAGGGCTGGTTTCGCTTGCGGCCCGCAGTGCCGAAACGCCAACCGATCTTGCACGATCCCTGAAGGAACGCCTTACCGCGCTGGCCCGCGCGCACGAAATGACCCTGCCGCCGATGCAACCCGATGGCACGCTTCTCGAAGCCGGCACGACGATCTTCACCCTGCTGAACGCCCTTGTTGCACCCTATCAGAATACAAACCGCGATCGTGTCTGCCTTGCCGGCACCGATATGCGCATCGGCACAGGAAAGGTGACCAACCTTGCATTGCTGCTGCATGAATTCATGACCAACGCGGCGAAATACGGATCGCTATCGACACCGAACGGCAAGTTGCAGGTCGATTGTCAGTTGGAACAGGACGAACTGCGACTGAAATGGGTCGAGGCCGACGGCCCTCCGGCCCGTCCCGCCGAAAATGTCGGTGGCTTCGGAAGCCGTCTCGAAGAAACGCTGAAACGCGGCATGAATGCCACCATCGAGCGCGATTGGCAGACCACCGGCCTGATCATCCGCATGACGCTTCCCGCACGGCAGTTGCAGGACTGACCCTTCCTCCAGAAAGAACCGAACGTGCCGCCCGGACGAACATGCCGTCCGGCGCGTCCGCTTTCCGTTGCCTCCATTCAGCCGGCAGTGGGATTATCGTCATCGATCCGGTTGTTTTCAATTCTCCTAAAAACGCTTTTCATGCACACAAAATTATGAAATAGTCCCCTTCATCAGGAGGGAGCCAGTTGCATGCGTAACGTCAGCGGTCACGGTAAAAAACTTTCCTATTACGATTTCGGGCATACGACGGTCTATGCCTCGCGCTTCGATCAGCGCTTCCCCTATTGTGCTTATGTGCCCGATGACTACGAGGAAGACGGCGAAAAGACCTATCCTCTGGCGGTGATCGTGCACGGTACCGAGCGCGGCATGCTTGCCTACCGCGATGCGTTCGCCGATTTTGCCGAGGCCAATGGCGTGATCGTTCTCTGCCCGCTCTTTCCAGCAAACATCTGCTTCCCCGGTGATCTTTCATCCTACAAAATGCTGAGAGCAGGCGACCTGCATTATGATGCCGTCATGCTCGATATGATCGCCGAGATGCAGGAAAAATACCGCATCGAGGGCGACCGGGTGATGATGTATGGCTTCTCCGGCGGCGGCCATTTCACCCACCGGTTCTTCTACCTCCACCCCGAGCGGTTGCTGGCCGCCTCGATCGGCGCGCCCGGCGTCGTGACCCTGCTCGACTTCGACCACGACTTCTGGGTCGGCGTGCGCGATTTCGAAAAGGTCTTCGGCAAGACGATCGACCTTGCGGAAATGCGCAAGGTCGCGGTGCAGATGGTCATCGGCGGCGATGATCTCGAAACCTGGGAAATCACCATCACACCCGACGACGCCTGGTACATGCCGGGCGCCGATCTGGCCGGCGCCACCCGCAACGACCGAATGCGGGCGCTGAAACACAGCTTCGAGAAGCATGGCATCGCCGTGCGCCACGACATCGTGCCCGGTATCGCCCATGACGACCGGGAGCTGATCGCCGAGGTCAAGGACTTCTTTGCACAAACGCTGGACGCAATCCGCGCGCGCTCCTGACGATAACAAAGCGGGGAACAATCGGAGACAACCATGAACCGGACATTCTTGATTTCGACGGCGCTGGCAGCAGGTCTGCTGTTTGGCGCCGGAGCGCAGGCCAATACGCTGAACATCCGCATCAATGCCGATATCCGCGGCACCGAAGGCCTCAACCGCGACGCCAACACCGACACCATCCTGCACCACGTCTTCGAAACGCTGGTCGGCTTCCGCGACGACCTGACCATCGGCCCGGCGCTCGCGGAAGCCTGGAGTGTCTCCGACGACGGCAAGACCTACACCTTCACGCTCCGCGACGGCGCGACCTTCCACAACGGCGATCCCGTCACCTCGGCCGATGTCAAGTGGAACTGGGACCGGCGTGTCGCGGCCGGCGCCGAATGGTTCTGCAACGCCTTCTTCGACGGGTCGCAGGGCCTGAAGGTCGATGCAGTGGAAACGTCCGATCCGCGCACCGTCGTCTTCAAGATCGCCGAGCCGAATGCGCTGTTCCTGGCGCAGCTTGCCAACATCCAGTGCAACGGCTGGATCGCCAGCCCGAAGAATGTCGGCGCCGACGGCAAGTGGATTGCCGACAGCGCCATCGGCAGCGGTTCCTTCAAGCTGAAGGAATGGCAGAAGGGCCAGTACATCACGCTGGAGAAATATGCCGACTACAAGCCGCTGAAGGAAAAGGCGAGCGGATATGCCGGCGACCGTACGGCCTTGGTCGACGAAGCGAAATTCATGATCATTCCGGATACCTCGGCCGCTGAAACCGCGCTGTTTGCCGGCGAGGTCGACGTGCTGCCGAACTTCGAATCGCAACGCATCGAGGACGCCAAGGGCCGCGGCCTGCAGGTGATGACCACCGCCGGGCTCTCGCTGACGCCGCTTCTGATCCAAACCAACGATCCCCTGATGTCGAACGTCAAGCTGCGCCAGGCGATTGCCCACGCCATTGACTTCAAGCAGATCGCCGCTGCCCGCACGGCGGGGCTTGCGGAATTCAACCCCTCCGGCGTGCCGCAGGCCAGCGCCTTCTTCGACCAGGATTTCCTGAAGTGGCCCGATTACAACCCGGAAACCGCCAAGGCGTTGCTGGCCGAGGCCGGCTACAAGGGCGAGACGATCAAGATCCAGACCAACACCCGCTACCAGGGCATGTATGAAAACAGCGTGCTGGTGCAGGCGATGCTGGCCGGCGCCGGCATCAATGCCGAGCTGGAAGTGCTGGATTGGGCGGCCCAGCTCGACAACTATCTTGCCGGCAAGTTCCAGATGCAGTCCTTCGGCTATTCCGCCCGCCTCGACCCCTCGCAGTTCTACGGCATCATCATCGGCGACAAGAAGACCGATCTCACGGCGCAGTGGGGCAGCACCGAGGCCTACGACCTCTACCTCAAGTCGACCAAAACCACCGATTTCGAGGCGCGCAAGGCGATCTTCAAGCAGATCCACGAATTGATGGCAAAGGACGTGCCGATCCTCGGTCTCTATTACGAGCCGGTGGTCGCCGCGGTTGGCGCCAAGATCGAAGGTTACGCCGTCTGGCCGGCCGACAAGGAGCGGGCCTGGGGTGTGAAGAAGAACTGAGACTTCGTATCAGCGCAGGCCGAAGGCGGGGAGCGTCCCGCCTTCGGCCGCGGTTGAGGTTCGGGCTTTCCCTCCCTCCGACGTCATCCTCGGGCTTGACCCGAGGATGACGGAGGAGAGGTTTTTCGGTGGTCGGTTCGCACCACTCGGACCTGAAGTTTCCCCATCCTCTCTTGCGCAAACAGTTCCCCGCATAGCTCCACTGCAGTAAGGTCCGCAGCCATGACCGGCGCCCGTGCCTTTTGCCGGAACCGTTGCCATACTCCCGGAGGAAACCATGCATACCCAAGACCTGCCGATCGTCGATTGCCCCAAGGCGCCGCGTGCCCGCGGGCAGGCGCATGGCGAAGCCTTGCGCGGTGTTATCGCCGAAAAGATCGAGCGCTGGCAGGCAGCCATCGGCAAATCATACGGCCAGCCGGCCAAAACCTTCCTGCCGGCCTTTTTGACCGCCACGGATTTCCGGCCGGCAGTGGCCGAATTCACGCCCGAGCTGCTGGAAGAGGTCCACGGCATTGCCGAAGGCGCCGGGATTGCGGAAGAGACGGCTTTCGCCCTGCAGCTGATGGACGAGGAATGGTGGTTCGGCAAGACAAAGGGCGACGGCCATTGCAGCAGCCTTGCGATTGCGCCGGCCGAGGGCCAGCCGACGCTGGTCGGCCAAACCATGGACCTGCCGCGCTGGCACGATCATGCACAAGCCTTGCTGCGCCTCAAAGACGGAGACAACGAAACACTCGTCTATACCTCCGCCGGCATGGTCGGCCTGATGGGTGTTTCCAGCCGCGGTCTCGGCATCTGCGTCAACACGCTGTCGCAGCTTGCCACCAGCCGGCGCGGCCTGCCGGTGGCCTTTGCCATGCGCGGCGCGCTGGCGCAGGCGAATGCCGAAGCGGCGGCGGCATTCCTTTCGCGCGTACGCCATGCCTCGGGCCAGAACTACCAGATCGGCGACCGGCAAGGTGTCCGCACCCTCGAATGCTCCGCCGGCGGCGCTGCCGTGCTGACGGTCGAGAACGGACGGTCGCTGCATACCAACCATCCGCTGGCCAGCACCGACGCCGCTCCCGGCGCGAAAATGGAAGGCAGCAGCAATTCGCGAAACCGGCTACGCAGCCTCCACACCGATTTCGCCCGCAGCAGGCCGGTCGATCTCGACAGGATAAAAACAGCGCTTTCCGCCTGCCGCAAAGGCGGCGCCGTGTCGATGGTGCCGAAAGGCCCGGCGAATGCACACACGAAACTCGGCCTGATGAAATCGATGACGGTCGGCGCCGTCATCTATGAAATCGGAGAAACCGTATCGCTGTCCGTTGCCGCCGGTCCGCCAAGCGTCGAAGGCTGGAAGAAGATCACGCTTCGGCAAGGCTGAGACGGTCGCCAACGCGGATCGTCGTCGTGCCCTCCACCTTGCAGAGGGCGCCGAAACCGCCCTCGCCGTGCTGGCTGATCTTGTGCAGCACCGCCGGCAGGAAAGAAAGCTCGCCTTGGGCAAGCGCCGTGAAGGTGCAGCGGGCGCAGGGTTCGGTAAAGGTGATCACCGCATCGCCGATCATGAGTTTTCGGCCGATCAACTGGTGTTCGACCAATCCGGTAAAACCCGGCTCCGTCTCGACGACGATGTTGGGGCGGAAGCGGCGCGGATGCACCTCCTCCGGCTTGCCGAGGAGATCACCGAGCTCGCGCATCGAGGCGGTGGTCAAGAGGTGGATGTCGGCGCGCTGGTAGCGCGGCGCAACCTTGCCCTCGCCTTCGGCACCATAGGGCACATGCGGCTTGAAGGTGGCCGGGAAATCCAGGAAACGGCTGGCCATCGCCTCGGCCTCCGCGGTCTCGACGGCAAACCACTCACCTTCGCCGTTTCCCACTTCTATGCCGTTTGCACCGATCCGAGACCGCAGGTTCGGCAAGGGGCGCCATGGCTTGCGGTTTTCCGGCGCGGCGATCTCGCCGCTTTCCTTTTCGACGATGCCCCAGAGCCGGTCATGCTCAAGACCGCCGGGAGCCATCAGCGCCTCCTGCATCTGCTCGCCCCCCATGGAACTGACCGGATAGCGCCAGATTTCGATGATACGGCCGAGCGATTGCATGCGTCATTCCTTCCTTGAAACGGCGAGGACCGTGGAAAACCAGCCCTGAACGGCAGCCACCATCGCCCGGCCGTCATGACCGACGCCGGGAACGATATCCTGCATGACGCCTATACCATGGGATTCGAGGTTTTGGCGCAAGGCCGCCAGGCGCTCCAGCCGGTTGGCCTCCGCCAGGCGTTCGGCGCCGGCCATCCACCAGCTATCCTGCGGTGTCAGGCGGATTTCCCATGTTTCCTTGTCCTCGCCGCCGATCACCATGTGTACCGGCACATGCCGCATGGCGTCGATATCCAGCCGCTTGCCGAACACCGTTTCGAAATTGCGGATGCCCACCCAGAAATCATGATCGGGATCGAGAAGGGTCACGATACCCGGCGCGCCGATCGAGACGCCGAGCAGCCGTTCGGGATGGATGAAGAGGAAACGATGCGCGAAATGACCGCCGCCGGAAAAGCCGTGCAGCAGGAAACGCTCCGAGCGCAGCCGATAGCGTTCCGCCACCTCTGCCACCATGTCGAGCAGCACAAGGTCGTAGGCGATGCCGCCGTGGCGGATCAGCTTGTAGCTCGACAGTTCCCCCGGCGCCGACATACCGGCCGGAAACAGCGGCGCGAGGATGATGACGCGCTCGCGCTCGGCAAAATCCGCAAAACCGTTGCGATAGGTTTCCGCCCAGCGTGCCGTGCCATGAACGAGAACGACAAGATCGAGGGCCTCGCCGCTATGCTCGTCGTAGTCGTGCGGCACGTAGAGGCAATAGGAGAGCCGCGGCTCCAGGCGGCTGGCAAAATAGGGCGTGCGGCCGCGATCGTAATAACCGAGGCGGCCGGCCGTGCCGCCTTCCCGCAACGGCTGCGGCGCGAAGATCATGATCCGGCCACCTGTTTCTGCGCCGCGCCACCGGCAAAGCTGCGGTCCAGCAGCATGGCGGCATCGAGCAGCCGGCGTGTATAGGTATGCTGCGGCCGGTCGAAGACATCGTCGCGCCCGCCAATCTCGACGATACGGCCATCTTCCATCACGGCGACCCGGTCGGCCACCTGCTCCACGGCGCCAAGATCGTGGGAGACGAACAGGCAGGCGAAACCGTAGCGCGCCTGCAGGTCGCGGAACAGTTTCAGGATCTGCTTCTGCACCGTCATGTCCAGCGCCGAGACCGGCTCGTCGGCAACCACGAAGGCCGGGCGGCTGACGATGGCGCGGGCAATCGCCACGCGCTGGCGCTGGCCGCCGGAGAGCTGGTGCGGAAAGCGCCGGGCGAATTCCGGCGCCAGGCCGACTTCGGCGAAGACCTCCCTCACCCGCTCCTGCCGCTGCCGGCGGTCCATCCGCGCATCGAGCTTCAACGGCTCCTCGACGATATCGGCAATGCGCTGGCGTGGATCGAGCGAGGAATAGGGGTCCTGGAAGACGATCTGGATCGCCTGCCGCAGGCTGCGGCTGGCCGCATCGCGCCCGTAAGCCAGCGGCAGGCCGCGAAACCGCATCGTGCCGGAGGACGGCGTGACCAGGCCGACGATCGCCCGGCCGAGCGTCGTCTTGCCGGAACCGGAAGCGCCGACCAGCGCCAGCGTCTCGCCCGTGTTGATCGTCAGGTCGGCGCCGTGGACGGCGCGCTTTCCTTCCGTCCGGCCAAACAGCCTGGCGCGGCCGGGATAATCGATGACGACGTTCTTCAGCTCGATCAGCGGCTCGCCGGCCGCCCCCGCGGAGCGAATGCCGCCGGCGCTACGCCGCGGCAGGGCATCGACGAGGCGCCTAGTGTAATCGTGTTTCGGCGCATGCAGCACCTCGGTGCTGTCGCCCTGCTCCAACGCCCTGCCCTTGTGCATGACGACGACGTTGCGGACGTAATGCGAGACCATGCCGAGATCGTGGCTGATCAGCAGCACGGAGGTGTTGTTTTCCTGCGTCAGCTCCACCATCAGGTCGAGCACGTCGCGCTGGATCAGCGTGTCGAGCGCCGTGGTCGGCTCGTCGGCGATCAGGAGCGCCGGCTTCAGCAGCATGACGGAGGCAAGCATGATGCGCTGGCGCATGCCGCCGGAAAATTCGTGCGGATAGGCGGAAAGACAGCGCTCGGGATTCTGGATGCGGATGCGCTCCAGCATGGCAAGGCTGCGATCTCGGATCTCGGCCTTGCCGAGCTTGCGGTGCAGCGCCAGCCCTTCCGCCATCTGCTGGCCGATGGTCATCGACGGATTGAGCGACACCATCGGCTCCTGGAACACCATGCCGATCTCGGCGCCACGGATTTCACGGAGCTTTGCCGGCGGCAATCCGGTCAGTTCGGTGTCGCGCAGACGGATGCGGCTTTCAGGCGTTACCTGAAAGGGCGGCGGCAGCAGGCCGAGCACGGAGCGCGCCGCCATGGTCTTGCCGGAGCCGGATTCGCCGACCAGCGCCAGCATCTCGCCGGCAGGCAAGATAAAGCTCAGATCGTCGACGACCTTGACGCCAACCGTCCCGACCCGGACGGAGAGGTTCTCGACGGTCAACAGGGCCCGTTTTTCGTTTGTCCCAGCCATGTTTCAATCCTGCATCTTCGGGTCGAGCCAGTCGCGCACCGCATCGCCGAGAAGGTTCACGCCGAGAAGCGTGATCGAGATGCAAAGGCCGGGCAGAATGATGATGTGCGGCGCCTGGTTGATGTAGGGGCGGCCGGTGGAGAGCATGTTGCCCCAGCTTGGCGCCGGCGGCGGCACGCCGAGGCCGAGGAAGGAGAGCGCGCTTTCCGACAGCACCACCCAGCCGAACATCGTCGTCGCCAGCACCATGATCGGCGCGATACAATTCGGCAGCACATGCCGCAGCATGGTGACGATCTCGCTGTTGCCCATCACCCGCGAGGCCTCGACGAATTCCCGCTCGCGGATCGAGAGCACCGTGCCGCGCACAACACGCACGGCGACCGGCACATAGGCGATGCCGAGCGCGATGATGATGCCATTGCGGCTGGCGCCGAACACCGCCATGAAGCCGAGCGCCAGCAACAGGCCGGGAAAGGCGAGCAGCGCATCATTGACCATCATCAGGATGCGGTCGGTCCAGCCGCGCAGGAAACCGGCGAGGATGCCGAGGATCGTGCCGAAGACGATGGCGAAGACAACGGTAGAAAAGGCGATCCAGGCGCTGGTTCGTGCGCCGTACATCAGCCGGCTGAGCATGTCGCGGCCGAACTCGTCGGCGCCGAGCAGGTGGCTGGCCGATGGTCCCTTGAGGCGGGCGAGCAGGTCCAGCTTCAGCGGATCGTAAGGCGAGAGCCAGGGGCCGAAGACGGCGACGAACAGGAGCAGGCCGACGATGAGAATGCCGATCAGGCCGTTGAAACGCAATGCGGGAAAACCGAGCGCCCGAGCGATCATGCCGTCACCCTTGGATCGAGAAGCGGATAGAGGAGATCGACCAGCAGGTTGACCACCACATAGATGAAGGCGGTGAACAGCATGCAGCCCTGCACCACCGGATAGTCGCGGGCATAGATGCCGTCCACCAGCATGCGGCCGAGGCCGGGAATGGTGAAGACGGTCTCGATGACGGCAATGTTGGCGAGCAGGCTGCCGAGAACCAGGCCGATCAGCGTCATCGTCGGGGCAAAGGCGTTCTTGAAGGCGTGCCGCCACATGACAGTCGCTTCCGACAGGCCCTTGGCGCGGGCATGGGTGATGTATTCCAGCCGCGCCACCTCGATGGTGCTGGCGCGGGCCATGCGGGTGATCGAGCCGGATTCCACCAGCACCAGCGTCACCACGGGCATGATGATGTAGAGCAGCGCGCTGCCGAAATCGCGGCTGAACGGCACATAGCCGACGACAGGCAGCCAGCCGAGCTGCAGGCCGAAGATCAAAAGCAGCATCAGCCCAAGCCAGAAGCTCGGAATGGAAAGGAGCAGCGTCGATGTGGCGATAACGGCGATATCGCCCGACCGGTTCTGCCGCCAGGCGGCGAACATGCCGGCGGGAACGGCGATGAAGGTGGCGAAGAAGACGGCGACGAGAACGATGGTCGCCGAGACGGAGAAGCGTTCGAGGATCAGCGGCAGCACCGGCTGCCGCGTCGAGATCGACTGGCCGAAATCGCCGGTCAGCACATTGCCTAGCCAGTAGAGATATTGCAGCGCGATCGGCTGGTCGAGGCCCATCTCCCGCCGCAGCGCCTCCACCTGGCCGGGCTGGGCGAGATCGCCCAGCATCAGCGTCGCCGGATCGCCCGGGATCATCCGCATCAGGGCGAAGACGGCGACCGAGACGAGGAAGAGGGTCGGGATCGACGATGCGATCCGGGTCAGGATGAAGCGGACCATCGCTTGCCTTTCCCGACTGCATCGACGGTCGCGCCGGCCGCTTTTGCAAGCGCCGCCTCGTCCATGGCCAGTTCATAGCGCGTGAAAGTGCGGTTCAGCGCCGGCAGCGGCGCGATGTCCATGAAACCCTTGGCCGGTTCGCAGATGATCATCGCCACGGTGGCGGAGAGATTGCCGCCCTCCTTCGCCAGCGGCGCGCGGCAGACGCAGAAGGGCGAGCCGAAATCGTCGAAGAAGGCGCGCTTCAGGTCGTCGGCACCGAGCTTTTCGCCGCCCTCTTTCAGCACCTTCCAGACGCGCTGGTCGCGGTAAAGACTGTCGGGAACGCTGGCGAGGCCGGTTTCCTTGAGTTTCGACAGGGCGACGCCGCTCTGCCAGTGGTTGGCATGCACGATCATGCCGTTTTCCGGGTAGATCGGGAACACCTCGTCCGGGGCGCATTCGAGATCGACGGCAAAGCCTTCCGCCGTCGACAGCATCATGTTGTTAGAGCCGGATTTCGGGGTGATGGCCACGACGCGCAGCGCCAGGGCGAAATGTTGCGCCTCCAGCGCCCGGCGGCGGATGAACGGCAACGGGATGCCCATGTCGCGATAATCGCGCTCGCTCTCGAGATAATTGGCGGTGATGGTGATGCCGGCGGAATTGAAGCCGCTGCGCGCCAGGCCGCCAGCCTCGGTGAACGTCAGGATGTCCGGGCCATCGTCGCGCAGGATGCGCAACACGATTGAGCTATCGGCGCATTCGGCCCGCCAATCCCAGTTCTGGCCGTGGATGACGGTTCCGTCCTGCGTGACCTCCGGCAGCAGCACGGCGCCGGTGCAGCCATCCGGATCGTCATCGCCGACGCCGGCTTCGAGCCGGGCAAGCTGCAGGACCTCGGTGCGCGCATTGATCAGCACGATCGCCGAAAGGTCGATCCCCGCCCCCTCGGCAATGCCCTCCATCTCCGTCACCAGATCCGGTGCCCACTCGCGAATGCGTGGCAGGAAGGCCGTCACGAGCCGCTCGATATTGGCGTCGTCGAAACCGAGACGGTGAAGCTGGTCGGTGTAGAGCCCTGCCGAGAGCAGGATGCGCTCGCGCGCCTTCTCGCCATACATCCGGCCGCGCTCCCGCGGCGATCCGCTGATTTCAACGAGGGGAAAGGGAGTGATCTCTGCCATAGCTCTGCCTTGTTGTCTGTCTTTTTTCGAACATAATGCATTTTGGTGAAATGAAAAGCATTAAAATTGCAAATCTAGGGAGTCGCGCTGCGTTGTGTTCGCGGTATAATGCAGCAAAGACGAGGGCATCATGGACGTTATGGATAGTCAGGACACGGAGCAGGCGGACGGACCGAGCACGCTGCAGCTCGATCTCGCCCGCCGGATCATCGACAGGATCCGCGATGCGGAGATGAGTGTCGGAACACGCATTTCGGCGCCGGAACTGGCCCGGCTTTTCGGTGTTTCGCGCTCGCCGATATCGGGCGCGCTGGAACTTCTGGTGGAAAAGGGCGTGTTGCAGCCGATGGAGAAACGCGGCCTCCGGCTGGCGCGCGACATCTCGACATTGGACCTGAGCGAAATCCTGCCAAACTCACCGATCGAGGAGCTTTACCGACAGATGTTGCGCGAGCGGGCGCAGGACCAGCTTCCGCAGGAGGTTTCCGAAGCGGAACTGATGCCGCGCTACGGCGTGTCGCGCGGCATCGTGCGCAAGCTTTTGATGCGGTTTGCGGCCGAAGGCCTGGCGCAACGCCTGCCCGGCCATGGCTGGCGGTTCGTCGATACGCTGGTGGGCGAGGACGCCTACCGGGAAAGCTACGAGTTTCGCGCCATCGTCGAATGTTCGGCGTTGCGGACACCAAATTTCAAGGTGGATGCCGAGATCGCCGCGCAGATCCGCCGCTCGCACGAACGCATCCTCCGCGATCCGGCCAGCCGCTCGGGCAGCGACGAGTGGTTCCGCGTCAATGCCTTCTTCCACGAAAACCTCGCCGGCTTTTCCGGCAACCGCTTCCTGACGGACGCCATCCGCCACCAGAACAACCTGCGCCGCATGCAGGAATCCGCCGCCTTCTTCGAACTGCCGGCGGAACGCATCGAACAGTCCTGTCGTGAGCACCTGGCGATCCTGGGTGCGGTGGAAGGCGGCAATCTGGAATGGGCCGAGGCGCTGCTGCGCCAGCATCTCAAGCAAGCCTCGGAATTCGGGGCGAGCAAGGCGGGGTGATACTGTTTTGGGCGGGGCCGGGCGGCACTGCCCCTCACCCTAACCCTCTCCCCGCTTGCGGGGAGAGGGGACTTGCCTCACGCGGCGTCGAGCGTGGCCGAAAGGGTGCAGCATATCCCCTTCTCCCCGTCAGAACGGGGAGAAGGTGCCGGCAGGCGGATGAGGGGCATTTTCTACAGCTAAGACACGCACCAACCGCGCTCAGGCGTCTCGTGCCTTCAATCTTTCGCTGAAGGCGAGCGCCAGCAGCGTACAGACCGCACCCGAGAGCAGGTAGTAGCCGACGAACGGCAGGCCGAAGCTGCTGGAGAGGCTGAGTGCGACGAGCGGTGCAAAACCGGCGCCGATCAGCCAGGAGAGATCCGATGTCAGCGCAGCACCCGTATAGCGGTAGGCCCTGCCGAAACGGGACGACACCGAACCCGCCGCCTGGCCGAAGGAAAGACCGAGCACGCCGAAACCGATGATCACGAAGGCATCCTGGCCGGCATTGCCGCCGGCGAGCAGCATCGGGCCGATGAAGCTGAAAATCGCGATGATGATGGCACAGACGGCCAGCTGCCCGCGACGGCCGATGCGGTCAGCCAGCAATCCCGACAGGATGATGCCGAGAATACCCACCGCCGCGCCGATCACCTGGACCACGAGGAAGGTACCGATCGGCTGGTCGCCGAAGAGGTTCATCCAGCCGAGCGGGAAGATGGTCACGAGATGGAACATGGCGAAGCTGGCAAGCGGCACGAAAGCACCGATCAGGATATCGCCGCCATGAACACGCAACACGTCCGGGATCGGGGCGGCCGATAGCTCGTTCTGCTCCAGAAGCGTGCCGAATTCCTTGGTCATCACCAGACGCAACCGGGCAAACAGCGCCACGACGTTGATGGCGAAAGCGACGAAGAACGGGTAGCGCCAGCCCCAGCTCAAAAAGTCCTCGCTGGAAAGATTGGCGACGAAATAGCCGAACAGCGTGCTGGCCAGCGCAAAGCCGATGGGCGCGCCGAGCTGCGGGATCATTGCGTACCAGCCGCGGCGGTTCTGCGGGGCGTTGAGGGCAAGCAGTGAGGCAAGTCCGTCCCAGGCGCCGCCGAGCGCAAAACCCTGGCCGAGGCGGAACAGCGCCAAAAGATAGATCGACCAGACGCCGATGACGTCATAGCCAGGCAGGAATGCGATCGAGGCGGTCGATCCGCCCAGAAGGAAGAGCGCGATGGTCAGTTTCGTGCCACGGCCATACCAGCGGTCGATGGTCATGAACACGATCGAACCGACCGGGCGGGCGATGAAGGCAAGCGAGAAGATCGCAAAGGAATAGAGCGTCGCGGTCAGCGCATCCGGTGCGAAGGGAAAGACCAGCTTTGGAAACACCAGAACCGAAGCAAGCCCGAAGACGAAGAAATCGAAAAATTCCGACATGCGGCCGATGATGACACCGATCGCGATGCTGCCGGGAGAGACGGGCTTGTCATCGTGGATACGGCGCGCGTCGCGCTCCAAAGTCGATGACGAAGGCCCGAAATGTGTGGTCGAACTCATAAGAAAAACGCCTCCCTCGTTTCCAAGGCGCCTGCGACAAAGCACCTCATCAGCGATGATGAACAAACTCATGCACTTATCAAGTCCGCAGGCGCGAATTTGTTCATCAATTTTTTTCATCCACCGACACAAAACCCGCCTGGCCGGAAATCGCGAAAAAACAGCGTTCCGGGCTGGTCCGACACCCGGATACGCTCTATTTTACGCGATCAAATGGACGGCTCGCCGGAAAACCTTCGATTTTCTTCAGGTTTTCCTCAAAGCGGCTTTGGAGTGCTCTTTGTCGCGGCGCGGCAAATTGCTGCAGTGCGACCAAACACCTCATATTCCTAACCGTCCCAGTGCTTTAGTCGCGGACGGAACGAACCAACAAGAGCTTTGAGCCGTGCAAAAATTCATATTGTCCGCCCGCTTCCTCACAGTTCTCCCGCTCCTCTTTTTGAGCGGTTGTGACCTGGTCGTGATGTCGCCCTCCGGCGACATCGCCAACCAGCAGGCAAACCTGATCCTGGTATCGACGTTCCTGATGCTTCTGATCATCGTGCCGGTGATCTTCCTGACGCTGTATTTCGCCTGGCATTACCGGCGCTCGAACAGCACAGCGAAATACGACCCCGACTGGCACCATTCGACGCGGCTCGAAGTGGTGATCTGGTCGGCACCGCTGGCGATCATCATCGCGCTCGGCGCCATCACCTGGATCAGCACCCACAAGCTCGACCCCTACCGGCCGCTCGACCGCCTCGATGCGGAACGGCCGATCCCGGCGGACACCAAGCCGCTCACCGTCGAAGTCGTGGCGCTCGACTGGAAGTGGCTGTTCTTCTATCCGGATTACGGCATCGCGACCGTCAACGAACTGGCGGCGCCGGTGGACGTGCCGATCAACTTCAAGATCACCGCGTCGTCGGTGATGAACTCCTTCTACATTCCGGCGCTGGCCGGCCAGATCTACGCCATGCCCGGCATGCAGACCAAGCTGCACGCCGTCATCAACAAGTCGGGCGAGTTCGAAGGTTTTTCCGCCAACTACAGCGGCGACGGCTTTTCGCACATGCGCTTCAAGTTCCATGGCCTCGACCAGCAGGGTTTCGACGACTGGATCGCCCGCGTCAAACAGATGGGCACGGCGCTCAACCGCGATACCTATCTGAAGCTTGAAAAGCCCAGCGAACGCGAACCGGTGCGCTATTATTCCAGCGTCGAGAACGGCCTCTACGAAGCCGTGCTCAACCTCTGCGCCGCGCCTGGCAAGATGTGCATGAACGAAATGATGCACATCGACATGATGGGCGGCGCCGGCAAGGAAAGTGCCGAAAACCGCGAGCGGCTGGAATATGACAACCGCCACGCCAAGAGCGGTGCGGAAACGCCCGGCGCCACCTTCCCTGCCACCGGCACGCCGGCCCGCAGCGAGGAAGACAGCAACAGCACCGTCGGCACCAGCGTCCAGGAAGGTCATCAGGGCCACGACATGCACAACATGAACCATGACGGGCACTCGGCGCCCGGCACCGACGACAGTTCCGGCGATCCGGCACCGACACAGCTCAACAATTGACATTGAACCGCCTCGCCGACCGGCGAGACCCTCAATGAACGGGTAATTCCATGTTTTCCAATTTTGACCTCCAGAAGTTCATCTTCGGCCGGTTGACGCTCGAGGCGATCCCCTACCACGAGCCCATCCTGGTCGCGACCTTCATCGCCGTCGCCATCGGCGGCCTCGCCGTTCTCGCCCTCGTCACCCGCTTCAAGCTTTGGGGTTACCTGTGGCATGAATGGTTCACCAGCGTCGATCACAAGAAGATCGGCATCATGTACATCATCCTGGCGATCATCATGCTTTTGCGCGGCTTTGCCGATGCCATCATGATGCGTATCCAGCAGGCCATCGCCTTCAACGGCAACGAGGGTTATCTCAACGCCCACCACTACGACCAGATCTTCACGGCGCATGGCGTGATCATGATCTTCTTCGTGGCCATGCCCTTCGTCACCGGCTTCATGAACTACGTCGTGCCACTGCAGATCGGCGCCCGCGACGTCTCCTTTCCCTTCCTCAACAACTTCTCCTTCTGGATGACGACGGCCGGCGCCGTCATCATCATGATGTCGCTGTTCGTCGGCGAGTTCGCCCGCACCGGCTGGCTTGCCTATCCGCCGCTGTCGGGGGCCGATTACAGTCCGGGCGTCGGGGTGGATTATTACATATGGGGGCTGCAGGTGGCGGGTGTCGGGACGACGCTGTCGGGCATCAACCTGATCGCCACCATCGTCAAGATGCGCGCCCCCGGCATGTCCTTCATGAAGATGCCGGTGTTCACCTGGACGTCGCTGTGCACCAACGTGCTGATCGTCGCCACCTTCCCGGTGCTGACGGCAACGCTGGCGCTGCTTTCCCTCGACCGCTACGCCGGCACCAACTTCTTCACCAACGACCTCGGCGGCAACCCGATGATGTATGTCAACCTCATCTGGATCTGGGGCCATCCGGAGGTCTACATCCTGGTGCTGCCGGCCTTCGGCATCTTCTCCGAAGTGGTCGCCACCTTCTGCGGCAAGCGCCTGTTCGGTTATGCCTCGATGGTTTATGCCACCGTCGTCATCACCATCCTGTCCTACATCGTCTGGCTGCACCACTTCTTCACCATGGGCTCGGGCGCCAGCGTCAACGCCTTCTTCGGCATCACGACGATGATCATCTCGATCCCGACGGGGGCGAAGATGTTCAACTGGCTGTTCACCATGTATCGCGGCCGCATCCGCTACGAGCTGCCGATGTACTGGACGATCGGCTTCATGGTCACCTTCGTCATCGGCGGCATGACCGGCGTGCTGCTCGCCGTGCCGCCGGCCGACTTCGTGCTGCACAACTCGCTGTTCCTCATCGCCCACTTCCACAACGTCATCATCGGCGGCGTGCTGTTCGGCCTGATGGCCGGCATCGTCTACTGGTGGCCAAAAGCCTTCGGCTACAAGCTCGACATGTTCTGGGGCAAGATGAGCTTCTGGTTCTGGCAGATCGGCTTCTTCTTCGCCTTCATGCCGCTCTACGTGCTCGGCCTGATGGGCGTCACCCGCCGCGTCTCGCAATTCGAGGACCCGTCGCTGCAGATCTGGTTCATCATCGCCGCCTTCGGCGCCGCGCTGATCGCCATCGGCATCGCCTCCTTCATCATCCAGCTCGTCGTCAGCTTCCTCAAGCGCGACCAGCTGCGCGAGACGTCGGGCGATCCGTGGAACGCCCGCACGCTGGAATGGTCGACCTCCTCGCCGCCGCCGGACTACAACTTCGCCTTCACGCCCGTCGTGCACGACCACGACAGCTGGTGGGACATGAAGAACCGCGGCTACGAGCGGCCGCTTGCAGGCTTCCGGCCGATCCACATGCCGAAGAACACCGGCACCGGCATCATCCTGAGCGGCATCAGCGTCGTGCTCGCCTTCGGCCTGATCTGGTACATGTGGTGGCTCGTCGTCGTCTCCTTCGTCGCGCTGATCGCTGTCGCGATCGGCCACACCTTCAACTACAAGCGCGACTTCTACATCCCCGCCGATGTGGTGACCGCAACCGAAGACAAGCGCAGCGCACTGCTGGAAAAACAGGCCTGACCCGATGAGCGAAACGACAGTAGAAACGGGCGAAAAGCCGACTTTTTACCTCACCGAGGACCACCACCCGGAAAACAGCACCAATCTGGGCTTCTGGCTCTACCTGATGAGCGACTGCCTGATCTTCGCGGTGCTGTTCGCCACCCATGCCGTGCTCGGCCGCAACTATGCGGCCGGCCCCTCGCCGGCCGATCTGTTCGACCTGCCGCTGGTGGCGATCAACACGGCGATGCTTCTGTTCTCCTCCATCACCTATGGCTTCGCCATGCTGCAGATGGAGCGCAACGCCAAGGCGGAAACGCTGTTCTGGCTCGGCGTGACAGGTGTCTTCGGGGCGATCTTCCTGGCGCTGGAACTTTACGAGTTCTATCACCTGATCCATGAAGGCGCCGGCCCGACGCGCAGCGCCTTCCTGTCGTCCTTCTTCACGCTGGTCGGCACCCACGGCCTGCACGTCACCTTCGGCATCATCTGGCTGATCACGTTGATGGTGCAGGTGTCGAAGCACGGACTGATCCCGGAAAACCGCCGCCGGCTGATGTGCCTGTCGATGTTCTGGCACTTCCTCGACGTCGTCTGGATCGGCGTCTTTTCCTTCGTCTACCTGATGGGAGTTCTCTGATGAGTTCGCAAGCCCCCGCGCATGAGGATGCCCACGAGGCCCATCACGGCCACAGCCATGGGCACGAAGCCGGCCACGGCACATTCCGCAGCTATGTCACCGGCTTCATTCTGTCGGTCATCCTGACGGCCATTCCCTTCTGGCTGGTAATGGCCGGCGTCTTCGAAAGCCGCCTGGTCACCGCCGCGCTGATCATGGGCTTCGGTGCCGTCCAGATCGTCGTGCACATGATCTACTTCCTGCACATGAACACCAAGTCGGAAGGCGGGTGGACGATACTCGCGCTGATCTTCACCTTGCTGCTGGTCGCCATCGCGCTCTCCGGTTCGCTCTGGGTCATGCATCACCTCAACGTCAACATGATGCCGATGAGCCCCGAGATGATGAAGAACATGCCCTGACGGGCCGTGCCGGCAATGCAGAGCGATCAGCAATGGCGAGATGCGGAGAGGCAACCGTCTCTCCGCGCCCGCAGGCTCCTTACGGCCTTCCTCATTCTCCTCGTGGCGGTATTCACGGCCCTCGGCACCTGGCAGGTGCAGCGGCTCTTCTGGAAGCTGGACCTGATCGCCCGGGTGGATGCCCGCGTCCACGCCGATCCGGTGCCGGCGCCGACAGGCGCAATCGACCCGGCCGAAGACGAATATCGCCATGTCACCGCCACGGGCCTCTTCGAACACGACAAGACGGTGCTCGTCCAGGCCGTTACCGAACGCGGCGCCGGTTTCTGGGTGATGACCCCGCTGCGCGCCGACGATGCAGCCACCATCCTCGTCAATCGCGGTTTCGTGCCCGCCGACCGGAGCGCGCGGGACGCCCGCCTCGGCAGCGAATTGGCCGCCGGGCCGTTCACCGTGACGGGCCTGTTGCGGATCAGCGAACCGGGTGGCGGCTTTTTACGCGCCAACGATCCGGCGGGTGACCGGTGGTTTTCCCGGGATGTGGCGGCCATTGCCGTTGCAAAGGGGCTCGGCAATGTCGCTCCCTACTTCATCGATGCCGATGCGACGGAAAATCCGGGCGGACTGCCGATCGGCGGCCTGACGGTCGTCAGGTTCCGCAATAGCCATCTCGTCTATGCGTTGACGTGGTACGCCATGGCAGCCGGTCTCGTCGGCGCCCTCATTTACGTGCGCCGCCGTTCGGCTTGAACCATCGGAAGCGCTACGAACGCAACACGGCGTGACCGATGTCGATCAGCAGCTCTTCTTCGAGGATGCCGCGCTGATAGGAACGAATAAGGGTTGCGGCGCACCGCGCCGCTGTAAGAGTGGTTTTCGGCTCGTCACAATCGTCGCAAACGCGCTCGAAGATCTGAGCGATCATGGCAATCTGTTCCGAACTCAGAACCGGCATGACGCGCGGAAACGAGGCATAGGACATGGTAGTCTCCTACACGAACTCGACGCATTGGGGATATCGATAGCGTACGTTACATGCAACGACCGCGCAAGCGAGGACTTGACGTCTCGCTCGATGATAGCCGCCAGCGGCTGAGGTGTACTTAACGATGTTTAAAAGGAGCCTGACAGGATGTCTCGATCTCCTGCCAGGCTTTCGGAACGGCTGGAAACTCAGCTGCCCATGTCGTTCACCTTGCTGCCGGCGAAGGCGCTGTTGATGTCGTCCACGGCCTTGCGGTCGAGGTAGCCGGTATCGAACAGAACGGCATTCAGGCGGAGGAGACTGCCGGATTCAACCCTTTGGAACTCGCAGCGGATGCTGCCGGGATGTTCCGTATCGAAGAACATCACCACCGTATCCTTGTTGGGGCGGGCGGCAACGTAACTGGAGATGGCATCGCCCTGCAGCGTTTCGATGGCGAAGTTGCAGTATCGTTCCTGCACCAGTTCGATATCCGCCGGGTCGGTCTTGACGGCGACGGCATCGGCTTCTTCCGAAAGGGACAGGATCGACACCAGGACACACGCCAGGGCGACGACAGGGACAATGAAGGCGAGCAACGGGCGGCGGAGACGGCCGGACATGCTCAAGATGGATGCTTGAATGCTTTGCATGACAGACTCCTTGGGTGCGGAGACACCTGCCATCATGGCAGGTTCATGCTCCGCACCAGGGCCGACCGGGATTTTTGCCATGGGCATGCATGGCCGGCCCTGGTTGCCGGGTTGTCATAGCCGGGAAACGACAGGCGACCGGTTCCCGCAGGAACAGCATTCGCAAAATTCTACAACCTGAGAAAATTACCCGGCCTGTCCGGCGACCTCGCGGATGCCGGCGCGAATCCGGTTGGCGACCGTTAGCGCCAGCAGCAGGCTGGCGGCGGCAAACAGCCAGATCGTCCACGTCCCGAACGTGCCGCCAAGCGCAACGAAGGCGCCAAGCGCGCCAAAAAGCACCGCCCGGTCGCTTTTGCCGAGCGGCCCGTCGTAGCGTCTCGAGGCTCCGACCGTCTGGCCGAGGACACCGGCGAATTCCGTCAACACGGACAGGAAGATCACGAGTGCCACCCACCAGGACATGCCCGGGTGAAGAAAGGCGAAGGGAAGATAGAGTGCGGCGTCCGACACCACGTCGGTCAGTTCGTTGAGGTATGCGCCGAGCACGCTTTTCTGCCCATGCTCCCGCGCCAGCATGCCGTCGATGGCATTCAGCGCCATGCGCAGGAAGAACCAGACGGGCACCAGAAGGAACCAGCGCGGCTCTGGAACAACGACCAAAAGAGCACCGATGGCAAGGGAAATGGCGGCCGCGGCCAGCGTCACCTGATTGGCAGTGATACCCCCAGCCGCGAGCTTGCGCACCAGCGGACGCAGGATATTCTGAAATCGGCTCTTCAATTGATAGACGGACATGCTATTCGATGAGCTTATGGCAATCAGACCGCAAGACCGGCAGATTGCCGTGGGGGAATTTTTAAAACCAGCCGCGAATGAATACCCGCCCAGACACGTGCAACTGACGTGAAATCGACTTTTCTGTCAATGGCCTCCCTGTGCCCAACGGAGATCCGCATGCTGCAAACATCCGACGCCGCCCCTGCCAACCGGACACGCTCCGTCGAAGAAGCGGAGTTCGCAACGCATGACGGCACCCGGCTTTTCTACCGTGTATGGCCGGCGGCCGACGCTGCGCCGAAAGGGGCGATCATCCTGCTGCATCGCGGCCACGAGCATGGCGGCCGCGTCGCCCATCTGGTGCCGGAACTGAGCCTGCCGGATTATGCTTTTTACGCCTGGGATGCGCGCGGTCACGGCCGTTCGCCGGGAGAGCGCGGTTATTCCCCCTCCTTCGCCGCCTCAGCGCATGACCTTGATTGTTTCGTCCGGCATGTCAGCCGAACGAGCGGCGTTCCGGTCGAGAACATCGCCGTCATCGCCCAGAGCGTCGGCGCCGTGCTGGCCGCCACCTGGGTGCACGACTATGCGCCGCCAATCCGCGCTCTGGTGCTCGCCTCTCCGGCCTTCTCCGTCAAGCTCTACGTGCCCTTCGCCCGGCAGGGCATCGCGCTGTGGCAGAAACTCAAGGGCACCTTCTTCGTCAATTCCTACGTCAAGGCGAAATTCCTCACCCATGACCGGGAGCGCATCGCCTCCTTCGAAAGCGACCCGCTGATCACCCGGCCGATCGCCTCCAACATCCTGCTGCAACTCTACGAAGCGGCCGACCGTGTCGTTGCCGATGCGCGGGCAATCACCGTGCCGACGCAACTGCTGATCTCCGGCAGCGACTGGGTGGTGCGCCCGGCGCCGCAGCACCGCTTTTACGAAAACCTCGGTAGCCGCACCAAGGAGCGGCATGTGCTGCCCGGCTTCTACCACGACACGCTCGGCGAGCGTGACCGGCATCTTGCGCTCACAAAAATCCGCAGCTTCATCGAAGATCGTTTTGCCGCCCCGCGCGAGGAAGCCGTACTGCTCGACGCCGATCGCCAGGGTTTCACACGCGACGAAGCAGACCGGCTGGCGACGCCGCTCGGGGCTCTTTCGCCGCGCGGCCTCTACTGGGCGGCAAGCCGCGCCAACATCCACCTCGGCGGCCTGATGTCGAACGGCATCGCCACCGGCATACGGACAGGCTTCGATTCCGGCTCGACGCTGGATTATGTCTACGAAAACCAGCCGCGCGGCGTTGGCCCCGGTGGCCGGCTGATCGACAAGATCTTCCTGGAAGCCATCGGCTGGCGCGGCATCCGCCAGCGCAAGCTGCATCTGGAGGAGCTGATCGGCATCGCGCTCCGCCGGCTGGAAGAGGCCGGGCACAGCAAGCATGTGCTCGACATCGCCGCCGGCCACGGCCGTTATGTGCTCGACGCCATCGCCCGCGCGGACATCCGGGCAGACAGCGTGCGGCTGCAGGACTATTCGCCGATCAACGTCGATGCCGGCCGCAAGAGCATCAGTGAGCGGGGTCTCACCGACATTGCCAGCTTCCACCAGCAGGATGCCTTCGACGGCGACCGGCTGGCGACGACCGATCCCGCCCCCGATCTCGCCATCGTTTCCGGCCTCTACGAGCTGTTTGCCGACAACGGCCTGATCCGCAGCTCGCTCGGCGGCATTTCCCGGGCGATGTCGCCGGGCGGCCTGCTCGTCTACACCAACCAGCCATGGCATCCGCAGCTCGAAATGATCGCCAGGGCACTGACCTCGCATCGCGGCGGCGAGGCGTGGGTGATGCGCCGCCGCACCCAGGCGGAAATGGACCGGCTGGTCGCCGCCGCCGGCTTCCGCAAGCTGGAGCAGCGCATCGATCCCTGGGGCATCTTCACCGTGTCCATCGCCGAGCGGATCTGAGGCGACCGTGGCGGAGACATCGATTCCCTCCCCCCTGCCGGTACGCATGGCGGTGCTCCGCCGCGCCGCCCTGTGGCTCGCCTTCCTGGCGCCGTTCTTCTACCTGACTTACGGCACCGCCAACTGGCTTGCCTCGCAGCGATCCGCCGTGCCGAACCTCGCCTTCGGCTGGGAAGGAGCGATCCCCTTCCTCGCCTGGACGATCGTGCCCTACTGGTCGATCAACCTTTTTTACGCGCTCTGCCTGTTCATCAACGACAGGCCGGCGGAGGTGGACACACTCGGCAGGCGTTATCTGACGATCCAGCTGATCGCCGTCTCCTGCTTCGTGGCCTTTCCGCTGCAGGCGATCTTCGTGCGTCCGGAAACCCATGGCCTGCCGGGTTTCATGTTCGAGGTGCTCGGCGGCTTCGACAAACCGTTCAACCAGGCGCCGTCACTGCACATCGCCCTGCTGGTGGTGATCTGGGACCATCTGCGTGGAAAGCTGCCGCGTGCCGCCCGGCTTGTCTGGCACGTCTGGTGTTTCCTCATCGGCATTTCGGTGTTGACGACATGGCAGCATCACAGCATCGACATTCCGACCGGCCTGCTGCTCGGCCTTTTTGCCGCCTGGCTGTTTCCGCGCAATGCCTCCTCGCCGCTTGCCGGCTTCCGCCTGACCACAGATGCCAAGGCGCGCAAGCTCGGCAGTTATTATCTCGGCGCGGCCTTGGGCTTTCTGGCTCTCGCCATTCTCGGCACGTTCCATTCCGGCGCGGCGCTGTTGCTGATGTGGCCAGCGATTGCCATGGCGATCGTCGCCGCCGGTTATTTCGGTGCCGGGCCGCAAATCTTCCAGAAGCGCGCCGATGGCCGCGCCTCGCTCGCCAGCCGCTGGCTGCTCGCCCCCTACAGGCTCGGCGTTGTCGTCAACATTGGCTGGTGGACGAAAGGGGCGCCGGCAGCAGTGGAAATTGCCGATGGCGTCTATCTCGGCCGGTTTCCGACAGGCCGGGAGGCTGCCGCCTTCGCGACCGTCATCGACATGACCGGAGAACTCTGCGCCCCACGGCAGATGCAAAGCCGCTGGCACGCCTTCCCGACCCTCGACCTCATCCGACCACCGCCGGGATCGACAACGGAGGCTGCCCGGCTGATCGAGACGTCGCGACCGGAGGGGCCGGTGCTGGTCTGCTGCGCCCTCGGCTTCCAGCGCAGCGCCGCCGTCATCGGCACGTGGCTGGTGGCAACCGGCCGCGCGGCCGATGCCTCAGCCGCCATCGCCCGTATCGTGGAAGCCGGCCGTCGCATCCATCTGCAGCCCGACATGATCGTCACCTGAGAGGAACGCCTTGGACTGGACATCCACCGCCACGCAGACATCGACCGGTCTTCGCCGCAACGGCCTGTTCGGGATCGTGATCTGCCTGCTCGTTTTTGCCCTCGCCCCGGTGACTGCCGGCGCGCATGGTTTTACCAAGCCGCTCGGCTGGTGGCTGCTGCTCGCCTTTACGCTTGCCGCACTCGCCTTCTCGCTGCACCTGCTGTTCGATGCCCTGCTGTTCCGGTTGGCCGGCTCGCATCCCCACGAACGATCCGGCCTTGCCGCCGTCGATGATAGTCTCGCCCGGTTTGGCTTGCGCGCCGCCGCACCCGAACCACGCCCGCTCGCCGCCCGCCTGTCCGGCACTCGCGGCATCGTCTGGCGGCAGCGTTTCGCGCTGGCGGCCTGCCTGCTTGTCTACGGTATCCTGCTCATCGACGCGATCGAGGGGCCGGTCGCATGCTGACATTCGATCACAAGGCATTGTCGCAATCGCTGTTCGGCGCCTTCCTGGCCGGCCTGTCCCGTGCCATCACCGGCGTCATTCCGATCTGGGTCGGCAGCGCGCCGTCGGAAAGGCAGCGCATTTATTTCGCCAACCATGCAAGCCACGGCGATTTCATCCTGCTCTCCTCCTGCCTGCGGCCGGAGGACCGGGCGCGTACCCGCGCCGTCGCCGGCGCCGACTACTGGCGCCGCGGGCGCCTACGCCGTTTCCTCTCCGAATACCTGCTGCGCACCGTGCTTGTCGAACGTAACTGGGTGGAGCGCAGCCAGGACCCGATGGCCGTGATGCTGGGAGCGCTGGAGCAGGGAGAATCGCTGATCCTCTTTCCCGAAGGCACGCGCAACATGACGGAGGAGCCGATCCTGCGTTTCCGCTCCGGCCTCTACAACCTCGCCACGGCCCGGCCGGATGTCGAACTGGTGCCGTGCTGGATCGAAAACATGTCGCGGGTGCTGCCGAAGGGCGCATTCCTGCCGGTGCCGCTGCTCTGCCGCGTCATCTTCGGCACACCGATCGCGCTCGTCCCCGGCGAAGACCGCAAGGACTTTCTGCACAGGGCGCAGAATGCGCTGCTCGGCCTCAGATCGCAAACCAACGGAGAACGGGAATGATGTCGGAAATGAGCAGGCTGTTCATCGGCCTGATGGCCGTGCTCGGCACGGCAAGCCTGGTGGCCGGCATCCTCTCCTGGCGCAGCCCGAAACCGCTGTCTTCGACGCTCGTCAACCTCAACGTCCGCATCCGCGCCTGGTGGGTGATGATCGCCGCCATCTCCATCGCCTTCCTGTTCGGTGAAGGCGGCGTGATCATCCTGTTCGCGCTGATTTCCTTTGCGGCACTGAGGGAATACGTGACGCTGACCCACACCCGCCGCAGCGATTACTGGGTGCTGCTCGGCATGTTCCTGATCATCGTGCCGCTGCAATATTACCTCGTCTGGATCGACTGGTACGGCCTCTATTCGATCTTCATCCCCGTCTACTGCTTCCTCGCCATGCCGGCGCTGACGGCGCTGTGGGGCGATACCTCGCGTTTCCTCGAACGCATCAGCGAGCAGCAATGGGGCATCATGCTCTCCGTCTACTGCATCAGCCACGTGCCGGCGCTGGTCACCCTCGACATCCCCGGCAACAACGGTCGCGGCCTGCTGTTGATCGCCTTCCTGATCGCCACCGTGCAGGGCAGCGACGTGTTGCAGTACATCTTCGGAAAACTGTTCGGCAAACACCGCATTTCGCCCAATGTCTCGCCCTCAAAAACCTGGGAGGGTCTGGTCGGCGGCATCCTCAGCGCCTCGCTGCTCGGCGCGGGATTGTTCTGGCTGACGCCGTTTTCGCCGCTGGAAGCCGGCGTGCTGGCCGCACTTGCCTGCGTCATGGGTTTTCTCGGTGGCCTCGTCGCCTCCGCCATCAAGCGCGACCGCGGCGTCAAGGATTGGGGGCATATGATCGAAGGCCATGGCGGCATGCTTGATCGCACCGACAGCCTGGTCTTCGCCGCGCCGGTGTTCTTCCACATCATCCGTTACGCCTGGACGTGACGCCTCAGGAGAGCCGCCGTTCGCAGCGCTCCTTTTCCGTGAGGATCGCCAGATCGAGGGCGCGTTGCAGGTTGGCGGCGTGGCGGAAATCCGGATCCGGCTGCACGCCGAGCCGGACGGCCTCGGCAAAGCGCATGTAGTTGGTCGGCACCGTTCCGGCATCGACGATCCGCCAGGTGGCGGTTTCGGCATCGTCGCCCATGCAGGCGCGCAGCGAGGAACCTTCCGTGCTGTGGCTCACTTCAAGCCCGCCCTTTTCGCCATAGACGCGCAGGCGCAACTCGTTGAGGTGGCCGGTGGCCCAGCGGCTGGCATGCACGACACCCAATGCACCATTGGCGAAATCGACGGACATCGTGAAACTGTCGTTGGCATCCAGCTTGTATTCGCCAATCGACCCGCCCGCCACCTTGTCAAAGGTCTTCAGCCGGGCAAAAACGGTTTCGATATCGCTTGCCGCACCATAGGACGCGAAATCGAGGATGTGGATGCCGATATCGCCGAGCACGCCGTTGGAACCGTGGCCGGTGGAGAGGCGCCAGAGCCATTGCGATTCTGTGCGCCAATCGCCCCAGGCGCGCGAAACCAGCCAGCTCTGCAGATACGAAGCCTCGACATGCTTGACGCTGCCGATCTCCCCCGACAACACGATCTCGCGGGCCTTCTGCAAGGGTGCGACATTGCGATAGGTCAGGTTGACCATGTTGATGACGCCGGCCGCCTCCGCCGCCTCGGTCATCTCGATCGCCTTTTCGTAGGTTTCCGCCAGCGGCTTTTCGCACATGACGTGTTTGCCGGCGGCGATCAGCGCAAGGCTGGTGGGATGGTGGGCACGGTCCGGCGTGACATTCGTCGCCGCATCGAAGCCGCCCCAGGCAATGGCTTCGTCCAGCGAGGTGAAACGCATCCCGATGTCATGGGTATCGGCAAAGGCGGTAACACGGGCCTTGTCGACATCGACAGCGCCGACGACCTCGACCCCGTCGATCGCCCTGAAATTCTTGGCATGGTTGTTGGCCATGCCACCCGTTCCTAGAATCAAGAGACGCATGCCGTTCGTCCTCAGAGCAATTCCAGCAAAAGTGCGTAAAAACCAAGAGATGGAGCTTATTCGCCTTTCGGAGAAAAGCGGAAATGCTCTAGCGGTAGCCGGCCTCGCCGGCCTCATGCAGTTTCGGGCCACGCTCCTCGATGGGTTCCAGCGCCTTTTCCACCGGAACGTTGGGCGCATCGTGGATCGATGCCAAGGAATTCTGCGGATTGTAGGCCCATTTGACGGCGTTGATCAGCACCGTCTTGACATTGTCGTCATGGTAACTCGGGTAGGTCTCATGGCCGGGACGGAAATAGAAGATGTTGCCGGTTCCCCGCCGCCAGGTCAGGCCCGAGCGAAACACTTCACCACCCTGGAACCAGGAGATGAACACGGTCTCCAGCGGCTCCGGCACCGAAAATTGCTCGCCGTACATCTCCTCGTTTTCGAGCACGAAATGTTCGCCCAGCCCGGCCGCGATCGGATGGCCTTGGTTGACGACCCAGATCCGTTCGCGCTCGCCCGCCTCGCGCCATTTCAAGGCACAGGGCGTACCCATCAGCCGCTTGAAGATCTTCGAGAAATGCCCGGAATGCAGCACGATCAGGCCCATGCCTTCAAAGACGCGCCGGGCAACACGCTCGACGACGGCATCGTCGACGGCGCCGTGGTCCTTGTGTCCCCACCAGGTCAGCACGTCGGTTTCGGCCAGCCTTGCCTCGCTCAGGCCATGCTCCGGCTCCTGCAGGGTGGCCGTGGTGGCGCGGATCGCCGCGTCGCTGTTGAGTGCGTCGGCAATCGTGTTGTGCATGCCGTTCGGATAGATCCCGGCCACGACCTTGTTGGTCTGTTCGTGGATGTTTTCGCCCCACACCACCGTGCGTATCACCATGACGGCTTCTCCTTCTGCAATGCCAAAATCATGAAAACAGTCTTGCTTCAAAGCACTTCAAAACGAAGTTGTTCCATCAAAAACGACGGAAATGCACGACATGATGGCCCGGACAGACAGCCCAGGGCATCGTTTTCAGCCGCAGCCGCCGCGGATTTTCAGTGTGAAACCGATTTTGAGAACAGGTTGACGATGACGACGCCGAGGATGATGAAGCCGAGCCCGATGATCGCCGCCAGATCGAGCTTCTGGCGGAACGCCACGACGCCGACCATCGAGATCAGCACGATGCCCAACGCACTCCAGATCGCATAAGCAATGCCGACCGGAATGGTGCGCAAGACAAAGGACAGGCAATAGAAGGCGCCGCCATAACAGACGAAAACCAGCAGCGACGGCCACAGACGGCTGAACTGCTGCGACATCTGCAAGGCCGAGGTTCCGACGACCTCAAGCGCGACAGCGACAAACAGCAGGCCATAGACAAATGCGGGGTTCATGGTGGATATTCCTCTGGAAGCGCTCAGGAGAGCGTCAATGCCGACAGGCGCTCGATCAGGGCGCGCCGCGTTTCGGCGCTCAGATCGTGGCTGCCGACTATCTCCGCCAGCCACAGGCCATCGGCGGCAAACCGCACGATGGCGGCGTTCAGCGACGAATCCGTGCCGACATACTCCCCGGCCCGCCGATCGACCCATTGACGCCAGCGCGCCCGCAGATGTGGCTCATTGAGCAGCGCCATGGTGAGGCCGGCCCATTGCTGGTTTTCGCCCGGCTGCTCCTTGAGATCGACCACGACACGCAGATAGGCACGGGTGAAACGCCCATGCGGCAGCGGGTCGACGATCATCGCCGCCTCGATTGCAGCATCCATCTCGTCGACAAGCCGGTCGAAAAGACCGTCGAGCAAGGCCACCTTGCCGGGGAAATGGTGCAGGAGACCACCCTTGCTGACGCCGGCCGCTTCAGACACCGCATCGAGCGTGACCGCACCGATGCCACGCTCGAACGCAATCTGCGCCGCAACGTCGACAAGCTGACGGCGGACGAGTTGCGGCTGTTTCTTGCGGCGGTGCGATTCTGACATGAGACATAAAAAGACCGTCTGGACGGTTTTGTCAATCCTCGGCCTTTGAAGGCTGAAAAAAGAAATGCCGACGCGCCGAAACGACGCATCGCCGCCAACGCCATTGCGACAGGAAAAAGAAACGGGCAAAACGAACAAAAAGGAGTGCCGGGTGTCCGAAGAAACCATCACATTGTACGAAGCCATCGGCGGCGATGCGACGCTCCGGGCGCTGACCGACCGTTTTTACATGCTGATGGATACCCTGCCGGAAGCGGCGCGCTGCCGCGCCATCCATCCGCCTGATCTTTCCGGCTCGCGTGAAAAATTCTACGAATACCTCACCGGTTATCTCGGCGGCCCGCCGCTCTACACCGACAAGCGCGGCCATCCGATGCTGCGGCGGCGCCATTTCGTCGCCGAGATCGGCCCGGCCGAGCGTGACGAATGGCTGTTGTGCTTCCGCCAGGCGATGGACGAGACGATCGCCAGCGAAAAGCTGCGCGAGATCATCTGGGCGCCGGTCGAACGCCTTGCCCATCACATGCAGAACCAGCCCTGAGGCAGCCGCTACGGCATCCGGTTCCTTCAAAAAACCGAGATTTTCATTTTACGCCGTTGCAATTCCCTGTGGCTGCAGCGGCCCTGTTCCGGGAAATTTTATGATGACATCAGCCAACATCGTCCGCCCCCTGCTTCTCCTTGCCGCCGGCGTACTGGGAATGGCGGGCGTCGGCCTTGCGGCGGCCGCTTCGCATCTCGGCGACGGCCACCTGCTCGGCAACGCCTCCACCATGTGCCTTGCGCATGCCCCTGCCCTCGTCGCGCTGGCCGCCAGCCTCGAACGCTTCCGCACCGCTTCGATTGCCGGATTGTTGCTCGGCCTCGGCACGCTGCTGTTTGCCGGCGACCTGCTCTATCGCCATTACAATGGCGCGGCATTGTTCCCGATGGCAGCGCCTGCGGGTGGTATCGCGATGATGGCGGGTTGGCTTGCCGTGGGCCTCGGCTTCATCTTCGTCCGGCGGACGGCCTGATAACCGTCAGCGCTGCGGAATTCGGCAGGATCTCGATGCGATCCGGATCCTGCGCGTCCACGCTCAGATGCCTTCGACGGCGTTAAAACCTTCGAAGGATGGCGGTCCGAGATAGATCGCCTTGTGGTCGCCGGCGTTGCGATGGGCGGCGCGGAAATTTTCCGACTTGGTCCAATCGGAGAAATGCTGCTCGCTTTCCCAGATGGTGTGCGAGGCGTACAGCGTGTACCCCTCGTCAGCATTGGTCTTGCCGCGCAGCATGTGAAACTGCTGGAACCCCGGCATTTCCGAAAGCGTCGAATTGCGGTTGCGCCAGATATCCTCGAAAGCCGTTTCCGACCCGACTGCCACCTTGAACCGATTCATCGCTACGAACATTGTTGCCTCTTTCAGACCTGCCGTTTCCTTGAGCTTTTTTCTCCGGTTTTGGCAGCAAAAGCAACGATATTCTTGCCGTCGCGTGCGGCATCCCCAAGCGGCTCCAAAGGCTCCTCGCCCGGCCGGCGGGCTTCCCAGGCCGGGAAGGTCTCGACATTCGGATATTCCAATCGCTTCAAATGATCCCGCCGCAGCAATTCGTACAGCTCCGGCACCAGGCCATCGCCATTCTGGGCCGCCAGCTTGTGCAGGCCGATCATCATGAAGCCGTTTTGGCGTTCGTCGTTCATTTTGTATCTCGTTCGTGCATGGTCAAAAGCGCGCGCTCCAGGCTCGACTTGCTGCCGTTGCGCAAGGGAATGAATGCCTTGCCGAACTTCTTGCAGCCGCTCTTCACGCGCAGACAGGCGTCGTGGCTGATGCAGTCGATCGGGCAGAAGACGCAATCGACCGAAGGCAGGACCGTGTCGATGCGCGAGACGGCTTCACGCAGGCCGCCGTCGTGGTGGATAAGCTCGGCGCCATAGCTGCTGGCGATCTGGCGCAGATGCGCGACCTGGCAGTCCCGGCCGCCGACATACAGGAAGCTGCGGCCATCGAGGCTCGATCTGCCGCTATCGGCCACAGCCACCTGCGGCTGGGCCTGTTCGCGGTTGTTGCGGTCGGAACCCTTCTTGAATTTCTTGGCCATCCTGCACCCGTTTCGCTGTTTCGACGGTCGCGCTGACTCGTCAACGCGGCTGGACCCTAATAAACTTGATTGTCAGAGTAAAGTATAAAGTAGACTATTTTCATCATATTATTTCACGCTTTTTCAGGCATAAAAAAACCCGCGACGGCAGGGACGTCGCGGGCCTCATGAAACAGCAGGAGATTATCGTCCGGTGACCTGGACCTCCTGGGAGAAGGACCAGCTCGGCTTGCCCCATTCCGCCGGCAGCGGCGGGAATGGCGAAGCGCGGCGCACACCATCAAGCACGGCCTTGTCGAGTTCCGGCACGCCGGAGCTGCGGGCGACGGACAAGGAGGTCAGCGCCCCCGAGGACCCGATGGTCAACCGGACACGAACGCTCATCGAAGCCTTTTCACGCTTGAATGCGGACGGAACACGCACCGAGCGGCGGATCTTCGATTGCACCTTGCCGGGATAGTTGGCAACGGCGGCACTGCCGGCATTGGAGCTGCGGCCGGCGTTCTTCGAACCGTTCTGGTTCTGGTTCGCCTGCTCCTGGCCGTCCGCCGAACCCTTCTTGCGATCCTGGCGGGCATCGCCCTGGGCGCCGGCCTGGCGCTTGGTATCGGGCTTCTTCTTCGGTTTTTCCACAAGCTTCTGCTTGGGTTTTACAACCGGCTTTTTCTCGACGGGTTTCTTTTCAACCGGCTTTTTGGCGACCGGCTTTTCTTCCACCGGCTTGATCTCTTCGACCGGCTGCTCGACAGGCGTCACCGGCGTCGCTTCGACCGCCTGGACGGTCTCGACCGGCTGCACCGTCGGCGTTACCGGCGTTGCCTCGGTGACTTCAACGGTTTCGGGAAGGGCAGACGCAATCGGCTGGGTAACGATCGGTTCGGCCGGCACCGCAGACGTCAGCACCTCAGGCTCGAGTGCGGCAACAGCCTCTGTCTGAACGATCGAGGACTGGACGGGCACGGCTTCCATTACCGTTTCCACCGGCTCGGTCGGCTGGGCCTCGACAGGCTGTGCTTCCGTGGTTTCCATCGGTTCGGCCTGCTGTGTCTCCACGGGTTCGGCCTGTTGGGTTTCCAGCGGAACGGCTTCCGCCGTCTCAACCGGTTCGACAGTCTCGGTTTCCACCGCCTCCGGTTCGGCAGGCTCGACCATATCAGGCTCTACCTCTTCGGCAGAGACGATCTCAGGATCGCCGGCGGCAAGCTGGTCGAATTCGGCATCGCCGAGAATGGTGACACTGACGACGGAACCGGCTTCTTCCTGCGGCTCCTCCGGCTCCGCCACCATCGTGGCGGCCAGGAAGCTGAAGATGGCAGCATGGGCAACGAGGGATACCAGGCTGGCCGTCAAGGTCCGCGCCACGCGGCGGCGTACTGTCGGCGCGGCCTTTTCCGGCACGGCATCGACGCTGTGGGTGGTTTCCGGTTCGCTCTCTTCCGCGGCATGTTCCGGGAAAGAGCCGATTTGCGAGACGCGGGCATAATGCAGCGCCGACTCGCTGGCCGGCTGGCGTGGAACGCCAGTGAGATCCGACATCTCGTGCCCGGCCATCAGACCCGGCGTATTGTCGTTCACTCCTTCGCCGGCATTGGGCAAGGCCGGCGACGCGGCGGTGAGCCGCAGTTTTCTAGAATAGATCATGCTCGATCCTCCGGCTGGCCGCCGAGGCGGCTTTTGCCGTCGTCATCAGACTACGGGGACAGACGGAGCGGCCCGAAACCAGAGGAGATCCGTATGGCCCCGCTTGTCCCATGAGCGTTCAACCTTCGAACGGAACGGAGATTTGCGAGCGCGTCACCAGATTTTTCATGCATTCACCGGGTGCCGCACCATCGCAAACCGGCGTGTCGTTGATCAGGATGCGGCTGATCGTCTCGCACTTGACGCCCGGCATGTCGAACTGGCGCACCCGCTTCTTGTTGACCGGCAGATCACGGAAATCGAGGACGGTGATGCGGTCGACGATGTTCTTCTCGTTGAAGAAGGCGAGCTCGAAGGAAATCTTCTTGAGCGGCGTCGGCATGGCATTCTTGGCGATGAAGGTCATCATGCAGCCCTTCTGGGAGGGGACCAGCGCATTGAGCTCCACATCGAGCCCGGCGGCAGCCGTTGCATCTTGGCCGAAAGCCGTTCCGGCCGAGACCATTGCCATTGCCGCCGAGACAGCGAGCACACCCAGATTCTTCATCTCATCTCACCCGTTTTTCCGTCCGGTGCGCTCATCGCGCCGGTTGCCAGCATATTGAATCATCGGCCGAAAATTGCAATTTCAAAGTTGACAGTTTTCATCCGCTATTGCCTCCTTAGTTAAGCTTGATTATGAGAGTCAAGATAAATCACACGAGGGGGAGGCGACCGACCTCTCCGCCAGACAATATTGCCGATGCGAGATGATCACTGATAAACTTGACAAATTGACCGATCGGACCTCCCCCCGCCCGCCTGAAACCGGCACGCGGGTGATCGACACCGCTGACCTGTTCGGTGGCGAGAGCGAGGTGATCATCCGCCACGAAGGCACGATCTACCGTATGAAAATTACCCGTCAGGGCAAACTTATCCTCAACAAATAGGCATTCGACATGACCGAGAGCAAAAAACCGACCCCCGCCGAAATTCGCGCTTACCGTGCGGAAAATCCCAAGCTGCGCGAGCGTGACCTGGCCGCCAATCTCTGTATTTCGGAGGCGGCACTTGTCGCCGCCGAAACCGGCCTGACCGTGACCCGCATCGATGCCAGCCCGAACCGGCTTCTGGAGCGCGTCAAGGAACTCGGCGAAGTCATGGCCCTGACCCGCAATGAAAGCGCCGTGCACGAAAAGATCGGCGTGTTCGAAACCATCAAGATTTCCGAGATGGTGTCGCTGACGCTCGGCGAAAACATGGACATGCGCATCTTCAACAAGGTCTGGGCCTATGGATTTGCCGTGACGAAGAAGGATGGCGAGCAGGAACGTCTCAGCCTGCAATATTTCGACAAGGCGGGCGACGCGGTGTTCAAGCTGCACCTGCGCCCTGCCTCTGACGTCGACGCCTACCGCGTCATCGTCGCCGATTTCCGCATCGAGGACCAGTCGCAGGAATTCGTCGCCGAAGAGATCACCAGCAACGATGATTTCGATCCTGATGTCACCTCGGAAACCTTGCGCGAGCACTGGAGCCAGATGACCGACACCCACCAGTTCTTCGGCATGCTGAAAAAGCTGAAGATCGCCCGCCAGACCGCCGTGCGCATCGTCGGCGACGATTACGCCTGGCAGCTGGCACCGGGTGCCGTCACCGAGATGCTGAACGGCGCAGCCGCCACCGAGGGCCTGCCGATCATGGTGTTCGTTGCCAATCGCGGCATGGTGCAGATCCATGGTGGCCCGGTGTCCAATATCCAGGCCATGGGCCCGTGGATCAACGTGCTCGATCCGAGCTTCCACCTGCACCTGCGCCAGGACCACATCGCCGAAGCATGGGCCGTGCGCAAGCCGACCTCCGACGGTACCGTCACCTCGGTCGAGGCATTTAATGCCAAGGGCGAGCTGATCATTCAATTCTTCGGCAAGCGGCAGGAAGGTTCCGGCGAACGCGAAGCATGGCGCTCGCTCGTCGAAAATCTGCCGCGTGCGGATGCAAGCGTAGCAGCCTGAGGACGGCACAATGACGAGACCCTTCAAGACAGCCCGACGCACGACACTCCGGCACCTGGTGCTGGCCGGTGTCGTGCTGGCCCTTCCCTTTACAGCACCGGCGAAAGCCGAGGATGCCAAGCCGGCCGATACGTCGCGGCTGGTATCCATCGGCGGCGCCGTGACCGAGATCATCTATGCTCTCGGTGAGGAAGGCCGGCTGGTGGCGCGCGATTCGACCAGCCTGTACCCGGAAGCGGTAACCAAGCTTCCCGATGTCGGCTACATGCGTGCGCTTTCGCCTGAAGGTGTTCTCGCCGTCAATCCGTCGGCGATCATCGCCATTGAAGGCTCCGGCCCGCCGGAAGCGCTGAGCGTCTTGAAAAGCGCCAGCGTGCCTTTCGCGACGGTGCCGGAAACCTTCGACCGCGACGGCATCCTGAAGAAGATCGATGCCGTCGGCGCCTTCCTGAATGTCGAAGACAAGGCCAAGAAGCTTGAGGAAAGCGTCGCGGCCGACCTCGACGCGGCCATCGCCGAAGCTGCAAAGCGGCCGGAAAGCGAGCGCAAGCGGGTGATCTTCATCCTCAGCATGCAGAACGGCCGGGTCATGGCCTCCGGCACCGGCACGGCCGCCGACGGCATCCTGAAGCTGTCCGGCCTGGTCAACGCCGTCGGCACCTTCCCCGGCTACAAGCCGCTGACCGACGAGGCGATCATCGAAGCCAAACCTGACGTCATCCTGATGATGGAGCGTGGCGGCAATCACGATGCCGGCGTCCAGGAAATCATCGCCCATCCGGCACTCGGGCTGACGCCCGCCGCCCAGAACAAGGCCATCATCCGCATGGATGGCCTGCACATGCTCGGTTTCGGCCCGCGCACGGCAAGCGCCGTCCGCGCGTTGACCAAGTCCGTCTACGGGGGCTAATATGTTCATCCACGATACAGCGCACACCGAAGGCCGCCTGGCCGGTTATGTCGGCAGGCTGCAGGCACAATACCGCGCCGGCGACCGTTCGCAACTGGCCGTGCTGGTCATCGCCGCGCTGGTCGTGGGGTCATGTCTCTCCATCCTGTTCTCGATGACGACGGGCGCATCGGACGCCTCGGCCTTCGACGTCGTCCGCGAACTCCTCGGCGGACAGGCCAGTGAATCGGCGATGAGTGCCCGTGACCGGATCATCGTCTTCGATATCCGCCTGCCGCGCGCCATTCTCGGCTTCATCATCGGCGGCTCGCTGGCGGTTTCCGGCGCCGTGATGCAGGGCCTGTTCCGCAACCCGCTGGCCGATCCCGGCCTCGTCGGCGTCTCTTCCGGCGCAAGCCTCGGCGCTGTCTCGATGATCGTGCTGGGCGGAACGGTCGCAGCCCCCATCTATCAGGCGCTCGGCATCTTCGCCCTGCCGGCCGCAGCCTTCCTCGGCGGCCTAGTGACGACACTGGTGCTCTACCGGGTCGCGACCCGCAATGGCCAGACCTCGGTCGCCACCATGCTGCTCGCCGGCATCGCGCTCGGCGCGCTCGCCATGGCGATGACCGGCGTGCTGATCTACATGGCCGACGACAAGCAGTTGCGCGACCTCACCTTCTGGAGCATGGGCTCGATTGCCGGTGCCACCTGGACCAAGATCCTGGCGGCCGGACCGATCATGCTGCTGTGCCTCGCCGTCGTTCCTTTCCTTGCCCGCGGCCTCAATGCCATCACGCTGGGCGAAGCCGCCGCCTTTCATATGGGCGTTCCGGTCCAGAAGCTGAAAAACATCGCCATCGTCAGCGTCGCCGCGTCGACCGGTGCGTCGGTGGCCGTCAGCGGCGGCATCGGTTTCGTCGGCATCGTCGTGCCGCACCTGTTGCGGCTGGTGATCGGACCGGATCACCGTTTTCTGCTGCCGGCGGCGGCCCTGCTGGGCGGTTCGCTGCTGCTGTTTGCCGATGTCATCGCTCGCACGCTCGTCGCGCCTGCGGAACTGCCGATCGGCATCATCACCTCGGCGGTCGGCGGTCCGTTCTTCCTGTGGATCCTGCTGCGAAACCGTTCGCGCCTCAGCCTGTAAGACAGTTTTCATGATCGAGGTTACCAACCTTTCCGTCAGCCTTTCGGGCAAGCCGATCGTGCGCGACATCTCCTTCGTCGCGCCCGCCGGCCAACTGACGGCCATCGCCGGCCCGAACGGCTCCGGCAAGACGACGACGCTCAAGGCGATCTCCGGCGAACTCGCTCACAAGGGTGCGGTGCGCCTCAACGGCGTCGAAACCGCAAGCCTCGCCGCGTGGCAGCTTGCCGAGCGGCGCGGCGTGCTGCCGCAGGCAAGCAACATCTCCTTCCCGTTCACCGTGCGCGAAATCGTCGCGATGGGGCTGACCACCGGTCGCGCCGGCAACACCGCCGAGACGATGCGGCTGGCTGCCGACGCGCTGGCCGCCGTCGATCTCATCGGTTTCGAGGGCCGCTTCTACCAGGAACTGTCCGGCGGCGAGCAGCAGCGCGTCCAGCTGGCCCGCGTGCTCTGCCAGATCCCGCAGCCGGTCGTCGACGGCAAGCCTTGCTGGCTGCTGCTCGACGAGCCGGTCTCCAGTCTCGACGTCAGCCAC
Source organism: Rhizobium sp. LjRoot30 (assembly GCF_964253915.1). NCBI lineage: Bacteria > Pseudomonadati > Pseudomonadota > Alphaproteobacteria > Hyphomicrobiales > Rhizobiaceae > Rhizobium > Rhizobium sp. LjRoot30. The sequence goes on along the minus strand of NZ_CAXUSG020000008.1, from coordinate 209,472 downwards.
CAGCTGACGATCATGCGGCTGGCGCGCGACTTCTGCCGCCGCGGCGGCGGCGTCATCGCCGTGATGCACGATCTCAACCTGACCTCGCTTTTCTGCGACCAGATGATCCTGCTCAAGAAAGGCCAGCTTGCCGCGGCAGGTCCGATCCGTGACGTCCTGACCGATCACACACTGGAAATGGTGTTCGGCTGCCCGCTCAGGGTCAATCAGGTTCCATCGGACGGAACACCTTTCGTCCTCGCCCATAGCGCCAACCGCTGATCGCCGGGCACGGCGGATATCGCCGACGCCCCGCCCCGACGCGCATTTCCGCTCCCGTCCCGGAACTCTTTACTGCAGTGCACGTTAACCCGTGCGTATTCTGCAAACAGGCACTACAGTGGCCGGGATTTCGTGTGCGCATCATTTGCCGGTAACCCGGCTCCAACCAAGGTTTGACAGGGAGCGACACAATGGCACCTTCCATTCTCCAATCCATGCGTGGCAGCAAGCGCAACGGCACTCTCGAACATGTCGGCGCAACCCTCGACGAGCAGGTCGAAGCCCTGCGCGAAGAACTGGTGTCCCTGACGGAACTGATCCGCGAGAAGGGGCAGAAGCAGGGAAAATACGTCCGCAAGCAGGCTGAAGCCGGAATCGAGGATCTCCTGAGTTCCAGCGAGGATGTGCTGCAGGAAATGCGCCACCTGTATGCGCGTGGCGGAGACGAAGTCCGTCGCACGGTCCAGCAGCACCCCTTTGCCACCATCGGCGTTGCCGCAGCGGTCGGCGTGCTCTTTGCCCTCTTGGCAAGGCGCTGACATGAACGGACTGATCGGTCTTCTCGGCACTCTTGCCGCATCGAACGTCCGGAGAACCGTTGCGCGCACCCGTCGCAACGGTATTCTTCTGGCCATTACAAGCGTTCTTTTCCTGACAACCTATCTCTTCGGTCTGATTGCGCTGGCTTTGTGGCTCTCGCTGCGCCGAGATCCGATCTTCGCCGCGCTGGCGATCGCCATCGGCACGCTGGTGCTCGGGCTGATCGTCCTCGTCGTCATGGCCATCATCAACAAGATCGAGGAACGGCGTGCAAGAGAGCGCCGGCTTGCCCTGGAATCAACCATCGCGGCCAGCCTGTCGATTATCCGGTCGCAGCCGCTGCTGACTGCTGCCCTTGCCTTCGGCATCGTGGCATCGAACCTCATCAAGCCCCGAGGCGAAAAATAAGCGCATTGGCTCCGTGCCCGAGACAGCCCTTCATTCGGCTACCAGCCCCTCTTCTCGCAAGTGGAGAGGGGTTATTTGTTTGCGCGAGCGGAAAGATAGGAACGTGCCTTTGGCAACGGGTGACACGATCGCAAAAAAATAAGCGCGAATCGCGCTTATTTTTCTGTCTGTCTGATTTGCAAACACTCACATCAGAAGGCGAATGCCTTCGACGTCAGCGGCGCGGAGGTCGCATCCGGCCCGTAATCGCCTTCGCCACTGACCTGCAGCAATTCCTGCAATCTCAGGCGGGCACGGTTGACACGGCTCTTGATGGTTCCGACGGCACAGCCGCAGATTTCGGCCGCCTCTTCATAAGAAAAGCCCGAGGCACCGACGAGCACGATGGCCTCACGCTGATCCGGCGGCAGCTTTTCAAGCGCCCGGCGGAAATCCTGCAGGTCCATCAACCCGTACTGCGACGGATGGGTTGCCATCGAGTCGGTGAAAGCGCCATCGCTGTCCTGAATTTCACGCCCATGCTTGCGCATCTGGCTGAACAGTTCGTTGCGCAGGATCGTGAACAGCCAGGCCTTCATGTTGGTGCCCATCTGATAATGGTCCTGCTTGGCCCAGGCCTTCATGATGGTGTCCTGAACCAGATCGTCTGCTCGATCATGCCGGCCGATCAGCGAGATGGCAAAGGCGCGAAGGCTCGGCAAGCACGCGAGCAGCTCCCTTTTGAAGCTTGGTTGCGATTCCGTCATCACAGACCTCACTTGCCAATTTTTTCAGAAGACAGACGTTCCACCTGGTCCAGCTTTTCAAGCAAATCCAGAAAACGGTCGGGTATAATCTCCTCCTGTACGGCTGAATACAAAGACCGGAGCCGGATTCCGATCTGGTTGTTCGGATCAAGGATATCGCCGGCATGGCCATTTTCTTTCCGGCGGATCTCCCGATCCTCTTTCTTGTTGTTCATCATCAATAGTTCGCTCTTGTGCGTTGCTAAATGGTCGTTACTCTCGACATGCCGAATTCGCCAAAGCGACTGCGGTGTCCCCGAGTCCTGATGCGCGTCAATTCGCGGCGGTTGGTTCACTTCATGATCCATGGTCATTTTGAACAGCACCTAAACCGGCAATCGGCTATATAATGCTTGGGGCGGCAAAAAAGTTCCGGCTCGACCGGAACTTTTTTCGAAACGCTGCGTTAACCGTGTGATTGGTACCCGCGTTGGGACGACTTAATTGGGAGTTTTTCAATGACACTTTCCACTCGAATTGCGCCGCACATTCCTTACTTGCGGCGTTATTCCCGTGCGCTGACCGGCACCCAGACCTCTGGTGATGCCTATGTCGCCGCGGTTCTCGAGGCGATCATTGCAGACATCAGCATTTTTCCTCAGTCTTCGGACGACCGGGTGGCCCTTTATAAACTCTATACCGATCTTTTTGGTTCCGCCGTCGTCTCCATCCCCGAGCCGGTCTCGCCTTATGCCTGGGAACAGCGGGCGTCGCTCAACCTCTCCAAGGTGCCGCCGGCGGCACGCCAGGCCTTCCTCCTCGCATCCGTGGAGAACTTCCGCGTCGACGAGATCGCCGAGATCCTGAGCATGAGCGAAAAGGACGTTTTCCTGCTGCTCGACGAAGCGTCCCACGAGATTTCGCGGCAGGTGGCGACCGACATCATGATCATCGAGGATGAGCCGCTGATCGCCATGGACATCGAACAGATGGTGGAAAGCCTCGGCCACCGCGTGACCGGCATCGCCCGAACCCATGCCGAAGCCGTCAAACTCTACAACACCACGCATCCCCGCATGGTGCTTGCCGATATTCAGCTGGCCGATGGCAGCTCGGGCATCGACGCCGTCAACGACATCCTCAAGAACAGCTCCATTCCGGTGATCTTCATAACCGCTTTCCCCGAGCGGCTGTTGACCGGCGAAAGGCCGGAACCGACATTCCTCGTGACGAAGCCGTTCAATCCGGACATGGTCAAGGCTTTGATCAGCCAGGCACTCTTCTTTAACGAAAGCACAAGGGCGGCCGCTTAAAGCGGCCTTCCAGCCGGAGGCAGGGCGCTTGAGCCGTTCCACCCGCAGATCGCGCGACGTGGGACTTCGGCGTGTGCCGGCTCTGCCCAACCCGGCGACTACGGACTGCTGTCGGCTCCCGCTTCGCACCTGACGCCGAAGCGGGGCTGAGGAAAGGCTGTTATGTGAGTAATCAATCAATTTCAGGCCCGACATTCACCACCGAATGCAAAGCCGTAACCTTGGAACGCGCCCTCTACGGCGCGGGCATAGGCCTTATTCATCAGGATGCTGAGCTGGCCATCCGCTACGCCGAAAACCTGCCGGAACATTTCGATGTTTCAGCCGGCCTTATCGGCATGGACGACCGCGCGCTTTTCGGCGAGGACGACGGACGCCGGCTGCTCTCGGTCAAGGCTGCCGTGCTGAAAAGCGGCGAACCGACAACGACCGAAATCGAAAGCAAGACGCCCGAGGGCATCAAGATCTACGAGCTGAAGCTGCAGCAGACGCGTGACGGCGACAGGATCGGCGTGCTGTCGATCATCTCTGATGTCACCGACAGCCGTCATCGCGAGCGCGTGCTGAAATCCTTGCTGCGGGAACTGTCGCACCGCTCGAAAAACCTGCTGGCGATCATCCAGGGCATCGCGATGCAGACGGCGCGGCACACGATTTCGCTCGATTATTTCCTCGTCAAGTTTCGCGGGCGGCTGCAATCCCTGTCGAACTCGCAGGATCTGGTGACGGATTCGAGCTGGCGCGGCGCATATCTGTTCGAGCTTGCCGAAAAGCAGTTTGCCCCCTATTGGCCGGACCGCGCCCGGCCGTTGCGCGTCCAGGGGATCAATGCGCATCTGACACCCAACGCCGCCGTGCATCTGGGGCTGGCGCTGCACGAACTCATCGTCAATTCCGCCACGCACGGCGCCATTGCCGCCGGCTCGACCGCCATCAGCATCGATTGTCGCCAGCTCAATTACGAGGGTCATGACGCCATAGAAGTGGTATGGACGGAACTGACCGCCAACAGGCGTCAGAACAGCGATTTCGATGACAAGAGTTTTGGCCGCTCCGTGCTGGAGAGGGTCGTCCCCTCTTCGGTCAACGGCCGGTCGATCTTCACATTGGAACCGCACCGCATCGAATATCGGCTGACCATCCCCGATACCGAATTCGAATTGATCGGCCAAGCCTCCTGAAACAGGAGGCCCCGGGTCGGAATCGCTCGGGAAATAAAGAAGAACCCAAAATAAAAGACAGCCAGCGCTTCGGGCGAAACACTGGCTGTCTTTGCACTCACCGGGAGGGGAACCGTGAGTGAGGTCCGGAGCGTTTTGGGGCGCGCATTGGGGTCGATGCGATAACCTCCGGATACGGGAAAAACGTGCGTCCGGCGAAAAGGTTCCTGCCTCCAAGAAAAAATTCGAAATTTTCCATTTTTTCTGCTGGCGCGAGACATGGGAAATCGCGGGCGCATCGCCGCGTCCAGCCTCACCACCGTTAAAACATGAATTTTATAGTATAATTTTAAGAAGACGGAAAAATCAGAGAGATAGTCAAAATGTTGCGACGCACAACCCGCATTCGAGGATAAACTTGAACAAAAAATGGAAGTTATTTTCTTGACCGGCCACAGACCAGCCGGGCCTCATCTCAAAATTTTACCGTTTGATAAATAAAATATCCTGCGATACCTTCTTTCCACTGGCCGTTTACTAAAAGAGGGAACTTCAATGGGACGACTGGAAACTGGGATACAAGCTGGCCGTCTTTCGCCGGCGGAGTATGACAAGAATTTCTCCGATCTCCATCCGCGCCTTGACGATCACGAGGCCCTGGTTGCCTCCGACCGCTGCTACTTCTGCTACGACGCGCCGTGCATGACGGCCTGCCCGACCTCGATCGACATTCCGCTTTTCATCCGGCAGATCTCGACCAGCAATCCGCTGGGTGCTGCCCATACGATCTTCGACCAGAACATTCTCGGCGGCATGTGCGCCCGCGTCTGTCCCACCGAAACCCTGTGCGAGCAGGCCTGCGTGCGCAACACCGCCGAACATCGCCCCGTCGAGATCGGCCGGCTGCAGCGGTATGCCACCGACATTGCCATGGAAGAGGACAAGCAGTTCTATCAGCGCGCCGCGTCGACCGGTAAGACGGTCGCCATCGTTGGCGCCGGTCCGGCCGGACTGGCAGCCGCTCACCGCCTCGCCGTCAAAGGCCATTCCGTGGTCATCCTGGATGCGCGCGAAAAGGCGGGCGGCCTTAACGAATACGGCATCGCCACCTACAAATCGGTCGACAATTTCGCCCAGCGCGAAGTCGACTACGTGTTGTCGATCGGCGGCATCGAAGTCCGGCATGATCAAAAACTCGGCCGCGACTTCAGTCTCGGCGATCTCGCCGCCAGGTACGACGCCGTTTTCCTCGGCATCGGCCTTGCAGGCGTCAACGCGCTGCGCACCGAAGGCGAAACCCTTGATGGCGTCGGCGACGCCGTCGATTTCATCGCCGGACTGCGGCAGGCGAAAGACAAGAGCGACATCGCCATCGGCCGCCGCGTTGTCGTTCTCGGCGGCGGCATGACCGCCATCGATGCCGCCGTGCAGGCAAAGCTGCTCGGCGCCGAAGAAGTGACGATCTGCTACCGCCGCGGCAAGGAGCACATGAACGCCTCGGAGTTCGAGCAGGACCTGGCAAGCTCCAAGGGCGTCATCATCCGCCACTGGCTGGCGCCGAAGAAGATCATCGCCAAGGACGGCCGCGTCGCCGGCATCGAGGTGGAATATACCGAGATCGCCGATGGCAAGCTCGCCGGCACCGGCGAGACCGGCGTGATTGCCGCCGACCAGATCCTCAAGGCGATCGGCCAGACGTTCGAGGCCTCCGGCCTTGGCGCCTTGGCCATGGAGAACGGCCGCATCGTCATCGACGCGGAAGGCCGCACCTCGGCACACAATGTCTGGGCCGGCGGTGACTGCGTGCTCGGCGGCGAAGACCTGACGGTCTCGGCCGTCGCCCAGGGCCGCGATGCCGCGGAATCGATCCATCGCCTGCTCGCCGCTGCCGCACAGCCGGCCGTTGCCGTCGCTTGAAGGGGAGAATGAACCATGGCTGATCTCAGAAACAATTTTGTCGGCATCAAGTCCCCCAACCCGTTCTGGCTGGCCTCGGCGCCGCCGACGGACAAGGCGTATAACGTCGAGCGCGCCTTCAAGGCCGGCTGGGGCGGCGTCGTCTGGAAGACCTTGGGCGAAGAAGGCCCGCCGGTCGTCAACGTCAACGGCCCACGCTACGGCGCCATCTGGGGCGCCGACCGCCGGCTGCTCGGCTTGAACAACATCGAGCTGATCACCGACCGCGACCTCTACACCAACCTGCGCGAAATGAAGCAGGTAAAGATGAACTGGCCGGACCGGGCGCTGATCGCCTCGATCATGGTGCCCTGCGAGGAGGAGAGCTGGAAGGCCATCCTGCCGCTGGTGGAAGAAACCGGCGCCGACGGCATCGAGCTCAACTTCGGCTGTCCGCACGGCATGTCCGAACGCGGCATGGGTGCAGCGGTCGGCCAGGTGCCGGAATATATCGAGATGGTGGTGCGCTGGTGCAAGCAGTACACCCGCATGCCCGTCATCACCAAGCTGACGCCGAATATCACCGACATCCGCAAGCCGGCCCGCGCCGCCAAGCAGGGCGGCACCGACGCCGTGTCGCTGATCAACACCATCAACTCGATCGTTTCCGTCGACCTCGACAATTTTGCGCCGAACCCGACGGTCGGCGGCAAGGGCACCCATGGCGGCTATTGCGGCCCGGCCGTAAAACCGATCGCGCTCAACATGGTGGCCGAGATCGCCCGCGATCCGGAAACCCACGGCCTGCCGATATCGGGCATTGGCGGCATCACCACCTGGCGCGACGCGGCGGAATTCCTGGTGCTCGGCGCCGGCAACGTCCAGGTCTGCACCGCGGCGATGACCTACGGTTTCAAGATCGTTCAGGAAATGATCTCCGGCCTTTCCGACTGGATGGATGCCAAGGGCCACCGCGATCTCGACGACATCACCGGCCGCGCCGTGCCGAACGTCACCGACTGGCAATATCTCAACCTCAACTACATCGCCAAGGCGCGCATCGACCAGGATGCCTGCATCAAGTGCGGCCGCTGCCACATCGCCTGCGAGGATACCTCGCACCAGGCGATCACCAGCTTCGTAGACGGTGTGCGCCACTTCGAGGTGATGGAAGACGAATGCGTCGGCTGCAATCTCTGCGTCAACGTCTGCCCGGTCGAGAACTGCATCACCATGGTCGGCCTCGACCCCGGCACGATGGACCAGCGCACCGGCAAGGTCGTCGATCCGAACTATGCCAACTGGACGACACACCCCAACAATCCGATGGCGCGCCAGGCAGCGGAATAACAAAACGAGGCTGCCGGCGCTCCCGCCGCGCAGCCCGCAATTCCTCCTCCAGTCTCGACAGGATGCTCCGGCATCCTGTTTTTTTGGCAACAGCGCCAAAGGACATCGACGCGAAATCTGCCCCTCCCTCTGGATAGGGCGTCCCGCATCATAAAAAACGTATGGGATACGGCATCAACCCGCCGCGAGGTTTTAAACAGCCATCACGATTGACAGGCTGAGGGGAGCCGACACGCTCCCCTTTTTCGTCCGGCGAACCGGATCATGCAGTCATGTTCAGCGCTTGGCGCCGTGATCGCCGTCGCGCACGGCTTCGTCGTGATACCAGCATGTATCGATCACCGCAGGGCCGGTCTCGAACTTTTCGAGATCGCTCATCAAGGCAGCACGCACGTCATCGAAACGCCGGCGACCGCGCAGCGGGAATTGGTAGATCTTGGCAGTCTGCTGATGAAAACCCGTGTCCATCTTTTCACCTTTCCAAAACCGCCGCACATCCTATCATCACGCAGCGATCTATATTTGCCTATATTTTAATCATCTTGCTCTCTTTTTTATCAATATATGCCCATTCCTCTGATTTTGCCATAGCACTTTGCAAAAATGGCCTGATTTTTCGATTTTTTGCCTGATTTTCTGATTTTTTCGTCAGTTTTTCCAAAAAAACGAAGCCGTTTTGCGGATTCTCGATCATGAATCGTCAATTTTTCCGAAAAAATAAGAAAAACAGCAAAGTCTAAAATTAAAAAAATGCGTCGTAAAAAGAAAACAACGACATGCACTTTGTGAATCTTTCGTGATTCTTACCGGCAACCTCCGAACTGGCACGCAAAATGCGTCAGTAATGCTGTCCGGTGTTGGTCGACCTCGCTTTCAGCGATCTGGCTCACTTGAGGATTTGCTCACACCTTCACGTATGAGAGACTCGCAAATGACAAAATATAAGCTCGAGTACATCTGGCTCGACGGGTACACCCCCACTCCGAACCTGCGCGGCAAGACGCAGATCAAGGAATTCGCCGATTTCCCGACGCTCGAACAGCTTCCGCTCTGGGGCTTTGACGGCTCTTCGACCATGCAGGCCGAAGGCCGCAGCTCCGACTGCGTATTGAAGCCCGTTGCGCTTTATCCCGATCCGGCCCGCACCAATGGCGTTCTCGTCATGTGCGAAGTCATGATGCCCGATGGCGTCACGCCGCATCCGTCGAACGCCCGCGCCACCATCCTGGATGACGAAGGCGCATGGTTCGGCTTCGAACAGGAATACTTCTTCTACCAGAACGGTCGCCCGCTCGGCTTCCCGGACCAGGGCTACCCGGCTCCGCAGGGTCCGTACTACACCGGCGTCGGCTACAAGAACGTCGGCGACGTCGCTCGCGAAATCGTTGAAGAACATCTCGACCTCTGCCTCGCCGCCGGCATCAACCACGAAGGCATCAACGCCGAAGTGGCCAAGGGCCAGTGGGAATTCCAGGTTTTCGGCAAGGGCTCCAAGAAGGCTGCCGACGAAGTCTGGATGGCACGCTACCTGCTACTCCGCCTGACGGAAAAGTACGGCGTCGACATCGAATTCCATTGCAAGCCGCTCGGCGACACCGACTGGAACGGCTCGGGGATGCACTGCAACTTCTCGACCGAATACATGCGTACCGTCGGCGGCAAGGCCTACTTCGAAGCGCTGATGGCGCAGTTCGACAAGAACCTGCAGGCACATATCGACGTTTACGGCCCGGACAACCACCTGCGCCTGACTGGCAAGCACGAAACGGCTCCGTGGAACAAGTTTTCCTACGGCGTTGCCGACCGTGGCGCCTCGATCCGCGTTCCGCACTCCTTCGTGAAGAACGACTACAAGGGCTACCTTGAAGATCGCCGCCCGAACTCCCAGGGCGACCCCTACCAGATCGCTTCGCAGGTTCTGAAGACGATCTCGGAAGTCGAGATCTCCGGCAGCGCTTCGGCAGCAGCCTGATTTCCAGAACGACAGTGACAACGATGGCGCCGGCATGACCGGCGCCATTAGTTTTTCCAACAGGTTTTAAGCATCACGCTGCTCCGGCGCGCGCCTCATCGGCGGGCACGCTGCATTTCAGCCGTCAACCACCGTTTGCCCTTCGCTCGACACCTCGGCCTCTGCCGGCGGGCTGAGGCGTGGCGAAATGAGCCCGTCGACAAAAAGCTGCTCCAGAAATCGCGCCGCATCCTCGAACCGTCCGTCGCCCGACAGGCTCTGCCCCAGAACCGCCCGCACCTGCACGTCGAAGTCGGCATAATGCTGCGTCGTCGACCAGATCGAGAAGATCAGGTGGTAGGGATCACATTTGGCGATCTTGCCGGCCCGCGCCCAGGCGCGGATAACCTCGGCCTTTTCATCCACCAGCGACTTGAGTGGCCCCTTCAGCTCATCTTCGATATGCGGCGCGCCCTGCAGCACCTCGTTGGCGAACAACCGGCTTTCGCGCGGAAAATCCCGCGCCATCTCCAGCTTGCGCCTGATGTAGCTGCGGATCTCGGATTCCGGATTGCCTTCGGCATCGAAAGCCCTGAGCGGATCGAGCCAGGTATCCAGCACCCGGTCGATCAGGGCGCGGTGCATCGCCTCCTTGGTACGGAAATAATAGAGCAGGTTCGGCTTCGACATGCCGGCCACTTCGGCGATCTGATCGATGGTCGTGCCACGAAAACCATGCTGGGAAAACACCTCCAGGGCAGCCTCCAGAATCTGCTCGCCCTTCTCTTCCTGAATGCGCGTCCGGCGCTGTGTCTTCGCGGCCCTGGGTATCGCCATGGCGTTTCCGATTCCCGTTATAATTCAACTCTTTTCCTCAAGTTTACTCTTTGCCCGCCATTGACTTACTTTTGGGCAAATGACTTTTATTTTGTCGTTATTTTTCGACTTTTCCGTCTTGAGTGCCGCTTGAGAAGTTGTAATTTACCAATCGGTCAAATTATCAACAGATGCCGAACAAAGGCAACAACGATATCCCGCCGACGGAAGAACAATAACACCGCGGCGGGGTGAAAAACCGGATGGAACAGCCGGCGAACTGGTGAGGATTAAGAAATGGTGGCAGCACCTGGCGAGAACTTGCGCATCAATGGCGACCGCCTCTGGGACAGTCTCATGGACATGGCGAAGATCGGCCCCGGCATCGCCGGCGGCAACAATCGCCAGACGCTGACGGATGCGGACAAGCAGGGGCGCGATCTCTTCAAGTCATGGTGCGATGCCGCCGGCCTGAGCATGGGCGTCGACAAGATGGGCACCATGTTCGCCACCCGCCCGGGCACCGATCCGGATGCCTTGCCCGTTTACGTCGGCAGCCATCTCGACACCCAGCCGACCGGCGGCAAGTATGACGGCGTTCTCGGCGTGCTCGGCGCGCTGGAAGTGGTGCACACCATGAACGACCTCGGCATCAAGACCAAACGTCCGATCGTCGTCACCAACTGGGCCAACGAGGAAGGCGCCCGCTTCGCCCCCGCCATGCTCGCCTCAGGCGTCTTCGCCGGCATCCACGATCTCGATTATGCCTATGGCCGCAAGGACCCCGAAGGCAAGACCTACGGCGACGAGCTGAAGCGCATCGGCTGGCTGGGCGACGAGGAGGTCGGCGCCCGCAAGATGCACGCCTATTTCGAATACCACATCGAACAGGGGCCGATCCTCGAAGCCGAAAACAAGCAGATCGGCGTCGTCACCCATGGCCAGGGCCTGTGGTGGCTGGAATTCACGCTGACCGGCCGCGAGGCCCATACAGGCTCGACGCCGATGGCCATGCGCGTCAATGCCGGGCTTGCCATGTCGCGCATCCTGGAAATGGTCCAGGGCGTGGCGATGTCGGAACAGCCGGGCGCCGTCGGCGGCGTCGGCCAGGTGTTCTTCTCGCCCAATTCCCGCAACGTGCTTCCGGGCAAGGTGGTCTTCACCGTCGACATCCGCTCCCCCGAACAGGAAAAGCTCGACCGCATGCGGGCGAAAATCGAGGCGGAGGCGCCGAAGATCTGCGAGGCGCTCGGCGTCGGTTGTGCGGTGGAAGCCGTCGGCCATTTCGACCCCGTGACCTTCGACCCGAAGCTGGTGACATCCGTGCGCGACGCCGCCGAACGGCTCGGCTACAGCCACATGAACGTCATCTCCGGCGCCGGCCATGATGCCTGCTGGGCCGCCAAGGTGGCGCCGGCAACGATGATCTTCTGCCCCTGCGTCGGCGGCCTGTCGCACAACGAGGCAGAAGAAATTTCGAAGGAATGGGCGGCGGCGGGTGCCGACGTGCTGTTCCATGCCGTCCTGGAAACCGCCGAAATCGTGGAGTGAAGCCATGAACGTCGCAGCAACGATCACCGCATCAGACGCGACGGACGAAAGGCAGCTCAGGATCGATCTCGCCGCCGCCTTCCGCCTCGCCGCCCGTGCCGGTTGGCACGAGGCCGTCGCCAATCATTTCAGCGCCGCGGTTTCCGCCGATGGCAGGCAATTCCTCGTCAACCCGCGCTGGCGGCATTTCGGCCTGATCAGGGCAAGCGATCTGCTGCTGCTCGACGCCGACGACAAGGAGATCATGAAGCGTCCGGATGCGCCCGATCCGTCCGCCTGGTCGATCCATTCGGCGATCCACCGGCATGTGCCGCACGCCCGCGTCGCGTTGCACCTGCATCCGCCCTATGCGACAGCGCTGGCCGGCCTCAAGGACCCGTCGATCAAGCCGATCGACCAGAACACTGCGCGGTTCTACAACCGCATGGCAATCGACCTCTCCTTCGGCGGCATCGCCACGGAGGAATCGGAAGGTGAACGCATCGCCGCCACCATCGGCAATCACTCCGCCGTCATGATGGGCAACCACGGCGTCACCGTCGTGGCTCCCACGGTGGCGGAGGCCTTCGACAACATCTATTACCTGGAGCGTGCGGCCCAGACCATGGTGCTCGCCTATTCCACCGGCCAGCCGCTTTCGGTGATGTCCGACGACATCGCCGAACAGACCGCTGCGGAATGGGATGCCTACAAGGGCGCCAGCTTTGCCCATTTCGACGAGATGAAACGCATTCTCGACCGCGAGGACCCGAGTTATGCGGATTGATGGGGTACGGCATGCGGACAACACCATAAGGCGCGTGACGGGTGCTCGTTTTTCGCTGGAGTGGGCAGCCCCCTCATCCGCCTGCCGGCACCTTCTCCCCGCTGGGGAGAAGGGGGCTTTTGCTGACCGCTCGCCGAAAGACAAGAAGCGTCAGAACGCTACCCTAGCAATTGACCTTCCAGCAGCAAGGCGTCCTCCCCCTTCTCCCCGGCGGGGAGAAGGTGGCGCGCAGCGCCGGATGAGGGGGTCTTCACCGCAAGCGCCAAACGTCCGAAAAGGTTCTCCATGCCGGACAACCTGAAGAACGCTGTCACAAAGCGCCTGCCGGGCAAAACTACACAAGCCCGCAACCTTCGCCAGAACGACCAGGAAGCCGAATACCGGCTATGGAGTGATCTTAGGAACCGTCGCCTCAACGGTTACAAGTTCTCCCGTCAAATTCCGCTCGGGCCTTACATCGCCGACTTCCTTTGTCGTGAGCATCGGCTGGTCGTCGAAGTTGATGGCAGTCAGCATGCGCAATCTCGCACGGACATTTTGCGGACGCATTGGCTGAATGCAAAGGGTTATGCCGTTATTCGTTTCTGGAACGAGGAGATATTGAAAGAACGGCGCGCCGTGCTTGAAACCATCCTGGCGGCTCTCACGGGCCAGCTCCAAGCACAGGACACGGCTTTGCGATTTTACCCCGCCCGACAACCGAACATCACGGAGGCCACCACATGCTAGGTATCGCCCCCGCCGCACACGCGCTAACATGGATGATGGGATGGTCTCTGGAGGAGAACGTCGTGGTCATCGATGCAAACAAGTCGCTGGTTGAGCTGGATGGATGGGTGCACGAGTCGAAGAATCTTGGGGCCGGCGGTCTGATCGGCCGGGTGGAGCGGTGTTTGACAACCGCACTTTGCTCCCTCGATATCCATGATCTGATCTCCCTGCTCGGCCAGCGGATGTCGGAAGAGATCATCGTTCGCTACGCCATGCAGATGGTGCGCGAGAACAGGGATGTTCTCAAGGAGTCGGTCAATCCGATCGATCTGCTGGTCCACCATGTCCATCCGGACTTTTATCGGCAGATGCCTGCGCTCTGCGACGAGGTGGTGGCGTTCTTCTACGAGATCGATCCGTATGTCCCCGAAGGCGACATCGACAGCGTGATTTTCTTTCTCGAACTGTACACCGGCGACAGGTCGCCGAAACTGGGCTTCTTGGGCGAGAGGCTGGACTGAGCGCAACGGGCAACGAAACCGGCGCTGGCGCAATCAAGATAAGGGAGCATCGCATGAGCAGCAAAGTCATCAAGGGCGGCACCATCGTCACCGCCGACCTGTCCTACAGGGCGGACGTCCGGATCGAGGGTGGCAAGATCGTCGAGATCGGCCAGAACCTGTCCGGCGGCGATGTGCTGGACGCATCCGGCTGCTACGTCATGCCCGGCGGCATCGATCCACACACCCATCTCGAAATGCCGTTCATGGGCACCTATTCCTCGGACGATTTCGAAAGCGGCACCCGCGCAGCCCTGTCCGGCGGCACGACCATGGTCGTCGATTTCGCCCTGCCCGCACCCGGCCAGTCGCTGCTCGAAGCGCTGACCATGTGGGACAACAAGTCGACGCGGGCGACCTGCGATTATTCTTTCCACATGGCGATCACCTGGTGGGGCGAGCAGGTGTTCAACGAGATGCAGGCGATCGTCCAGGAAAAGGGCATCAATACCTTCAAGCACTTCATGGCCTACAAGGGCGCGCTGATGGTGAATGACGACGAGATGTTCGCCTCCTTCCAGCGCTGCGCCGAACTGGGCGCCCTGCCGCTGGTGCATGCCGAGAATGGCGACGTCGTCGCCGCCATGCAGCAGAAGCTGATGGACGCCGGCAATGACGGCCCGGAGGCGCACGCCTATTCCCGCCCGCCCGAGGTCGAGGGCGAAGCGACGAACCGCGCCATCATCATCGCCGATATGGCCGGCGTGCCGCTCTATGTCGTGCACACCTCCTGCGAACAGGCGCATGAAGCGATCCGCCGCGCCCGCCAGAACGGCATGCGTGTCTACGGCGAACCGCTGATCCAGCACCTGACGCTGGATGAAAGCGAATATTTCGACAAGGACTGGGACCATGCCGCCCGCCGGGTGATGTCGCCGCCATTCCGCAACAAGCGCCATCAGGATTCGCTCTGGGCAGGCCTGGCCTCCGGATCGCTGCAGGTGGTTGCGACAGACCATTGTGCCTTCAGCAGCGAGCAGAAGCGTTTCGGCGTCGGCGATTTCCGCAAGATCCCCAACGGCACCGGCGGCCTGGAAGATCGCATGCCGATGCTGTGGACCTACGGCGTCAACACCGGCCGCATCACCATGAACGAGTTCGTGGCTGCGACCTCCACCAACATCGCCAAGATCCTCAACATCTATCCGCGCAAGGGCGCCATCCTCGTCGGCGCCGATGCCGATATCGTCGTCTGGGACCCGAAGCGGTCGAAGACGATTTCCGCCAAGACGCAGCAATCGGCGATCGACTATAACGTCTTCGAAGGCAAGCAGGTCACCGGCCTGCCGCGCTTCACGCTGACCCGCGGGGTCGTCGCTATCGAAGAGGACAGCGTCAAGACCCGCGAAGGGCATGGCGAATTCGTCAAGCGCGAGCCTTTCACCGCCGTCAACAAGGCACTGTCGACCTGGAAGGAACTCACCGCGCCGCGCAAGGTGGAGCGCAGCGGCATTCCGGCGAGCGGCGTATGATGCTGCGTTCCGCCGCCCGCTGCCTGGCCCTGGCGCTTGTCGCCTGCCCATCGCTGGCAGGCGCGGAGACCTTGCCGATCGAAGGATCGTATGGCGACGAACGCGGCTGCGTCTTCGCCCGCACCGACGACCCGGAGGACCATGGCGAATTCAAGCTCCTGACCCATGAATTCGTCCGGACCTTCGCATCGCTCTGCCTGTTCCAGACGGTACAGGCCGGTGCCGATGGCCGCTTTTCGGCGACGGCATCCTGCGGCAACGAGGGTGAGGGAGGCGACTGGCCGGAGAGCATCGAGATCATCCCGAACGGGAAGAACAGCTACAACGTCGTTTTCAAGGATGGGCAGAGATGGGAGGCTCTCGCACGATGCCAATAAGGCTGTCCGCTGGCAAGGCCGGTCACAGGACCTGCCGGAACGGTGATGCAAAAGGGAGAGCGATGAACAGAAGCCGCCTTCCGGCGCTGTTTGCGGCCTTGATGATTGCGCCGGCGGCCTGGGCTGCCGAGGCGCCGCTGGATGCCAGCTACGGCAACAAGGACGGCTGCCTCTACGCCAACACCGGCGAGACGAACGGCTCGGACGATTTCTTCCTGCTGGACAAGGAAGCGATCACCACCGCTGCCTCCTTCTGCGAGTTCACGACCATCGACGGCAAGACCGCCGATGGTTTCGATGCCACCGTCGCCTGCCAGGAAGAAGGCACCGACGAAGGCGTCGACTTGAAGGTGAAGATCAGCAAGGTCGGCAAGGACAGCTACAAGATCGATCTGCCCGATGGGGCAAGCTGGGGGCCGCTGAAAAAATGCAAGTGACCGCCTCAGTCCGCCAGCTTTTCCAGGTCCGGCAGCAGGACGACGCTTTCCTGCTCGTTGGGATCGGTGCGGGCGATGACGGCGCTGCAGGGCTCCGTCTTCGAGCGGTTGACCGGCAGGTGCGGCATGCCCGGCGGAATGTAGAACATGTCGCCGGCCTTGGTGATGATCCGGTGTTCGAGGTTGTGGCCGTAAAAAGTCTCCACCTCGCCCGACAGCACGAAGATCGCCGTTTCGTGGGCCTCATGCATATGCGCCTTGGCGCGGCCACCCGGCGGCACTGTCAGAAGCATCATTGCAATCCCCTTCGATCCGGTCGTCTCGGCCGAGATGCCCTCCAGATACGAAAAGCCCTGCTTGCCGTCATAGGGGACGGTCGGGCGGATCAGCTTGCATTCGGCAAGCGAGGGTGATGACATGCTATTCTCTCCTCTAGAGCAGTTTCAGCAAAAGTGTGTAGCGGTCTTGCGTCCGGAACTGCGAAAAAACAAAAAGATAGAACACATCCTCGACGCATCCGGCGCGATGCAGGAGACCATATCGGGTGACCATGCCAATATCCAATGAAACCGTCGTTCGCGCCACAGGGCTAGGCCTGACGTTCCATACCAATGACGGTCCCGTCAACGCCCTGACCGGCGTCGATCTCGACGTCCGCAAGGGTGACTTTGTCTCGTTCATCGGCCCGTCGGGCTGCGGCAAGACCACCTTCCTGCGTGTCATCGCCGATCTCGAACAGCCGACCTCCGGCAGCATCTCCGTCAACGGCATGTCGCCGGAAGAAGCCCGCAAGGCGCGCGCCTATGGCTACGTCTTCCAGGCCGCCGCGCTCTACCCCTGGCGAACGATCGAGAAGAACATCGCCCTGCCGCTGGAGATCATGGGTTTTTCCGCCGACGAGAAGAAGAAGCGCATCGAGCGCACCCTCGACCTCGTCAACCTCACCGGTTTCGGCAAGAAATTTCCCTGGCAACTCTCCGGCGGCATGCAGCAGCGCGCCTCCATCGCCCGCGCACTCGCCTTCGATGCCGACCTGCTGTTGATGGACGAACCCTTCGGCGCCCTGGACGAAATCGTCCGCGACCATTTGAATGAGCAGCTGCTGAAGCTCTGGGCGCGCACCAACAAGACGATCTGCTTTGTCACCCATTCGATCCCGGAAGCCGTCTATCTCTCCACCAAGATCGTCGTCATGTCGCCGCGGCCCGGCCGGGTGACCGACGTCATCGAATCCACCCTGCCGGCCGAACGGCCGCTCGGCATCCGCGAAACGCCAGAGTTTCTGGAAATCGCGCATCGGGTGCGCGAAGGCCTGCGTGCGGGACACAGCTATGACGAATAGGTCCTCCCACTTGAACCAGACGCAGGACCGCCGCCGATGAAGCTCCCTTTCCTTCTCTGGCTCGCCGTCGCGCTCGGCACGTTTCTCTCGGCCGCCACCGCATCACGCGCCTATATCAGCAGCAACAGCATCCCCATGCTCATCTTTTCGCTCGGCCTTTATTGCGTCGGCAATCTGGTGATGCTGAAGCTGATGCGCGAGGGCGGCCTGGCCATGGCCGTATCGATTTCCGCCATTGCCCAGCTGCTGCTGATCAATGTCATCGCCATGGTGGTCTTCGGCGAACGGCTGTCGACGACGCAGCTGATCGGTGTCGCCGTCGGCGCCGTTGCCATGGCGCTCATGCTGTTTCCCGGTCCAGGAAAGGCTTGAACATGAAGCAGCCAAGCTTCCTCAAGGACCGCGTCCTGCCCATCCTCACCGTCATCCTCGTCATCCTGGTCATCTGGCATGTCTTCGTCGTCGTGCTGAACGCACCCTTCGAACGCGACCAGGCGGCGCGCGCCAACACCCCGATCACCTTCATGGAAATCCTGCCGAAAACTTTCGTGCAGGAGCGGCCGGTGCTGCCGGCGCCGCACCAGATCGTCGTCGAGCTGTGGGACACGACGATCAACAAGGCGATCACCTCGAAACGCAGCCTCATCTACCACACCTGGATCACGCTCTCGGCGACGCTTCTGGGCTTTGCCATCGGCACCGTGCTCGGCATCCTGCTCGCCATCGGCATCGTCCATAACAAGGCGATGGATCGTTCGCTGATGCCTTGGGTCATCGCCAGCCAGACCATCCCGATCCTCGCCGTCGCGCCGATGATCATCGTCGTCCTGAACTCGATCGGCATTTCCGGCCTGCTGCCGAAGGCGCTGATCTCGACCTATCTCTCCTTCTTCCCGATCGTCGTCGGCATGGTGAAGGGCCTGCGCAGTCCGGAACAGATCTATCTCGACCTGATGCACACCTACAATGCCAGCGGCGCCCAGACCTTCTGGAAGCTGCGCTGGCCGGCCTCGATGCCCTATCTCTTCACCTCCTTGAAGGTGGCTATCGCCATCTCGCTGGTCGGCGCCATCGTCGGCGAACTGCCGACCGGCGCCGTCGCCGGCCTCGGTGCCCGCCTGCTCTCCGGCTCCTATTACGGCCAGACGGTGCAGATCTGGGCAGCGCTGTTCATGGCGGCTGGGCTGGCGGCGGTGCTCGTCACCATTGTCGGCTTCGCCCATGCCTCCGTTCTCAAGCGCATGGGGGTCAAGCCATGATCGGTTACCTGATCGGTGCCATCCTGTTCTGGATCCTCGCCTGGGCCTTCAACGAATGGCTGGTGCGGCAGAAATTCCGGAGCTTCGCCGCCAACCGCGCCGCCCGCATCGCCGTGCCTGTTCTGTTCGGGGTCACCATCCTCGTCCTCTGGGAAGGCGTGGTGCGGGGGTTCAACATCCCCTCGATCCTCTTGCCGGCACCGTCGATGATCTGGACGCGGCTGACCCATTCCGTGCCGACGCTCTGGGCGGATTTCCAGCAGACCTTCCTGAAATCGGTGATCACCGGCTACATCTTCGGCTGCGGCCTCGGTTTCCTGGTGGCGATCGCCATCGACCGCTCGCCCTTCCTGCAGAAAGGCCTGCTGCCGATCGGCAATTTCGTCTCGGCCCTGCCGATCGTCGGCGTTGCGCCGATCATGGTGATGTGGTTCGGCTTCGACTGGCAGTCGAAGGTCGCCGTCGTCGTCATCATGACCTTCTTCCCGATGCTGGTGAACACGGTGCAGGGGCTGGCCTCCACCAGCGCCATGGAGCGCGACCTGATGCGCACCTATGCAGCCAGCTGGTGGCAGACGCTGACGAAGCTGCGCCTGCCGGCCGCCGGGCCGTTTATCTTCAATGCCTTGAAGATCAATTCCACGCTGGCCCTGATCGGCGCCATCGTGGCAGAATTCTTCGGGACACCCATCGTCGGCATGGGTTTCCGCATCTCCACGGAAGTGGGGCGAAGCAATGTCGACATGGTCTGGGCCGAGATCGCGGTCGCCGCGGTCGCCGGTTCGGCCTTCTACGGGGTGGTGGCGCTCGCCGAGCGCGCCGTCACCTTCTGGCATCCGTCTGTCCGTGGTGGACAGGCGTAACAATAGAGGGAACAGAATAATGAAAAAAATCGCATCGCTGCTCCTGGCAAGCGCCATGTCGCTGATGGCGGCCCAGGCGATGGCCGCCGACAAGGTCGTCCTACAGCTCAAGTGGGTCACCCAGGCCCAGTTCGGCGGCTATTACGTCGCCAAGGACAAGGGCTTTTATGAGGAAGAAGGCCTCGACGTCGAAATCAAGCCGGGCGGCCCGGACATCGCACCGCCGCAGGTGCTGGCCGGCGGCGGCGCCGACGTGATCGTCGACTGGATGCCCTCGGCGCTCGCCACCCGCGAAAAGGGCGTGCCGCTCGTCAACATCGCCCAGCCCTTCAAGTCTTCGGGCATGATGCTGACCTGCCTCAAGGAAACCGGCATCACCAAGCCGGACGACTTCAAGGGCAAGACACTCGGCGTCTGGTTCTTCGGCAACGAATATCCGTTCCTCTCCTGGATGGCACACCTGAAGATCCCGACCGAAGGCGGCGCCGATGGCGTGACCGTGCTGAAACAGGGTTTCAACGTCGATCCGCTGTTGCAGAAGCAGGCGGCCTGCATCTCCACCATGACCTACAACGAATACTGGCAGGTCATCGATGCCGGCATCAAGGCGGAAGACCTGGTGACCTTCAAGTATGAGGACGAAGGCGTGGCGACGCTGGAAGACGGCCTCTACGTTCTCGAAGACAAGCTCAAGGACGCCGCCTTCAAGGAAAAGATGGTCAAGTTCGTCCGCGCTTCGATGAAGGGCTGGAAATATGCCGAGGAGAACCCGGACGAAGCAGCCGGCATCGTGCTTGAGAACGACGCCAGCGGCGCGCAGACCGAACAGCACCAGAAGCGCATGATGGGCGAAGTCGCCAAGCTGACGGCCGGCTCCAACGGCGCGCTTGCCGAGGCCGACTACCAGCGTACTGTCAAGACGCTGCTCGGCGGCGGCTCCGACCCGGTCATCACCAAGGAGCCGACAGGCGCCTGGACGCATGAGATCACCGACGCCGCTCTGAAATAAAACCGCAACACATCTTGGCGGTATGCTTAACGGGGCGCGTGGAGAAATTCTTCGCGCGCCTTTATATTTCAATAGTTTATTTGCTATTTCGTCAAAAATCGTGATGTTGGCATCACTGAATCGGCGTTGATTTGTGCGCCGCAACTAATTACAAGGCTGTGCCAAGGCAGTATTTTCGACCCTATGCTTGTCAGCGGCCTCGCCCGTCACCACCTAGGCCTAGGGATTGCGCGTTGAGGATGCGCATGCGTGTGTACGATCAAGGGGGATCGGACATGCTGCGACGGAACCTTTACTGCTTCATCCATTGCAGGGCCATTTCGCGTTGGAAAACGCGCGAACTCGGCGCAAATGCTTCGAAAATTTTGGAAACGTTCGTATGGTTCGCAGTTCTCGTCAGACAGTCGCCGCTCTCGCCTTGCTTTTCATCGCCGCGGGTACGTCACCGGTTTTCGCCGAGGATAAACCTGCCGAAGCCGCACCGACCCAGACGTTCCCGGCCATCGTCGTGACGCCGGTCGCGACGCGGACGCTGGTGGACAAGGTCGTCGCCACCGGCACCATCCGTGCCGTCAACGACATTTACATCCAACCACAGGTGGACGGCTTGTCGATCCGCGCGCTCAACGCCGATGTCGGCGACCGCGTCGAGGCCGATAGCGTGCTCGCCGTGCTCAACGACGACGCGCTGCTTCTACAGAAGAGCCAGATGGAAGCCACCAAGGCCAAGGCCCAGGCCTCCGTGGCGCAGTTGCAGGCGCAGATCGCCGAAGCCCGCGCCAATGCCGACGACGCCATCCGCCAGCGAGACCGCGCCGTGCGCCTCGGCAAGAGCGGCACCATGTCGACGTCGCAGGTCGAGCAACTGACCTCCGCCGCCACTGTCGCCGAAGCCCGCACCCGGTCCGCCGAACATTCCATCGCCGTTGCCGAAGCCGACATCAAGGTGGTGGACGCCCAGATCGCCGATATCGAACTCAGGCTTGCCCGCACCAGCGTCAAGGCGCCCGTCGCCGGCGTGATCTCGGCGCGCGACGCCAAGGTCGGCGCCATCGCGATGATGGCCGGTGGCCAGCCGCTGTTCACGCTGATCCAGGACGGCGCGCTGGAGCTGATCGCCGACGTGTCCGAAGGTGATATCCTCAAGATCAAGATCGGCCAGAAGGCAACCATCGCGCTCGCCGGCAGCCGCGAGACCCTGAACGGCAGCGTCCGGCTGGTTTCGCCCTCCATCGATGCAGTATCGCGCCTCGGTTCGGTACACATCGCCCTTGATGACAGCGAGAAGGCGCGTGCCGGCATGTATGGCAGCGCCACGATCACCATCGAGACGGCTGAGGGCATTGCCCTGCCGCTGACGGCGCTTTTGACCGGCAGCGACGGCGAAACGACCGCCCGCAAGGTGGAAAACGATGTGGTGAAGCTGGTCAAGGTGCAGTCCGGCATCCAGGACGGCGCCTTCATCCAGATCGTCGAAGGCCTGAAGGAAGGCGATGAAGTCGTCGCCAAGGCCGGTGCTTATGTTCGCGATGGCGACCGCATCAATCCGGTCCGCACGCCGCAGACGCAAACGAATTGATGAGGGATTGATCTTATGAACTTTTCCGCCTGGTCAATCCGCAATCCCATTGCGCCGCTGCTGGCCTTCGGCCTGCTGCTGGTCGTCGGCCTGCAGTCGTTCTACGCCCTGCCGATCACCCGCTTCCCGAACATCGACGTTCCGCTGGTCGCGGTCACCGTAACGCAAAGCGGCGCCTCGCCGGCCGAACTCGAAATGCAGGTGACGAAGGAGATCGAAGACGCGGTCGCCTCGATCACCGGCATCGACGAAATCCAGTCGACGGTGACCGACGGCCAGTCGCAGACCCTCGTGATGTTCCGCATGGAAATCCCGACGGAGCAGGCGGTGCAGGACACCAAGGATGCCATCGACCGCATCCGCAGCGACCTGCCGGCCACCGTCGAGGAGCCGATCGTCACCAAGATCGACGTCGAGGGCCAGGCGATCCAGACCTTTGCGGTCTCCTCGCCCGACATGACGCTGGAAGAACTGTCCTGGTTCGTCGACGACACCGTCAAGCGGGCGCTGCAGGGACAGAGCGGCATCGGTCGTGTCGACCGTTACGGCGGCGCCGATCGCGAAGTGCGCATCGAGCTGAATGCCGAGAAGCTGAACGCCTACGGCATCACCGCCGTCAACGTCAATCAGCAGCTGCGCGGCACCAACATCGACCTCGGTTCGGGCCGCGGCCAGGTGGCCGGCGCCGAGCAGGCGATCCGCGTCCTCGGCGACAAACGCAATGTCGCCGAACTGGCCGACACGACGATTGCGCTGCCGAACGGCCGCTTCGTCAAGCTTTCGGACCTGGGCACCATCAAGGACACCTACGAGGAGCCGAAATCCTTCTCGCGCTACAACGACACGCCCGTCGTGACATTCGGCGTCTTCCGCTCGAAGGGCGCCAGCGAGGTGAGCGTCGCCGAGACGGTGGCCGCAAGCCTCGACAAGGTGCGCGCCGCAAACCCGAATGTCTCGATGGAGCTGATCAACGACTCCGTCTACTTCACCTACGGCAACTACGAAGCGGCGATGCATACGCTGATCGAAGGGTCGCTGCTTGCCATCGTCGTCGTCTTCCTGTTCCTGCGGAACTGGCGCGCGACGCTGATCTCGGCGGTCGCGTTGCCGCTGTCGGCTATCCCGACCTTCTACATCATGGATCTCATGGGGTTCTCGCTGAACCTCGTCAGCTTCCTGGCGCTGACGCTGGCGACGGGTATTCTCGTCGACGACGCCATCGTCGAGATCGAAAACATCGCCCGTCACATCAAGATGGGCAAGACGCCCTATCGTGCCGCGATCGAAGCGGCGGACGAAATCGGCCTCGCCGTCATTGCCACCACCTTCACCATCATCGCCGTCTTCGTGCCGGTGTCGTTCATGCCGGGCATTCCCGGCCAGTACTTCATCCAGTTCGGCCTGACGGTCGCCTTCTCGGTGTTCTTCTCGCTAATGGTCGCCCGCCTCATTACACCGATGATGGCCGCCTACCTGATGCGCGCCGAAGACGCGATGGACGACCATCACGACAACGACAGCGCCTTCCTCAAGGGCTATACATGGCTGGTGCGCGGCACGACCAAGCGCTGGTACATGCGTTATGCGACGCTGATCGCCGCCATCGGCTTCCTCGTCGGCTCGCTCGCGCTTTTGGCGCAGGTTCCCGGCAGCTTCCTGCCGCCGGAAGACGCCTCGCGCATCGTGCTCTCCATCGAACTGCCGCCGAATGCCACGCTGGAAGACACCGAAGCGACGACCGATGCCATCTATAACCAGGTGAAGGATCTCGACGGCGTCGAAAGCGTCTTCGTGCTCGGCGGCGCCTCGCCGAAGGGTGACCTGGAACTGCGCCGCGCCACTGTGACGCTGGCACTGGACAAGCTCGATCATTCGCTGACCAAGAAAATCGTCAACGACATCCTTGGCAAGATCCCCGTCGTCGGGCCGATGCTGCCGAAGGTCGAGGTCCATGGCCGCGTTCGGCCGCAGTGGGATATCGAAAAGGAAGTCTTCGCCAAGGTGCGTGACATTCCCGACGTCCGCATTCTCAAGCTCAACGACCGCGGCGAGCGCGACCTGTCGTTCAACTTCCTCTCCAAGAACGAGAAGGACCTGAACGAAGCCGTCGGCGTGCTCGAAGCCAAGCTGCGCGCCGAGCCGCTGCTCGCCAATGTCAGCGCCGAAGGCGCCCTGCCCCGTCCGGAACTGCAGATCCGTCCGCGCATGGACCAGGCAGCCCGCCTCGGCATCACGCCGCAGCAGATCTCCGAGACCGTACGCGTTGCCACCATCGGCGATATCGACGCATTCCTCGCAAAGATCTCGCTCGACGACCGGCAGATCCCGATCCGGGTGCAGACCTCGCTTGACCTGCGTCGCGACCTCGCCGCCATCCGGGCGCTGAAGATCCAGACGGGCAGCGGCGCACTGGTGCCGCTGTCGAGCGTCGCCGACATCGACTATTCGGAAGGTGCAAGCTCGATCAAGCGCAACAACCGCAACCGCGTCGTCGCCATCGGCTCCGACCTGCTGCCGGGCGTGGCGCTCGATTCCGCCTCGGCGCGGTTCCGCGAAATCGTCAAGGAAGCCAATCTGCCGCCGACGGTGCAGCTGGCCGAAAGCGGCGACACCAAAGTGCAGCAGGAAATGCAGCAGAGCTTCGTCAACGCCATGTTGCTGGGCCTGATGCTGGTGCTGACCGTGCTGATCCTGTTGTTCAAGGACGTAATCCAGCCGTTCACCATCCTGTTCTCGCTGCCGCTCGCCATCGGTGGCGTTGCGGTTGGCCTGCTGGTCACCAACAATCCGCTGTCGATGCCGGTCTTGATCGGCATCCTGATGCTGATGGGCATCGTCACCAAGAACGCCATCCTGCTCGTCGATTTCGCCATCGAAATGCGCCGTCACGGCATGGAACGGGTGCAGGCGATGGTCGAAGCCGGCCGCAAGCGCGCCCGCCCTATCATCATGACCTCGATTGCCATGTCGGCCGGCATGCTGCCCTCGGCGCTCGGCGTCGGCGAAGGCGGTACGTTCCGCGCGCCGATGGCGATTGCGGTGATCGGCGGGATCATCGTCTCGACGGTGCTGTCGCTGCTGGTCGTGCCGTCGTTCTTCCTGATCATGGACGACCTGTCGCGCCTGCTGGGCTGGCTGTTCGGCCGCCTCGTCGGCAAGAAGGACGAAGAGCAATTGCCGATGTCTCCCGAAGAACTGACCGAGATCGCCAACGAAAACCAGCAGTCGCTGGCAACGATCGAAGACCGGTTGGCGGCACTGGAGAAGCAGACGCGCGAGGCGGAAAAGGCCGAGCAGGACAATACGCCGAGCAATGTCGTGCGCCTGCCGCCGCTCGCAGCCGAATAAAACGCAAGAACAAGACCGCTGAAACAAACAACGCCGGGCCACAAGCCCGGCGTTGTTCTTTTGCGCAGTTGATCGAAATCAACTCTGCATGTCCGCTCCTCGCCTATTCTCGCCGCGCTGTGATCGAGGGGAGCCATGGACGCGATGAACAAACGACTGAAGATGAACAGCCGCGAGAAAAACATTCTTGCCGGCACGCCGCTGATGGCAGCGCTCGGCAAACCGGCCCTGCAGCACATGACGGAAATCGCCACGGTCGTTCATTTCGAGGCCCGCGACATCCTTGCCCGCGAAGGCGACCCCGCCGACTATTTCTACTGCGTGCTGACCGGTTATGTGCGGCTCTTCCGGCTAAGCCGCGACGGGCGGGAAGCCGATATCCGCATCTGTGGTCCCGGAGAAACCTTTGGCGAGTGCCTGCTCTATCTCGGGCCGGCCTATCGCTATCACATCCAGGCCGCCGAAACCGTCACCGTGGCGCGCTTCGAACTGTCGAAACTGCGCAAGCTGGCCGACGAGGATCGCGACATCGCTCGTTTCATCATGCAGTCGATGGCAGCCCACCTCGTCAACATCATGGATTGCGTCGCCAATGACCGGTTGCAGACCGCGCCGCAGCGGCTGGCCCATTACCTGTTGAACAGCTGCCCGCAGAATAGCACCTCCGCTTCGATCCGCCTGCCCTTCCAGAAGAGCCTGCTGGCCGGCAAACTGGGCCTGGCGCCGGAAGCCTTGTCGCGCGCTTTCTCATCGCTCAAGCGCGCGGGCGTAACGGTGCGCGGCCGGCTGATCCTTATCCACGATGTCGGCGCATTGCGGCAGATCTGAAACGGGCTAGAGCGCGGGTCAGAGCCCGCCGTGCTCCTTCAGGAAAGTCACGATGCGATCAACGCCCTCGCCGCGCTTCATGTCGGTGAACACGAAGGGTTTCGAGGCGCGCATGCGATCCGCATCGCCGTTCATCACCTCGATATCGACGCCGACATGCGGCGCGAGATCCTTCTTGTTGATGATCAGCAGATCCGACTTGGTGATGCCCGGCCCGCCCTTGCGCGGGATTTCTTCGCCCTGGCAGACGGAAATCACATAGATCGTCAGGTCGGCCAGATCGGGCGAAAACGTCGCCGCCAGATTGTCGCCGCCGGATTCGATGAACACCACGTCGAGATCGGGAAAACGGCTGTTGAGATCGGCGATGGCCTGCAGGTTGATCGAGGCATCCTCGCGGATCGCCGTGTGCGGGCAACCGCCGGTCTCGACGCCGACGATACGATCCGAGGTCAGCGCCTGCATGCGCACCAGCGCCTCGGCATCCTCCTTGGTGTAGATATCGTTGGTAACGACGGCGACGGAAAACTCCTCGCGCATCGCCTTGCAGAGCTTTTCCGTCAGTGCCGTCTTGCCCGAGCCGACCGGCCCGCCGATGCCCACTCTCAAGGGTCCGTTTTGCGATTTCATCGTATTCATCCTGTCGATCCGGCGCCATCCCGATCTGCGGGAAGCGCAATCCGAGTTAAGAACGGAAGAGGCGCGTCGTCTGCACCTCATGCCGTAAAGAAGCAATATCGGCGCCAATGGTTGCGGAACCGAGATCATCGAGACTGGACAGAGCCGCCCTCTTGGCCGTATCGGCGATAACCGCCTCCAGAGCCGCCAGGACCGCGACCCCATCGCGCTGGCCGCAAACACCAAGCCGGATCGCAGCCGAAACCAGTTGCGAGGCAACCGCATGCAGGAAAGCCGCAAGCGCCTCGTCCACGGCAACGGCATGCGCACCGGCTACGGCACCAACCGCCACCGGATAAGCCGCCGAAGGCCCAAGCCGCTCCAGCACCGGATGCGGCCAGGCCTGCGCCGCCGCCAGAAATGCCTGGCCGAGCAACATGGTTTCCATGTGCCGCTCGCGCGAACCCGAGAGGGCCGAGGCCAGTTCGACAACAGCTGCAAGACCTTCGGCATCGCCGACCTGACGATGGCTTTCGGCAAACAGCACCGCGTCGTTCCAGGCCGAACCGCGTGTCAGCAGCAGGACGATCCATTGCCGCAAACCTTCGCCGTCGGTGACCCATTCGTCGTGCACGGCGCGTTCCAGACCGCCGGAATAGGCGAAGGCGCCGACCGGGAAAGCCGGGGAAAGCCAGGTCAGCAGACGAAGCATCGCCTGCATGTCGCGTCCGTCATCCATCAAGGCTCAATCGTGGTGATGATGGTCGTGGTGCGCGTGGCCATGGCCGCCATGCGAATGATAGGCGCCGCGGGCCGGCTGGAACGGCTCCTCCACCTCGCGGACCGTAGCCCCCAGGCCTTCCAGCATCGAGCGGATGACGTGGTCGCGCAGGATCAGTATACGCTCTTCCTCGATCTGCGCCCCAAGGTGCCGATTGCCGAGATGCCAGGCCAGTTCGATCAGATGCAGCCGGTCGCGCGCCTCGATTGCGAAGAGCTTTTCGTTCGCCGCCTGGATCTCGATGACATCGCCGTTTTCCAGCTGCAGCCGGTCGCCATGCGCAAACAGCACCGGCTCTTTCAGGTCGAGCATCACCATGTCACCGTTTTCGAGATGCAGCAGCTTGCGGCGCAGGTGGCGCAGGTCGTGCGGCAAGACGACGATGCCGACTGGCGGATCGGAGGGTTCGCCGGCGGGGGTATAGGATGTCACGCGTTGCATAAAACTCTCTCAGAACAGGAAATAACGTTGCGCCATGGGTAGCACGGTCGCCGGCTCGCAGGTCAACAATTCACCGTCCGCCCGTACTTCGTAGGTCTCCGGATCGACCTCGACATGCGGCGTCAGGTTATTGTGGATCATCGACGCCTTACCGATGCCGCCGCGGGTATTCTTCACCGCCACGAGTTTCTTGGCAACGCCGAGCTGGTGGGCGAGGCCCGCATCCAGCGCGGCCTGCGACACGAAGGTGACGGACGAATTGGTCAGGCTCTTGCCGAAGGAGGCGAACATCGGCCGGTAATGCACCGGCTGCGGCGTCGGGATCGAAGCATTCGGATCACCCATCGGAGCGGCTGCAATCGAGCCGCCGAGCAGCACCATATCCGGCTTGACGCCGAAGAAGGCCGGGTTCCAGATCACCAGGTCGGCCCGCTTGCCGATCTCGACCGAACCGATCTCGCGGCTGAGGCCGTGGGCGATGGCGGGGTTGATCGTATATTTGGCGATGTAGCGCTTGACGCGGACATTGTCGTTGTCGCCGGTCTCTTCCTTGAGGGCGCCGCGCTGGCGCTTCATCTTGTCAGCGGTCTGCCAGGTGCGGATCGCCACTTCGCCGACGCGGCCCATGGCCTGGCTATCGGAAGAGATGATCGAGAAGGCACCGATATCGTGGAGGATGTCTTCGGCGGCGATGGTTTCCTTGCGGATGCGGCTTTCGGCGAAAGCGATGTCTTCCGGGATCGACGGCGACAGGTGGTGGCAGACCATCAACATGTCGAGATGTTCGGCCAGCGTGTTGACGGTGTAGGGCCGCGTCGGGTTGGTCGAAGACGGGATGACGTTCGGCTGGCCGCAGATCTTGATGATGTCGGGCGCATGGCCGCCGCCCGCCCCTTCCGTGTGGAAGGCGTGGATGGTGCGGCCCTTGATGGCGCCAATCGAATCCTCGACGAAACCGCTTTCGTTCAGCGTGTCGGTGTGGATCATCACCTGCACGTCGTATTCGTCGGCGACGGAGAGGCAGCAGTCGATGGCCGCCGGCGTCGTGCCCCAGTCCTCGTGCAGCTTCAGCGAGGTAGCGCCGGCCAGCACCATCTCTTCCAGCGCGCCGGGCAGCGAGGCATTGCCCTTGCCGGCAAAAGCGAGGTTCATCGGGAAGGCATCGGCCGCCTCGATCATCCGGGCGATGTGCCAGGGGCCGGGGGTGCAGGTGGTCGCCAGCGTGCCGTGCGCCGGGCCGGTGCCGCCGCCGAGCATGGTGGTCAGCCCGCTCATCAGCGCCTCCTCGATCTGCTGCGGGCAGATGAAGTGGATGTGGCTGTCCATGCCGCCGGCGGTGACGATCTTGCCCTCGCCGGCAATCACCTCGGTGCCCGGGCCGACGATGATGGTGACGCCCGGCTGGGTATCCGGATTGCCGGCCTTGCCGATGGCGACAATGCGGCCGTCCTTCAGGCCGATATCAGCCTTGACGATGCCCCAGTGGTCAATGATCAGCGCATTGGTGATGACGGTATCGACGGCGCCATCGGCGCGCGTCACCTGGCTCTGGCCCATGCCGTCGCGGATGACCTTGCCGCCGCCGAACTTCACCTCGTCGCCATAGGCAGTGTAATCCTTCTCGACCTCGACGAAGAGTTCGGTATCGGCAAGCCGCACCTTATCGCCGGTCGTCGGTCCGAACATGTTGGCATAAGCGGCGCGGGACATCTTGTAAGGCATCGGCGTTTTACCTCGTAACTTCGGAATTGCATTGCAAAAGGGGGCGTTCGGCGGCAATCATGCTGTCGATCCGGCGCAATCGCCCCTGGGCGACATGGTCGTCGACGAAACGACGTTCAGCGGCAAAAGGATGCCACTCCCACCCCTGATGACCGAAACCGGCAAGGCAGACATCGCTGTCGCTGAATTCCGGCGCAGCCAGCACATGGGCAATCGCCACCAGCCCGCTCGACGGCACTACATAGGGCGCCGGATCGTAGGCGGTGAGCGAAGCATCCAGCGCCTCGTGCACCTCACGGCCGATCGTCAGATGATCTTTACCGGTCTCGGCCGCAAAGGCGACAAACCCTTCGGTGTAATCGTCGCAGAAATCGTCGAGATCCGGGTGACTGAGGGAGAGCGGTCCACGCATGTCGCGAAATTTCTGCGGGTCGCGCACACACCAGATCGCGCGGGCGGCGATCACCGCCGGGTTCATCTTCCAGAGCGCCGAAGACAGCATGCCTTTTCCCGGCCGGCCGGTGTTGCAGATCGCAACGATATCGGTGCGGCTGCCGCCGGCACCGACGGAACGGCAATCGTTGAAGCGGATAACGAGATCGGCAGCATCGATCAGCCCCGCCGCACCATCCGGCACGTCGCCATTGCCGACGATCATGATCTGCCGGCGCACCATCAGTTTTCGGGTCCTTCGGCCAGTGCCTTCAATTCCTTGGTGCGCGCCCGCGTCAGTTCCGCCTGGCAGCCGGAGATCAGCATGGGTTCCATGCTACCGAGATGCGCCTCGAAACCATAGGCTTCACAATGACCGTCGCGATAATCGATCCAGGCACGTTGCGCCTTCAGCAACGCCTTCTCGGCGCCACGCTGCTCCGCTTCGTACATGGCATCCATTTCCACCATCGCCGCCCGGGTTTTCTTGTATTGCGCGTTCAGCTCCTTGTCGGCCGCCTCGAAGTCACGATAGGCGCAGATGTTCATCTCCACCTGCGCCTGGGCGTTGTCGCAATCGATCGGTGGATCCTCCTCCGCCCTCGCCAGCCCGGAAAAACCGAGCATTGCGGCAAGCGCGATCTCCGCCATCAGCCATCTCGACATCGCTTACAGCTTTCCCATCACCTGTTGGCGGAAACCATAAATCTCGCGCTTGCCCGACATCGGGATAAGCGTGACGCTGCGTGTCTGGCCCGGCTCGAACCGCACCGCCGTGCCGGCGGGAATATCGAGGCGCATGCCGCGCACCTTGTCGCGGTCGAAATTCAGCCCGGCATTGGTCTCGGCAAAATGATAATGGCTGCCGACCTGCACCGGACGGTCGCCGGTATTCGACACCTCGATCGTCACCGTCGGCTGGCCGGCATTGAGTTCGATCTCGCCGCTGGCGGCAATGATTTCACCTGGGATCATTTCTTCCTCCTCACGCCGCCTTGACGGGCGCGCAGCCCTCGGCCTTGAGCATACGTTTCGTCGACGCCGGATATTTTGCCAGCATGGCGACCGGTCGCACCGGGCGACGGGTGAATTCACCGCCGCAGTTCGGGCAGGCGCCCTGCAGCACATCCGTGGCGCAATCGGCGCAGAAGGTGCATTCGAAGGTGCAGATGACAGCTTCCCGGCTTTCCGGCGGCAGATCCTTGTCGCAGCATTCGCAATTGGGTCTCAGTTCCAGCATGTCGTTCTCCTCCTAGCGGATCGGCTCGTGAACGGTCACCAGCTTGGTGCCATCCGGGAACGTCGCTTCGACCTGCACGTCGTGGATCATCTCGGCGATGCCCTCCATGACCTGCGACCGACTGATCACATGCGCGCCCGCCTCCATCAATTCGGCAACGGAACGGCCGTCGCGAGCGCCTTCGACGACAAAATCGCTAATCAGGGCAATGGCTTCGGGGTAGTTCAGCTTGACACCGCGCTCCAGTCGGCGGCGTGCCACCATGGCCGCCATGGCGATCAGCAACTTGTCTTTTTCCCTGGGCGTAAGGTTCATATCCGCTTCCCGTGTTTCTCAGTTCCAAAGGCAGCGGCCAAGGTGAAGCCGAAGCCATTCTTCCGTCCTGTTATAGATTCCAGACTTTCGGTACCGGCGCTCCGTTGCGCAAGACCGAAATGACCGGGATCAGAATTTTTCGCAGCGCAAAGCCATCGGCGGCCGTCAGGCGCACGATCAGCTTGTCGCGCCATTGGCTGGCCCCGCCGACCGCATCGCCGAGCACGTGCCGCACGCGGTCGAGATAGGCTTCCGCCTGCGGTCCGCAATAAAGGACGGTCGCAAACGCCACACGCGCTCCAAGCACGGCCGGAGCCCGACCGATGCCGGGAATATCGCCGTCGAACCGCAGATCCTCGGCATGCACAAGCCGCCCCTCACGGCGGATACGCCAGCGATCGCGAAACAGCCCGGCCGTCATCGCCTCGCCCATCGCCTTGCGGCCGAGAAGCACGGCTTCCAGCCCCAGAAATTCGGCACCGGCCTCAAGATCGACCTCCAGCCGACGGGTCATCGAGGCGTGGTCGAAGAGGATGGTTTCTTGCGGCAGCCAGTCGACCCGGGCGCCCGAAGCGACCGAGATGCGCGTCGAAACGGCAGCGGTGCCGGCAGATGCCTTGTAGACCTTTTCGCAAGCCTGGGTGGTTGCCGTCACATGGCAATCCGGACCGGCATTGATCACCCACTGCATCTCGTCGCCACCGGTCAGACCGCCTGATGTGTTGATGATGACGGCTTCCATTTCGGCGGAAAACGTATCCGGCAAGCGGATCTTCGCCGAGCCTTCCTGGAACAGTTCGGCAAGCCGCGTGCGTCCGCCGAACGGCTTTGCGGTGAGACGGCCGATGCCGCGGGCACGCTGCGGCCTTTTGGTCTCCAAAGCCGTCACCGGAGAAAATTCCTCATCAACACACTCGTTCCCGCCTGTCGCATTGTTGCCCGATCATCAAGCAAGTTCCGTGCCTTTTCAATGCGCAAAGAAGCCGGGGGTTTGCGGGGTAAATCGTGACCGCCGACGGTGGCCGGCAAAAATTCGGTTTAAAAAACAGGCATGTGCCAACGCTTTCGGCAAAAACGGCAACCGGCCAGGCCGGAGCCTACACCGTCAGATGCCGCCGCGCTTCTGGCGTGTCCAGCGTTTCCGCCGCACCCTGATGGACGATTTCGCCGCGATCCATGATGTAGACCTGGTCGGCAAGCTCGCGGCAGAAATCGAGATACTGCTCGACCAGCAGGATCGCCATGCCGGTGGAATCGCGCAGGTAGCGGATCGCCCGGCCGATATCCTTGATGATCGACGGCTGGATACCTTCGGTCGGCTCGTCAAGCACGAGGATCTTTGGTCGCGTCACCAGCGCCCGGCCGATGGCGAGTTGCTGCTGCTGACCGCCCGAAAGATCGCCGCCACGGCGGCCGAGCATCGATTGCAGCACCGGAAACAGGCTGAAGATATCGTCGGGGATGAACCGTTCCTTGCGCGATACGGGTGCATAGCCGGTTTCAAGGTTTTCCTTGACCGTCAGCAGCGGAAAGATTTCACGACCCTGCGGCACATAGCCGATACCCTGCTTCGCCCGCGCAAACGGCGGCAGGCCATTCAGCACCTTGCCGTCGAAACGGATCGAGCCGCCGCTGATGCCGTGCTGGCCGGTGACGGCGCGCAACAGCGAACTCTTGCCGACACCGTTTCGGCCGAGCACGCAGGTGATCTTGCCCATCTCCGCCGACAGCGAGATACCGCGCAGCGCCTGGGCGGCGCCGTAATGGAGGTTGACGTTTTCGACTGTCAGCATGGCAGGCCTCTTCCATCATGCGGTGGATTTACATTTTCTTCGTTGCGGATCACTCTCGACCGACACCAAGAACTCCGGTCATCCTCGGGCTTGACCCGAGGATCCACATGCGGCGAACGGAAATGGGTGGCTACGTCTACATCATGTCCAACAGGAAACATGGGACGCTCTACATCGGCGTCACATCCGATCTGGAGCGACGCGTCTATGAACATCGGGAAAGTCTCACCAAGGGATTCACCAGCCAGTACGGCTGCACGCGCCTGGTGTGGTACGAGGAGCATCTCGGCATAGGAACCGCCATACAAAGGGAAAAGTCGCTGAAACGCTGGTATCGCGCCTGGAAGATCGAATTGATCGAGAAGCTCAATCCCGACTGGCGCGATCTCTATCTGGATTTCATGTAAGAGCGCGTTGGTGGATCCTCGGGTCAAGCCCGGGGATGACATCGTTAAGGACTGTACAGCGGTCAAAGGATCATATGTGAAATCACTAGAAAAATCCCCCATCCTCACCGCCCCAGATAGTTCTCGATCACCTTCGGATCGTTGCTGACGAAGTCGATCGAGCCTTCGGCCAGCACCGAGCCTTCCGCCAAGCATGTCACCTTGACGCCGAGGTCGCGGATGAAACCCATGTCGTGTTCGACCACGACCACGGAACGGCTCTTGGCGATCTCCTTCAGCAACACGGCCGTTTCCGCCGTTTCCGCATCGGTCATGCCGGCGACGGGTTCGTCGACCAGGAGCAGCTTCGGTTCCTGCGCTAGCAGCATGCCGATCTCCAGCCATTGCTTCTGGCCGTGGGAGAGATTGGCGCCAAAATCGTTCTTGCGGTGGGTCAGGCGGATGGTTTCGAGGATTTCCTCGATGCGTGCCTTGTCCTCGGCCGTCAACCGGTAGAACAGCGTCGAGAACACGCCGCGCTTGCGGTTGAGCGCCAGTTCGAGATTGTCCCAGACGGTGTGGCTTTCGAACACGGTCGGTTTCTGGAATTTTCGGCCGATGCCAAGCTGGGCGATGTCGGCCTCGTCCTTCTTGGTGAGGTCGATCTCACCATTGAAGAACACTTCGCCGCTATCCGGCCGGGTCTTGCCGGTGATGATATCCATCATTGTCGTCTTGCCGGCGCCGTTCGGGCCGATGATGGCGCGCAGTTCGCCCGGCTCAACCACGAAGGACAGGGAATTCAAAGCCTTGAACCCGTCGAAGGAAACGGAAACCCCGTCGAGGTAGAGCAGGCTTCTGGGTTTGGTCTCGCTCATCGGCATCACTCCGCTGCCTGGGTGGTGGTGGGGCCCGCCGCGGCCTCGTTGGCCGCTTCGCGTGCAGCTTCCGTCTTCTGTGCCTTGAGAAGAGCCTTCCGGTTGGCGGCATATTGCGCCACCGTGCCGACAATGCCTTTTGGCAGGAACAGGGTTACGGCAATGAACAGGGCGCCGAGCGCGAACAGCCAGAAATCCGGGAAAGCACCGGTGAAGAAGCTCTTGCCGGCGTTGACGAGCACGGCGCCGATGATCGGCCCGATCAGCGTGCCGCGACCGCCGACTGCCGTCCAGATCACGACTTCGATGGAGTTGGCCGGTGCGAATTCGCCGGGATTGATGATGCCGACCTGCGGCACGAACAAGGCACCGGCAATGCCCGCCATCATCGCCGAGACGACGAAGGTGAACAGCTTGATGTTCTCCACCCGGAAGCCGAGGAAGCGCACCCGGCTTTCGGCATCGCGCACGCCGACCAGCACCTTGCCGAACTTCGAATGCACAATGCCGGAGGCAATCAGCAGGCACAGCGCCAGCATGATGGCGCTGAGCGCAAAGAGTACGGCACGGGTGCCGTTCGCCTGCACCGAGAAGCCCAAGATATCCTTGAAATCGGTCAGGCCGTTGTTGCCGCCAAAACCCATGTCGTTGCGGAAGAAGGCGAGCAGCAGCGCGTAGGTCATCGCCTGGGTGATGATCGACAGGTAGACGCCGTTCACCCGGGAGCGGAAGGCGAACCAGCCGAAGACGAAGGCCAGCAGGCCGGGCACGACCAGCACCATGATCATCGCGAACCAGAACATGTCAAAGCCATGCCAGAACCACGGCAGTTCCTTCCAGTTGAGGAACACCATGAAGTCGGGGAGGATGGGATCGCCATAGACACCGCGCGAACCGATCTGGCGCATCAGGTACATACCCATGGCATAACCGCCGAGCGCGAAGAAGGCGGCGTGGCCGAGCGAGAGGATGCCGCAATAGCCCCAGACCAGATCCAGCGCCAGCGCCAGCAGTG
The DNA here is from genome assembly GCF_964253915.1 of Rhizobium sp. LjRoot30. Lineage (NCBI taxonomy): Bacteria > Pseudomonadati > Pseudomonadota > Alphaproteobacteria > Hyphomicrobiales > Rhizobiaceae > Rhizobium > Rhizobium sp. LjRoot30. Next base: position 173,329 of record NZ_CAXUSG020000008.1, on the reverse strand, counting down.
CGTAGCAGAGATACTTGCCGAACAGCGCCATGATGTAGGTCGGGATGTGCAGCGGATTGTCGGCCGACAAGAGCAGATTGGATGCCGGCACCAGCACGGCGATGGCGAGGATGATGGCGATGGCGACCGTGATGTTGCGATCGAGCGCCCGGATCAGAAAGCCCGTGATCATGCTTCCACCGCCCTTCCCTTGAGTGCGAAGAGACCGCGCGGCCGCTTCTGGATGAAAAGGATGATGAGGACGAGTACCAGGATTTTACCGAGCACCGCTCCCACCGAGGGTTCGAGGAACTTGTTGAGGATGCCGAGCGACAGGGCGCCGACCAGCGTGCCCCAGAGATTGCCGACGCCGCCGAAGACCACCACCATGAAACTGTCGATGATGTAGCCCTGGCCGAGGTTGGGCGAGACGTTGTCGATCTGGCTGAGCGCCACCCCGGCGATACCGGCGATGCCGGAGCCAAGCGCGAAGGTCATAGCATCGACCCAGGGCGTGCGGATGCCCATGGAGGAGGCCATGCGGCGGTTCTGGGTGACGGCACGCATGCGCAGGCCCATCGGCGTTTTCTTCAGCAGGAACAGTAGGAAGGCGAAGACGACCATGGCAAACAGCACGATCCACAGGCGGTTCCAGGTGATCGTCAACCCGCCCAGTTCGAAGGCGCCGGACATCCAGGAGGGATTACCGACCTCGCGGTTGTTGGCGCCGAAGATCGAGCGCACCGCCTGCTGCAGGATCAGCGAGATGCCCCATGTGGCAAGCAGCGTTTCCAGCGGCCGACCGTAGAGGAAGCGGATAACGCCGCGCTCGATGACCAGGCCGACGGCGCCGGTGACCAGGAAGGCGACCGGCAAAGCAATCGCCAGCGACCAGTCGAAGAGACCGGGCGCCGAAGTGCGGATGATTTCCTGCACCACGAAGGTGGTATAGGCGCCGAGCATGACCATCTCGCCATGCGCCATGTTGATGATGCCCATGACGCCGAAGGTGATGGCAAGGCCGATGGCCGCCAGAAGCAGCACCGAGCCGAGCGACAGGCCATACCAAATGTTCTGCGCCATCGCCCAGAGCGACTGCGTGTCCTGGATGCTCTTGATCGCCGCCTCGATATCCGGCTTCAGCGTATCGTCCGCCGAGTTCAGGGCGGTCGAGAGCAGCGAAAGCGATGCCTGGCCGCCGATCGCCTTGATGGTCGCCACGGCCGCCTTCTTCTCTTCGATCGGACGGTCGGAGATCAACAGCGAGGCAGCGCGCGCTTCTTCGAGGGCGGCTTTCACTGCGGTATCTGTCTCGTTGGTCAGCGCCGTCTCGACCAGATCGAGGGAGTCGCCGGAGGGGGATTTGAGGATCGATTGCGCTGCTTCCATACGGATTGCCTTGTCGGGGCTGAGCAGCGTCAGGCCGCCGAGCGCCGAACGGATGGCGCGGCGCAGGCCGTTGTTGACCTTGACCTTGGTCACCGCACCCTTGGCTTCTTCACCGGCTTTTTCGCCAGTCAATGGATCGATCAGCGCCAGGTTGGAACCGGCTGCCACACCGATGAACACGGCGCCATCGGATTTGCGGGTATACAGATTGCCGTCCGCAAAGGCTTCGAGGGCGGGAACGACCTTCGGGTCGCCGGTGGCGGCGATCTGTCCGACCAGTTCCTCGGCCTGCTTGAAATTCGCCTTGCCGAGGGCATTAAACAGGGCGCTCGCGTCTTCTTGCGCAATGGATGGCGCGGCGGAAAAAAGGATCAGGAAAAACAGGCTGATGAAACGGATAAGCATTCTCTTGTCCCCCGGATGATCCGGCGGCCGGAGGTGCACGAACTGCCCCTCATCCGCCTGCCGGCACCTTCTCCCCGCACGCGGGGAGAAGGATGATTGCCGCTCCCTCACCAAACATCGCCAACGCTTCGCATGGCACGTCCCCTCTCCCCGCACGCGGGGAGAGGGTTAGGGTGAGGGGCTTTTCGTCAAAGGCCGAATGATCAGGAACCCTTGCCGCCGCACTTGCCGTTGGCGACGTTGAAGTTGCCGCACGACATCGGCTTGCGCCAATCGGAGATCAGGTCCTTGGAGTCCGGCAGGTAATCCGACCACTCGTCGCCGACGACAGCCGGCGTCTGCTGGACGATTTCGAACTGGCCGTCAGCCTGGATTTCACCGATCAGCACCGGCTTGGTGATGTGGTGGTTCGGCATGACGGTGGAGGTACCACCCGACAGGTTCGGAACCGAAACGCCGATGATGGTGTCGAGAACGGCGTCCGTATCGGTGGTGCCGGCGGCTTCGACGGCCTTTACCCATGCGCTGAAACCGATATAGGCGGCTTCCATCGGGTCGTTTGTGACGCGCTTGTCGTTCTTGGTAAACGCGTGCCAGGTTTTGATGAACTCGGCATTGACCGGTGCATCGACGGACTGGAAGTAGTTCCAGGCAGCCAGATGGCCGACGAGCGGCGCCGTGTCGAGGCCGGCCAGCTCTTCTTCGCCGACCGAGAAGGCGACAACCGGGATGTCTTCGGCCTTGATGCCCTGGTTGCCGAGTTCCTTGTAGAACGGCACGTTGGCATCACCGTTGATGGTCGAAACGACGGCGGTCTTCTTGCCGGCCGAGCCGAACTTCTTGATGTCGGAGACGATCGTCTGCCAGTCGGAATGACCGAACGGCGTGTAGTTGATCATGATGTCTTCTTTGGCGACACCCTTCGCTTCCAGGTAAGCCTGGAGGATCTTGTTGGTCGTCTGCGGATAGACGTAGTCGGTGCCGGCGAGCACCCAGCGCTCGACGCCTTCGGTGTTCATCAGGTAATCGACGGCCGGGATTGCCTGCTGGTTCGGAGCGGCACCGGTGTAGAAGATGTTGCGCGAGGATTCTTCACCCTCGTACTGCACGGGGTAGAAGAGGATCGAGTTCAGCTCTTCGAAGACCGGCAGGACGGACTTGCGCGACGACGAGGTCCAGCAACCGAAGACGGCGGCGACCTTGTCCTTCTCGATCAGTTCGCGGGCCTTTTCGGCAAACAGCGGCCAGTCGGACGCCGGGTCGACGACGACAGGCTCAAGCTTCTTGCCGAGGATGCCGCCCTTCTTGTTCTGCTCTTCGATGAGCATCAGCATGGCGTCCTTGAGCGTCGTCTCGGAGATGGCCATGGTTCCCGAAAGGGAGTGGAGAATGCCGACCTTGATCGTGTCATCAGCCGCAAAGGCGCCGTGGAACGCAGTCGTCGACAGGATGGCGCCAAGCAGGGCGCCGGTGACGTGTGCCTTCAGTTTCATTTTTGTGAACCCCTCTCTCATCGCAACTGGAGGATTAACCGTTGCTTAAGCGAGTATCGGATGCTGCACCGCGAAACGGCATACGTAATATGACGTAGACGGAGGGGAGAAAGGGGAAGTTTTACCCCACCGAACGGAGACCGGAATCGTCGCTCGCAAGCCAAGCCTGGTCGAACAACCATCTGCTTTCAGCCTGCCGGCGCGACATTGCCACTGCTTCATGCATGGACCGCCTAAAGAAAAGCCACATCGATGAAATCATCGGCAAAATCTCGCCTTGCACAACAACAATGCAACATAGGGCGGCAATCGGTGGTCACGAGCATTGCAAATGCGCAGCAAACCTCGAATATTGCGATAAAATCTCATTTTTCGAGGACATCGTTCATCGGCATGGCAGCCCGCCAACGCATCATTCCGGTTCGGCGCGAATATAATCGCTGGGTGGCGAACCAGACGCTGGAGGACTACGCGCTGCGTTTTACCGCCAAGAGCGCCCGGCAGTTCTCCTCGCAGCGCATATCTCAGACGGCCATCGGCGCGATCTCCTTTCTGGCGCTGGAAGCCATCGGCGGCACCATCACGCTGTCCTACGGCACCACCAACGCCTTCTTTGCCATCGTCGTCGCCTCGATCGCCATGCTGGCCATCGGCCTTCCGATCAGCCGCTATGCCATCCGCCACGGCGTCGATATCGATCTCCTGACACGCGGGGCCTCCTTCGGTTACATCGGCTCGACGATCACCTCGCTGATCTATGCCAGCTTCACCTTCATGCTGTTTGCCATCGAGGCCTCGATCATGTCTGGGGCACTGGAGCTGACGCTCGGCATCCCGCTGTGGATCGGCTACATCATCAGCGCCGTCATGGTCATTCCGCTGGTCACCCACGGCGTCCGGCTGATCAGCAGGTTCCAGCTGATCACCCAGCCGTTCTGGATCGTCCTCAACATCCTGCCCTTCGTTTTCATCGCCTTCATGGATTGGGAAAAGTTCGATCTGTGGCGTGCCTTTTCCGGCCTGCGACATGCCTCCGGCCCGCCCGGCACGTCGGCGCATTTCGATCTCATGGAATTCGGCGCCGCCTCCGCCGTCATCCTGGCGCTGATGTCGCAGATCGGCGAACAGGTGGACTTCCTGCGCTTCCTGCCGCCGGACGGCCAGAGGAAGTGGCGCCATCGCCTCGCCGTCTTCCTTGCCGGCCCCGGCTGGGTGGTGGTCGGCGCGCCAAAACTGCTGGCCGGCTCCTTCCTCGTCGTGCTGGCGATGAATGCCGGCGTTCCGGCCGACCAGGCCGCCGATCCGGCGCATATGTACCTGGTCGCCTTCGGCTACATGCTGCCCAACGAAACGGCGGCACTGTTGCTGATGGCCGCCTTCGTGGTCGTCTCGCAGCTGAAGATCAACGTCATGAATGCCTATGCGGGATCGCTCGCCTGGTCGAATTTTTTCTCCCGCCTGACCCACAGTCACCCCGGCCGCGTCATCTGGCTGATCTTCAACGTCGCGATCGCGCTGCTCCTGATGGAACTCGGCATCTACCGGCTGCTGGAAGAGACGCTCGGCATCTTTTCGATCATCGCCATGGCCTGGCTCTGCACCATCTCGGCGGATCTGTTCGTCAACAAGCCGCTGGGGCTTGCGCCGCCGGGCATCGAATTCAAACGCGCCCATCTCTACGACATCAACCCGGTCGGCGTCGGCGCCATGACGCTGTCGGCGGCCATCGCGCTTGCCGCGCATTTCGGCGTGTTCGGCGATGTCGCCGCCTCGCTTGCCACCTACATCACCGTCATCATCGCCTTCATCGCCTCGCCGGCCATCGCCTGGGCGACGAAGGGCAAATTCTACCTGGCCCGAAAGCCGCGGCAGAACTGGCAGACAAGCACGACGATCACTTGCTCGATCTGCGAGCATCCTTTCGAGCCGGAAGACATGGCCTGGTGTCCGGCCTATGCCGCACCGATCTGCTCCTTGTGCTGCTCCCTCGACAGCCGCTGCCACGACATGTGCAAACCCAAGGCGCGATTAAACTATCAAGCCGCCGCCGTCGCCCGCACCGTACTGCCGGAAAGCATCGTCGAGCGGCTGAAGACCCGGCTCGGGCGATACGGCATCGCCGTGGTGTTGGCGGTGTCAGCCATCGGCGTCATCCTGGCGATGATCGCCCACCAGGTCGGTACCGCCTCGCCGGAAACCGCGGAAGTCGTCAACCGCACCGTGCTGATCGTGTTTTTCGTCTTTGCCGTGGTCACCGGCGTCGCCTGCTGGTTCTATGTGCTCGCCCATGACAGCCGCCTCGTCGCCGAAGAGGAATCCTCGCGCCAGAATACCTTGTTGCTCAAGGAAATCGCCGCCCACAAGAAGACTGACGCCGCCCTGCAGAACGCCAAGGAAACTGCCGAAGCCGCTAATGCCGCCAAGAGCCGTTATGTCGTCGGCCTTTCCCACGAGTTGCGCACGCCGTTGAATGCCGTGCTCGGTTATGCCCAGATCCTGGAACGCGACGAGACGATCCCGCCGCCGCGGCAATCGGCGATCAAGGTGATCAAGCGCTCGGCGGATCATTTGTCCGGCCTGATCGACGGGCTGCTGGACATTTCAAAGATCGAGGCCGGACGGCTGCAGGTCTATTCGAACGAGATCAACCTCAGGGATTTCCTCGACCAGATCATCGACATGTTCCAGCCGGTGGCGCAGGCAAAAGGCCTGGCATTCGAGCACCAGCGCTCGCCATACCTGCCGCACTACGTGCGGACCGACGAAAAGCGGCTGCGCCAGATCCTCGTCAATCTGCTCTCCAACGCCATCAAGTTCACCGATGAGGGGCATATCCGCTTCGAGGTCGGCTACCGCAGCCAGGTGGCAACATTTACCGTCACCGATAGCGGCCGCGGCATCGCCGAAGGCGATCTTGCCCGCATCTACGAGCCGTTCCAACGCGGCGAGGCCGAGCATGTACGGCCGATGCCGGGCCTCGGCCTCGGCCTGACGATCACGCGCTTGCTGACCAATACGCTCGGCGGCGAAATCGCCGCCGAAAGCGAGCGCGACAGGGGATCGACCTTCCGGGTGCGGCTGATGCTGTCGGCCGTGAACCGGCCGATTACAACGCCCGCGGCGGAAAAGAAGATCGTCTCCTACACCGGGCCGCGCCGTACCATCGTCATCGTCGACGACAACGAGGACCATCGCGACCTGATGCGCGAAGTGCTGGTGCCGCTCGATTTCGTCGTGCTGACGGCGGCAGGTGGCGCCGATTGCCTCGCCCTGATTTCCGGCATCAAGCCGGACCTGTTCCTCATCGACATTTCCATGCCGGGCATGACCGGCTGGCAGCTCGCGACAAAACTGCGCGAAAACGGCCAGACAGCGCCGATCCTGATGCTGTCGGCCAATATCGGCGACGGATCGATCGCCGGCAGCGGCGACGACAGCCATAACGACACCATCGCCAAGCCGGTCGACATCCGCCGCCTCAGCGACAAGCTCGCCGTCCATCTCGGATTGAAATGGATCTATGAGACGGATGTCGCCCTTCCTGTTTCCCTGCCGCAACAGCATCGACCGCTCCGGAGCCCCGGCGAAAGTCATCTGCGGGAATTGATCAGCCTTGGCGAAATCGGCTATGTGCGCGGCATCGAAGCGAAATTGGCCGATCTCGCAACGACAGAGGAGAACCGCCCCTTCACCGACGCGTTGCTCGCCTACGTCAAGGCCTTCGATCTCAACGGCTATTTGGACACCCTGCGCAAATTCGAAAGCGAGATGAGCGATGGCATCTGAGGCGGCTCTTCCGCGTGATATCGTGCTGCTGGTAGACGACAGTCCGGAAGCGCTCGGCTTCCTGACGGAAGCGCTGGAACAATCGGGTTTTTCGGTGCTGATCGCCACCTCCGGCAGCGCCGCCCTCAATATAGCCGAGCGCATTACCCCCGACCTTATCCTGCTCGATGCCGTCATGCCCGGCATGGATGGTTTCGAGACCTGCCGCAGGATCAAGGGCAATGCCGCCGTGGCGCAGGTGCCGGTCATCTTCATGACCGGGCTGACCGAAACCGAACATGTCGTGCATGCGCTGGAGTCCGGCGGCGTCGATTACCTCACCAAACCGATCAACATCGACGAATTGCGCGCCCGCATCCGCGTGCATCTGTCCAACGCCCGCTCGGCGCAGAGTGCCCGCGTGGCGCTCGATGCGGCCGGAAGGCACTTGCTGGCGGTGCGCGGTAACGGCCGCATCCACTGGTCGACACCACAGGCGACAAGGCTCGTCAACGCCGCAACGGGCCGCGACGACGGACTGGAACTGGTTGCCGGTCATATCGCCGGCTGGCTTGCCGCGCAGGCGAGACCCGGTGCCGCGCGCGAAACCGGTTTTTCAGTCAATCCGGACGGACAGACAGCACTGCAACTCGCCTATCTCGGCGCCATCGGCAGCGATGAATACCTCTTCCGCCTGACGGCCGACAACCGTCGCAGCGACGACGAAATCCTGCGGCAGAATTTTCCGCTGACGGTGCGCGAATCCGAAGTGCTGCTCTGGATCGCCAAAGGCAAATCCAACCGCGACATCGGCGACATTCTCGGCCTTTCGGCAAGAACGGTGAACAAACACCTCGAACAGATCTACGTAAAACTCGGCGTCGAAAACCGCGCCTCGGCCGCCGTCAAGGCCGCCCACGTCCTGCACGGCGAATAACGCGTTCTCTGCAGTCTGCGAAGTTTGACCCAAGACAACAAAAAGCCCGGCTGCGGATCTCGCAACCGGGCCGAAGGAACAGTCACGCCGGCAGGACCGGCATGACTTGCGAATTACTTCGCTTCGAGTTCCGTGTAGGTGTACTTGCCGTCAGCGCCCTTGCCCCACTTGTACATGACGTAGTCCGGACGGGTGATGTCGCCCTTGGCGTCGAAGCCGAGTTCGCCGATAGCGGTCTTGAACGGACCCTTCGACTTCAGAGCTTCAGCAACAGCCGTCGAGTCAGACGAGCCGGCTGCCTTGGCAGCGTCAGCGATGACCTGGAGACCAGCGTAAGCGTACAGCGTGTAGGCTTCCGGCTCGAAACCAGCAGCGCGGAACTTTTCGACGAGTTCCTTGGCAGCTGCGTTCTTGCGCGGATCCGGAGCAAAGGTCATCAGCGTGCCGTCAACCGCGTCGCCAGCGATCGAAGCCAGTTCGTTCGAAACGATACCGTCACCCGACATGACAACGGCAGCAAGGCCCTGGTCCTTCATCTGACGCATGATCAGACCGGCTTCGGTGTGCAGACCGCCCCAGTATACGAGCGATACGCCGGCTTCCTTCATCTTGGCGATCAGGGCCGAGAAGTCCTTGTCGCCAGCGGTGACGCCTTCATAGAGGGCTTCGGTAACGCCGGCAGCGTTCATCGCCTTCTTGGTTTCGTCGGCAAGACCCTGACCGTAGGTGGTCTTGTCGTGCAGGACGGCTACCTTGGCGTCCTTGAAGTTTGCAGCGACGTAAGCACCGGCAACAGCGCCCTGCTGGTCGTCACGACCGCAGGTACGGAAGGTGTTCCACAGGCCGCGCTCGGTGAAGGTCGGGTTCGTCGAAGCCGGCGTGATCTGCAGGATGCCGTTTTCAGCGTAGACTTCCGATGCCGGGATCGACACGCCGGAGTTGAAGTGGCCGATGACGAACTTTACGCCGTCAGCAACGAATTTGTTGGCGACCGAAACGCCCTGCTTCGGGTCGGACACGTCGTCGCCGAGCACAATCTTGACCTGTTCCCCATTGATACCGCCAGCTGCGTTGATGTCCGCAGCAGCCTGTTCTGCACCTTTCTGAAGCTGGGCGCCGAACGCAGCGTTCGGGCCAGTCAGCGGGCCTGCAACGCCTACGAGGATGTCGGCATAAGCATTGCCGCCAAAGGCAACCATAGCCGTCAGCGCCACAGCCGACAGAAGAGACTTTTTCATTTTGTTACTCCCAATTTTTAAAGCGGGTTGGGTTTGGAAAACCGGGCACAATACCCACTTTCATTGCGCCGGTGTCGCTGCGAAGCTGTTGGGCCCGATTTTGAGACGGGCTCCGTTTTTTATTTCTGCCTCCAGGAAAAAGGCGAAGCCTTTTCATAGAGCCAGTAGTAGTTGGTCGCCATCTGCCGCGTCCGGTAGTAGCGGAAGCCTGCGGTAGAAAACAACAAAAGCACGATCGTGTCTACGACATAGTACTGGGGCGAAAACATCGTTCCTTCGAACAGCGCGTGGTGCACGAAGCGTATGCCGATGCCCAGGAGCAGCGTGTAGATGACGACGGTGTTATAGCTTTGCCAGTTCTCGGCGACGCTCTTGCCCGTTCTCCAGGCGGTCCATCCCCCGATGATGCAGGTGATGAACAGGAACTGTAGGACGGACGGTTCTTCGTAAAGAATTCCCTGCATGTCAGATACTCCAGGCCGGCGCCGTCAATGGCGGCCGCCTTCCAGATAGGCTGCGCGAACTTCGGGATTGGCGAGCAGATCCTTGCCGCTGCCGCTCATCGTCACCTTGCCGTTGACCATGACATAGGCGCGGTCGGACAGCTTGAGGGCGGCAAAGGCGTTCTGCTCGACGAGGAACACGGTCAGCCCCTCCTCCTTGTTCAGTTTCTTGATCGCTTCGAAGATGCCCTTGACGATCAGCGGCGCGAGGCCGAGCGACGGCTCGTCGAGAAGCAAAAGCTTCGGACGCGCCATCAACGCGCGGCCGATCGACAGCATCTGCTGTTCGCCGCCCGAGAGCGTTCCGCCGCGTTGCGCCTGGCGTTCCTTCAGACGGGGGAACAGCTTGAAGATCTTTTCGACGTCCTCGTTGAAATATTTGAGGTTGTCGAGACCGGCGCCCATCTGCAGGTTTTCGTAGACGGTCATGCGCGGAAAAATGCGGCGACCTTCCGGCGACTGGGCGATGCGCAGCCGGGCAATCTCGTGCGTCGGCATGGCGGTGATGTCGCGACCTTCGAAGATCACCGAACCGTGACGTGCATGCGGGCTGCCGCAGATGGTCATCATCAGCGTCGACTTGCCGGCGCCGTTGGCGCCGATCAGGCTGACGATCTCACCCTTGTTGACTTCGACATCGACGCCACCCAGCGCCCGGATGTTGCCGTAGAAGGTTTCGACGGCCTGAACTTTCAGAAGCGGTTGACCTGACATCAGTTCGCGCCTCCTTCGAGGGACTCAACTTCCGAAATCACTTCTTCCACCTCATCGTCCTCGACACCGAGGTACGCAGCAATAACCTTTGGATCGTTCTTCACGTGGTCCGGCGTGCCATCGGAAATCTTCTGGCCGTATTCCAGAACCACGACATGGTCGGAAATTTCCATGACCACCGACATGTCGTGCTCGATCAGCAGCAGCGACGTACCGCTATCGGCACGGATGCCCCGCAGCAGCGCGTTCAGCGACGCGGATTCACGCGGGTTGAGGCCGGCAGCCGGTTCGTCGAGGCACAACAGCTCCGGACCGGTGCACATCGCGCGGGCGATTTCCAGGCGGCGCTGGGCGCCGTAGGAGAGATCGCCGGCCGGATCGTCGGCACGGTCGATCAGATCGGCCTTTTCCAGCCAGTACTTGGCCAGTTCGATCGCCTCCTTGGCCGCCTTGCGGTAGGTCGGGAAGCCGAGCAGGCCGAGAACGGTGAAACCGGAGGCCACCATCAGCTTGTTGTGCTGGGCGACGAGCAGGTTTTCCAGAACCGTGAGGCCCGAGAACAGGCGGATGTTCTGGAAGGTGCGGGCCACCTTGGCATGCTTGGTGATCTCGAAGTCCGGCAGGCGCTCCAGGAGGTACTGCTTGCCGGCTTTCTGGTTGAGGGTGATCATGCCCATCGTCGGCTTGTAGAAGCCGGTGATGCAGTTGAACACGGTGGTCTTGCCTGCGCCGTTCGGGCCGATCAGCGCGGTGATTTCGCCACGCTTGGCTTCGAAGGAGAAGTCGTTGATGGCCATCAGGCCGCCGAACTTCATCGACAGGTGTTCGACCTTGAGAATGGTATCGCTGTTCATAGTCGTCTCGAGGGCCATCAGCCGTGCCCTTCCTTGGTGAAGCTGCCGGAAACCGCCTTGCGTTCATGCAGGAACGCGGTGGGTTCACGGCTACCGACGAAGCCGCGAGGCTTCCAGACCATGACGATGATCATCGCAAGCCCGAACAGCAACATGCGGTAGAGTTCCGGCGTGAAATCGGCGCCGAAGATGTGCTTCAGGAATTCCAGCTCGCGCAGGATTTCCGTGCCGCCGACCATGACCGCGGCGGCGATGGCGATGCCGACCAGCGATCCCATGCCGCCGAGAACGACGATGGCGAGGATGACGGCCGATTCCAGGAAGACGAAGCTTTCCGGCGAAACGAAACCCTGGCGGGCGGCGAAGAAGGAGCCAGCGAAGCCGCCGAACATCGCGCCGATCGCAAAGGCGGTCAGCTTGGTGGTGACGGTGTTGATGCCGAGCGAGCGGCAGGCGATCTCGTCCTCACGCAGGGCTTCCCAGGCGCGACCGATCGGCATGCGGCGCAGACGAATGGTGACGAAGGCCGTCAACAACGCCAGTGCCAGGATGAGATAGAACAGGAAGATCTTGTAGTAGGCCGACGACATCGGCAGGCCGAAGGCCTTGGCGAAGTTGTTCGGCGCGCTGACGTCGAACGACCAGATGCCGAAGATCGATGCCTTGGCGACACCGGAGATACCGGACGCGCCGTTGGTGACTTCGGCCCAGTTGAGCAGCACCAGGCGGATGATTTCACCGAAGGCCAATGTCACGATCGCCAGATAGTCACCGCGCAGGCGCAGCACCGGGAAGCCGAGGATCATGCCCCAGAACGCGGCAAGAATACCGGCCATGGGCAGCAGCACCCAGAAGGACAGACCGAAGGTGCTGGACAGCAACGCGTAGGAATAGGCACCCACAGCGTAGAAGGCGACATAGCCGAGGTCGAGCAGGCCGGCGAGGCCGACGACGATATTCAGGCCCCAGGCAAGCATCACGTAGATCAGGATCTGGATGCCGAAGTTATCGACCCATTTCAGCGAACCCTGCGCCCCGAAGATCGCGACGATGACGATCGGGTAGAGCACCAGACCGGCAACCGCCAGCACCGTGAAGTGCGTGGTGATGAAAACGCGGAAGATATAGAACAGGCAGGCCAGCGAGTAGATGATCGCAAGACCGCGCACGATGGTCGCATAAGCCGCAAGGTTCTCCGGCAATCCGGATTCGATCGCGATCATCGCGGCAGCAATCACCACGGCGGCGACGAAGAACGGCAGGCGGAAGAACCGCGAGGCCATGCTGTCCGGCAGCATGCCGGTCGCCGCGTTGACGACCTTCTGCGAAGCCAGGAACGGCTGCAGATAGGCAATCATCACGAAGCGGCCGACCATGGCGATGATCACGAAGATCGCCAGCAGGCCCCAACGCTGCACCAGGATGAGCTCGTTATGGATGTTCTGGTCGGACTTGAGACCGACGAAGAGAACGAACAGGCCGAGCGAGATCAAGCCGGCATACAGCGCCTCGCGCAAAGCCCGCGCCGTCAGATCCCCAGCGGCGCTTTCATTTCTAGAGGTTGTGTTTGTCATTGCGTTAAACTTTCTCGACTTCGGGACGTCCGAGAATACCCGACGGCTTGAAGATCAGCACGATCGCAAGGATGGAGAAGGTCGCGACATCCTTGTAGGCGATGGTGAAATAGGCCGACCAAAGCGATTCGATGAGGCCGATCAGCAACCCGCCGAGAACGGCGCCCGGAAGAGAGCCGATGCCGCCGAGAACGGCTGCGGTGAAGGCCTTGACGCCCGGGATGAAGCCATCGGTAAAGACCACGACGCCATAATACATCAGGTACATGGTGCCGGCGACCGCGGCCAACGCGGCGCCCATCACGAAGGTGACGGAGATCGTCCGGTCGACGTCGACGCCGAGAAGTGCGGCCATCTTGCGGTCCTGTTCGGTGGCGCGCTGGGCACGGCCGAGCGGGGTGCGATGCACGATGTACCAGAACGTCGACAGAAGCACGACGGTAATCAGGATGATGATGATCTGCTTCAGCGAGATCGAGATGCCGAACACGTTGTAGACCGACGACACCAGCGGCGGGATCGGCTTGTTGCGCGGACCCTGCGTCACCTGGATGAAGTTGGAGAGCGCGATCGACATGCCGATGGCGGTGATCAGCGGCGCCAGGCGGAACGAGCCGCGCAGCGGCCGATAGGCCACCTTTTCGATCGTCCAGTTCCACAATCCGGCCATCAGCATCGCGACGATCAGCATGATCAGAAGCGCCACGACGACCGGAATGCCGGCGAACAGACCTGTCAGGATGAGAAAGACGATCAGGGCGGCAAAACCGCCAAGCATGAAGATATCGCCGTGGGCGAAGTTGATCATGCCGATGATACCATAAACCATCGTGTAACCGATGGCGATCATTCCATAGATCGAGCCAAGCGTCAGCCCGTTGACGAGCTGCTGGATAAAATACTCCATTAGTCCTTTTCCCCAGGGCATGGATTGCGATGACCCATGCCTCTTGTATTGCGTTTCCCTAGTGGGAATTATCTTATTAGGGGATTCCATACCGCTTTCGAAGAAAATGTGAAGCCAAAAAGGTGAGACTGTGGCAGAAATCGGCCCATTCTTCACAACGTGACACGGCAAACAGCAAAAATGCTACTTAAGTAGCATGCTTTGGCGTAAGATTAGTCAGTCAGGCTTCCTATCACTAAAAGCGCTTTAAATAGAATAGCGTAGCACGGCCCGGTCGCGGCGACCGAACCGTGCAACCTGCAAGATTTGCGGCTCAGGAGCGCATGCGCGAGCCGTTGGCGTCGAAGAGGGTCTGCGGCTGCGGCCGGGCCTTCAGCACCTCTCCGAGCAATTCGATTGTCCAGCCATCCGCCTCGTCGGCGATGTCCTTCGGCACGTAACCGATGGCGACGGACAGTCCCGACGCATGGGCATAACCGCCCGAGGTCACCCAGCCCCTTGCTTCGCCGTTGTAGAAGATCGGTTCGTCGCCGATGACATCGGCATCCTTGGCCTCGATGATGAAGGTGCGCAGACGCAACGTCCCGCCCTCCGCCTTCTCGGCGATCGCTGCCTGCTTGCCGATGAAATTCGTCTGCTTCGACAGCGCAACGAAACGGCCGAGACCGGCTTCGAGTGGGCCATAGAGCGGGCGGAATTCCCGCGACCAGCTGCCGAAGGATTTTTCCAGCCTGAGCGCATTCAGCGCCCGCAGGCCGAACAGGCGGATGCCGAATTCGGCGCCGGCTTCCATGATCGCGTCGAAGAGATAGCGCTGGTACTCCGGCTTCATCCAGATTTCGAAGCCGAGATCGCCGGTATAGGAAACGCGGCCGACGATGGCCTTGGCCATGCCGAGATCCATGCGCCGGATGTCCATGAACTTGAAGGCGGCATCGGAAAGATCGAGATGCGTCAGCTTCTGCATGACGGCGCGGGCATTCGGCCCGGCGACGGACAGGCCAACGAGGCCGAGGTTGATCGCCTCGAGCGAAACCGAACCATCCTTCGGCAGATGCTGCTCGAACCAGCGCATATGGTAATCTTCGGCAATCCCCGAACCGATGACCAGGAAATCTTCCTCGCCGAGCTTGGCCAGGGTGAAATCGCCGATCAGCTTGCCGGCTTCGTTGAGCATCGGCGCCAGCACCATGCGGCCGATGGCGGGAATGCGGGCGGCCAGGATCTTGTCGAGCCACGCCTCGGCGCCCTTGCCGCTGACCTTGTATTTGGCAAAACCCGACGTCTCCATCAGGCCGACGCTGTCGCGCACCGCCTTCGCTTCGGCACCGACGACGTCGAAATCGTTGGAGCGGCGCCAGGAGAAGGCATCCACCTCACCCTTCGGCGCAAACCACAGCGGGCTTTCGAGGCCGTAGGAGGCGCCGAAGACGGCACCGGCGTCCTTCAAGCGGTCGTAGATCGGCGTGGTCAGCAACGGGCGGGCGCCCGGCAGTTCCTCATTGGGATAACGGATCGAGAAGCGGCGGGAATAGTTTTCGCGCACTTTGGCATTGGTGTAGGCGAGCGTGGCGTAATCGCCGTAACGGCAGACATCCATGGCGAAAACGTCAAAACCCGGATCGCCCTCGATGATCCACTGCGCCAGCGCCAGACCGACGCCGCCGCCTTGGCTGAAGCCGGCCATGACGGCGCAGGCCGACCAGTAGTTCGTCATGCCGCGCACCGGGCCGACCAGCGGATTGCCATCCGGCGAGAAGGTGAAGGGGCCGTTGATGATCTTCTTGATGCCGGCATTGTTGAAAGCCGGGAAGTGGCGGAAGCCGACTGCCAGCTCGTTGGTGATGCGCTCCAGATCCTCCGCCAGCAGTTCGTGACCGAAATTCCACGGCGTGGTGATCGGCGACCACGGACGGCAATCCTTTTCATAGGTGCCCATCAGCATGCCGTTGCGCTCCTGGCGGATATAGATCTCGCCGTCGAAATCGACGCAGTGCATCAACTCCTTGCCGGTGGTCTTGTTGAAGTCGATGACCTCGGGCATGTCCTCGGTGATCAGGTACATGTGCTCCATGGCGAGCACCGGCAGTTCCAGCCCGACCATGCGGCCGACTTCGCGCGCCCACAATCCGGCGGCATTGACGACATGCTCGGCCTTGATCTCGCCCTTGTCGGTGATGACGCGCCAGGTGCCGTCCTCCAGCTGCACGAGATCCTCGACCTTGGTGTGCAGGTAGATCTCGGCGCCGTTCTTCTTGGCCGACTTGGCATAGGCATGCGTCGTGCCATAGGGGTCGAGATGGCCTTCATGCGGATCGAACACGGCGCCGACGAACTGGTCGGGGTCGAGCAGCGGCATCATCTCGTGCGCCTCGCGGGCGGAAATCAGCGTCGCCTCGCCGCCGGCATACTTGCCCTTGGCCAGCAGCGACTTCATCCAGTCGAAGCGTTCATGGGTGGCGGCCAGCATCAGGCCGGAGGTCATGTGCAGGCCGATATCTTGGCCGGAATATTCCTCGATCTCCTTGTAGAGCTCGACGGTATATTTCTGCAGCTTGGCGACGTTCGGGTCACCGTTGATGGTGTGCATGCCGCCGGCGGCATGCCAGGTGGAACCCGAGGTCAGCTCGGACCGCTCCAGAAGCACCACGTCGGTCCAGCCGAACTTGGTGAGGTGGTAAAGCACCGAGCAGCCGACGACACCTCCACCGATGACGACGACACGCGCATGGCTCTTCATGAAAATTCTCCGGCTGTTGAGGGCGCCCGCCTTGGGCGGCATGCCTCGGATTGTAGAAAAACTGCCGGAGCCTATGTCGGAATCGCCGGCTTCCAAAGCCCATTCTGCGAAGCGAAATGTCGCTTCGGACACAATTGTTGTCCCGCAGGCGTCACGCGCGACGGTTGGCCACAAACCGGTCGTCGCCGGCTGCCTTGGAACCGCGCCGGCAGGAAATTTGCAGCTGTGAAAAGAACAAGACATCGGGTTCGAATGATCGTCGCCACCGGTTATCCGCCAATGTGAAAGGGCTGGTCGTTTCGGCAGTGCGAACCATCACGCCTATCAAGGCAAAAAGGCCGCAGGGTCGGGATCCTGCGGCCATCTCTCAGTCTGTGCTGCTGCGCCTGGCCATTGCCTGCGCCAGCAATTCTGCGTCAACCAGCGGAAAAACCCGCCGTCATGGCGAACTCGCGACCCATTTCGAGGATTTCCTCAAAGACGAAACCGGCAAAGGATCGCGACACGACAAGCTCGAACGTATCGTAGTCCGTCCGCGCCAGGTTGGCGGCGGCATGGCAGCATTGCGTCGCCGTCGAGGCGCCTACGGGAAACGCATCCGCATGCAGATCCACCGCCAGGCACTTCGCAAGAATTTTTCGCACCTGCGGTCCAGACAACCGCAGGACGACGCGGCCGTCGCTTTGATCGACGGCATCGAAAAGTTCGAAGCCGCTGGATTGCAGCGTGCGGGCGAGATTTTCGATGGCGACATCCTCCGACACCACGAGCCATTCGCCCGGGCCGGAAATACGCACGGAGACATCCTGCAGATAGCCGAGCGCTGCCCGCGCATCCATCTCCCGACCCGGCCGGGCGAGAATGGAGAATACCGTCGGGCGCTTGAGGACGGCCAGATGATGCGGGTTGGACCTGCCCTCGAAACCGGTGATCAGATCTTCCAGCACATGGCGATGCACATAGTTCATGGTCGCACCCCTACTGATGCAGTTTCTGGCTGTCGGGATCGATGAAGACGGGGCTGCAAACCTCGGCAACGAACTCTTCGCCGCGCAGCTTGTCCCAGACAACGATCTTTTCGCCAAAACGTTCGCGGCCGGATTTCAACAGCGCCAGGGCGATCGGATGGCCAAGCGCCGGCGAGAAGCAGGCCGAGGTAACGTGTCCCTGGTCGTTGGTCATCGACGGGGCGGCACCCTCCTTGAGAAGATGCGCACCGGCCTTGATCTCCTTTGACCTGTCGACCGGCTTCAAGCCGACGAGCTGCAGACGATCGGCTGCCGTCAGGCCAAACCGGCTGGACAGACGCTTTCCGATGAAATCCGGCTTGTTGACGGAGAACATCTTGCCGAGACCGACATCGTCCGGCGTTGTGCTGCCGTTGAGTTCGTTATGGGTCACATGGCCCTTCTCGATACGCAGAACGTTCAACGCCTCGACGCCGTAGGCGCAAATCTCATGCGGCTTGCCGGCTTCCATCAGTGCATCGGCCACGGCTTCGCCGTAACCGGCCGGCACGGCCAGCTCATAAGCCAGCTCACCGGAGAAGGAGATGCGGAACAGGCGCGCCCGAAGGCCGCCCTTCAACGTCACTTCGCGGACCGCGAGGAAGGGGAAGGCCTCGTTGGAGACATCGTCCTCGACGACCTGCTGCAGCACGAGCCGCGCCTTCGGGCCGACCAGCGACATCTGCGCCCACTGATCGGACGACGAAACGAAACGCACGTCGAGGTCCGGCCAGAGCACCTGCGAGCAATATTCCATATGCGTCATCACCTCGGCGGCATACGCCGTGGTGGTGGTGACGAAGAAATGGTTTTCGGCAAGCCGGCTGGTGGTGCCGTCGTCATAGACGATGCCGTCCTCGCGCAGCATCAGGCCGTAGCGCGCCCGTCCGACCGGCAGCTTCAGGAAGGCGTTGGAATAGATGCGGTTCAGGAACTCCGCCGCGTCGTTGCCGAACACCTCGATCTTACCGAGGGTCGAGACGTCGCAGAGACCGACATTGGCGCGCACGTTCAGCACTTCGCGGTCGACGCTCTGCCGCCAGCCCTTTTCGCCGTCGCGCGGGAACCAGGACGAGCGATGCCACAGGCCGGCCTCAACGAAGATCGCACCGTTCTTTTTCGCCCAGCCGTGCAGCGGCGAGCGGCGCACAGGTCGCGAATGTTCGCCGCGCGAGGTGCCTGCCATCGCGCCGAAAGACACCGGCGTATAGAAGGGACGGAAGGTTGTAACGCCGACTTCGGCCGGGCTGACGCCCTTCATGCCGGCGATGATGCCGGTGGCATTGACGTTGCCGAGCTTACCCTGATCGGTCGCCATGCCGCTGGTGGTGTAGCGCTTGGTGTGCTCGATATGACCGAAACCCTCGCGCTGGGCGAGACCGAGATCCTTGACATGCACGTCGTTCTGGAAATCGACGAAGGCCTTGTCCCTGGCGCCCGGCACGTACCAGAGCGGCGCAAAGCTTGCGTCATACTCGCCCTCGACGTCAGGCACGTAAGGCGAAGTGGCAGTCAGGTCGAGGCTGGCCAGCGCCGACAGCGCCTTGGCGACGCCGTCACGCAGGCAGGCGCCGATACCGGTGATACCCGAAGCAGACCCGGCGGGCAGGAATTGCGGCCCGACGTCGGGCGCCAGGAACGCCTGCTTTTCATCCGACCAGACCGGCTTGGCGCCGCGCTGGCAGGCAAGGTGAATGACCGGCGACCAGCCGCCGGACATCAAGAGCGCATCGCAATCGATGGTTTCCTCGAAACCGGAGCGCTCGACGAGAATGCCGTCCACCCGGTGCTTGCCCTTGACCTTGACGACACCGCCGCCCTGGATGAGCCTGACACCATTGGGCAGAGTGTCACCCCCGCCGGTGCGCCCGTCGATAACGGCAACGACATCGATGCCCTGCCCGGCTAGGTCACGCGCCGCCTGATAGCCGGAGCCGCCATTGGTGAAAACGGCCACCTTGCGGCCGATGGAAACGCCGTAGCGGTTGAGATAGGTGCGGCCGGCACCGGCCATCATCACGCCCGGCCGGTCGTTGCCGCCGAACACCAGCGGCCGCTCTTCTGCCCCCGTCGCCATGATGGCGCGGCGGGCGACGATGCGCCACAAGCGCTCGACCGGCAGATCCGGCGACGGCAGGGCGATATGTTTCTGCACCTTCTCGACGGCGCCGAAAACATTGTCGTCGTACCAGCCGAAGACGGTGGTGCGCGGCATCAGCGTCACCCACGGAAAGCCGGCGAGCTCTGACAGGATGGCTTCAACGAAAGCGGACGGAGCCGCACCGCCGATCGAAGCTCTTTCGGACAACAGCGAACCGCCGAAACGGAAACCCTCGTCGGCAAGGATGACGCGCAGACCGGCGCGCGCCGCCGTCAGCGCCGCCATCAGGCCGCTAGGGCCAGCGCCGACGACCAGCAGGTCGCAATGCGCCCATGCCTTTTCGTAACGATCCGGGTCCGCCTCCATCACCGCCTTGCCGAGGCCGGCAGCGCGGCGGATGAAGGGCTCGTAGACCTTTTCCCAGAAGGCGGCCGGCCACATGAAGGTCTTGTAGTAGAAGCCCGCACCAAGGAAGGGCGACAAAAGGCTGTTCAGCGAACCGATGTCGTATTTTAGCGACGGCCAGCGGTTCTGGCTGGTGGCGACGAGGCCGTTGTAAAGCTCGGCGACGGTGGCGCGGGTGTTCGGCTCGGTGCGCGCGCCCTTGCCGATCATGACCAGCGCGTTCGGCTCGGCCGAGCCGGCGGTCACGATGCCACGAGGGCGGTGGTATTTGAAGGAGCGGCCGACGAGCAGCTGGTCGTTGGCAAGCAGTGCCGAAGCCAGCGTATCGCCTTCATAACCCTTGAGATCGAGGCCATCGAAGGAGAAGCCGAGGGAGCGGCTGCGATCCACCAAGCCGCCGGCGGACAGACGGTGAGCGCTCATGCCTGCACCGCCTTTGCCACGTCTGCGGCGTCGGTGACGGAAAACACGTGGTGGGTGAGGTTATCGCGCTCGACCACCAACCAGCGGCGACATCCGAAGGCGTGATGCCAGTGCTCCCGGTACCATCCCTTGGGATTGTCGCGGATATGCACGTAGCGATGCCATTCCTCGTCGGATGCCGTCGGCGACGGCCGCACCAGCGAGGCATCGCCGCGGATGGAGAACTCTTCTTTCGGTCGGACCCCGCAATGCGGGCAATGGATGAGGCTTGCCATGATCTATCTCAATGCAGGTTCGGCTGCGGGCCCTTGCCGCTTTCGTCGATGGGGAAACCGCGCTCGAAGCGGTCGAGCCGCAGGAAGCGGGCGACCTGGTGGCTCTCGTTGCGGGCGATCAGATGGGCGAAACAGAAACCGGAGGCCGGCGTCGCCTTGAAGCCGCCGTAGCACCAGCCGCAATTCAGGTAGAGATTGTCGATCGGCGTGCGGTCGATGATCGGCGAACCGTCCATGCTCATATCCATGACGCCGCCCCAGGAGCGCAGCACGCGGGTGCGCGACAGGCCGGGGATCAGCGACACGCCTTCCTCGATCGTATGCTCCACCGTCGCGAGGTTGCCGCGTTGGGCATAGGAGGAATAATAATCGATGTCGGCGCCGAACACCAAGCCGCCCTTGTCGGACTGCGAGATGTAGAAATGGCCGGCGCCGTAGGTGATGACATTGTCGATCATCGGCTTCAGCCCTTCCGAAACGAAAGCCTGCAGCACATGCGTCTCGATCGGCAGTTCGAGATCGGCCATGCGGCCGACGGTGGTGGTGTTGCCGGCAGCTGCCAGCGCCAGCTTGTTGCAGCCGATGAACCCCTTGGTGGTCTCCACGCCGACCACACGGCCGCTCTCGCGGCGGATGCCGGTCACTTCGCAATGCTGGATGATATCGACGCCGCGGCTGTCGGCGCCGCGGGCATATCCCCAGGCAACCGCATCGTGGCGGGCCGTTCCCGCCCGGGCCTGATAGAGGCCGCCGAGGATCGGGAAACGCGCATGGTCGAAATTGAGATACGGCATCATGCGGCGAACCTGCTCGCGGTCGAGCAACTGGGCATCGACGCCATGGATCATCATCGCATTGCCGCGCCGGGCATAGGCGTCGCGCTGGCCATCGGAATGGAACAGGTTGACGATGCCGCGCTGCGAGACCATGGCGTTGTAGTTGAAATCCTGCTCCAGCCCTTCCCAGAGCTTCATCGACAGCTCGTAGAACGGCTCGTTGCCTTCAAGCAGGTAGTTGGAGCGGATGATCGTCGTGTTGCGCCCGACATTGCCGGCGCCGATGTAGCCCTTCTCGATCACCGCGACATTGGTGATGCCGTGCTCCTTGGCAAGGTAATAGGCCGTCGACAGGCCGTGCCCGCCGCCGCCGACGATGATCACGTCGTAATGCGGCTTGGGTTCCGGCTCGCGCCAGACCGGCTTCCAGCCACGATTGCCGGAAAAAGCTTGTTTCAGGATCGATAGGGCGGAGTAGCGCATCGGGCATTCCCATTGGTCAATTCGCCGGAGACATTCGCATATGCACTCGAAACGACAAGCCCGCAATGGACATGAACTGATCTGAATGGGACATCGCTCAGAGAGTTTTGCGGCGTTGCGGAAATTCCACAGCGCCGACGGTACGACCGTTGCCAAGACGAGACACCCGCTGGAAACGGTAACAATACCCTTACTCTCAAGCGACGACATTCTTGCTGGAAGCAGAACAAAACACTAACTACATCCATTGTGCTTCTCTTCGAAACAGGATGCCAATGCCGTTCATTCTCCCCGCCCCGAAACCGGAGCCCGGTCCGTGATGCTCGATATCCTGGAAAAAGCCGCGCTGGAAGCCGGCCGCGCCATCCTTGAAATTTACGCCACCGCGCCGAAAATCATGGTGAAGGCCGATAATTCGCCGGTGACGGAAGCCGACCAGCGCGCCGAAGAGATCATTCTGAGGCATCTTGGCGCCGCCTTTCCAGAGATCCCTGTCGTCGCCGAGGAATGCGTGGCAGCCGGCATCGTGCCCGATATCGGCGGCGAAGTGTTTTTCCTCGTCGATCCGCTCGACGGCACCAAGGAATTCATCCAGCAGAACGGCGATTTTACCGTCAACATCGCTCTGATCCGCCAGGGCGTGCCGGTCGCCGGCATCGTCTACGCGCCGGCAAAAGACGTCGCTTATACCGGCATCGAAGGCCGAGCGGAAAAGCTGGAAATCGGCCCCGATGGCACGATAACCGGCCGCAAGCGGATTTTCGCCCGCCTGCCGGCAACCCCGGTCGTCGCCGTGGCCAGCCGGTCGCACCACAGTGCAGAGATCGAGACCTATCTCGACGAACAGGGGATCACCGGCTGTCGCTACAGCGGCTCGTCCCTGAAATTCTGCCTGCTGGCGGAAGGCGATGCCGACATCTATCCCCGCTTCACCCGCACCATGGAATGGGACACCGCCGCCGGCGACGCCGTGCTGCGCGCGGCAGGCGGCGTGACACTCGGCGCCGAAGGCGTACCGCTGATCTACGGCAAGATCGCCGACGATACCGAACACAGCTTCGCCAACCCGCATTTCATCGCCTTCGGCCGGCGCCTGACGCCGGTGCCCGGCACGGGCACGCGGATGCCGGGAAACTGAGCAAATTCAACGCTGCTGGCGGGGTGCGATCCCCGTCGCCCTACGCGGGCCTATTCTGGGAGCGATCCAACACGGAGAGCCCCGACCATGTCCGAGACGACGCCGAACCTTACACTTCCCTACATCCTGCCCTCGCAGGCGCAAAAACATGTCACTCACAACGAAGCCCTGCAACGGCTGGACGCCGTCGTCCAGCTGACGATCCGTGCCACGCTGGCAACGCCGCCGGGAACGCCCGAGGAAGGCGCCTGCTTTCTTGTCGATAGCGGCGCCGGTGGCCTCTGGAGCGGTAAGGACGGACAGATCGCCGTGCGGCAGGACGGTGCCTGGACGTTTTTCGTCCCCCGCGACGGCTGGCGCGGCTGGTTTGCAGCAAGTGGCAGCCTGCTGGTCCATGAAGACGGAGAATGGAACCCTCTGCCGCTGCCCGAAACCGGCGAAATGTCGATGCTCGGCATCAACGCCACCGCCGATGCAACCAACCGGCTTTCCATCTCCGCCCCGGCAACATTGCTGAACAACGAAGGCGCCGGGCATCAACTGAAGATCAACAAGGCCGCATCGGCGGATACAGCATCCCTGCTGTTTCAGACCGGCTGGACCGGTCATGCGGAAATGGGGCTTGCCGGCAACAATGGTTTTTCGATCAAGGTCAGCCCCGACGGCAGCAGCTGGCTCGCCGCCCTGACGGTGACCACCGGCGGGCGGGTGCACATGCCGCAACGGCCACTGGCCGCAGCATCGATGAACAGTGACACGGCAACACAGGCCGCCGGCAGCAAGACCGGTTTCCAGAGCCTGTCCGTCAATCAGGGTGGCTTTGCACTGGGTGCGGCGATTTCAGGCGGCAGCGGTTTTCGCCTGGTGGTGCCGGAGCACGGATTTTATCTCGTCAGCCTGGCGTTGCAGGCGTCCTCGACCGGCGCACACGGCATCGATCTCCTCGTCAACGGCACCACGGCAATCGCGTCGATCCGCAACACCGGCAGCGGCAGCACCCTGGCGAGCAAATCCGTCACCGCCATCGCCGCGCTGTCTGCCGGCGACTGGCTCTCCTGCGAGCATTCCGGCAGCGCCGACGTGACGTTCGGCCCGGGCAAGACCGCGGTGACGGCGATCATGCTGTGAGCTGAAAGGGCGTGGCGGCGATCAGAGCAGGCGATAGCGGCAGGCGCGTGCGATCGCCTGCATCCGGTTGACCGAGTCGAGCTTGCGCATCGCCGCCTTCAGGTAGCTTGCAACCGTATGCGCCGAAATTTCGAGAATAATGGCGATTTCTTCGCTGCTCTTGCCGGCGGCGGACCAGCGAAGACATTCGATCTCGCGGCCGGTCAGCCGCTCTCGGGGACCGTCGAGCACGGCTTCCTGCCGCACATGGTTTTCCAGCAGGCCGAGCGCCCGGAAAAAGAGCTCCATCTTCTCCTGCTCGGAGAGCGTCGCCTTGATGCCGGAAAACGCGATGATGTGGTGGCGAAGACGGGTGTCATGCACCGAAAAACTCAACGTATCGCGCAGGCCGGCCTGGGAAAACACCTCCGTCAGGCCATTGGCGTTCTGGTTCGCCTCGCCTTTGCTGAAAACGCAGCAATTGGAAAAGACCGGTAGAATGGTCTCTTTCAGGCGGGTGACGACATAGCTGCAGCGGAAGACATCCGCCGCCGCATAACGCCGGCGCAAATCCTCAGGCCAATTGCTGAGAATGTGGTTGCTGAGGAAATCCGACTTGTCGCCCTGCGGAAAGCTGGCAACCAGATAGAAGGAAAAACCATACTCCTTGGCAAGCTTTTCAAACGCTTGCGCCTGACTGGCAAGCCCCGTCGCCGCCTCACGCGGCTTCCTGAGCGAGGCACTTCCGCCACCACCCTCACCGCGGGCCGAAAAATTATAACCGGCCATGCTCACTGCTCCTTGCGCGAGGCCCACAACAAATGAATACAAAGAAACTATAGCGCCGGCACGAGATCGCACCGGACACGAAGAAAAGCCTCGCGCCATGGAAATGGCGGAAGCGGCATGAATGCTATGCTGAATAATTCTGGAACGGCGGCTAATAGAGGCCAGCTCAGTTCCGTTGGCGCAGCACATACTTTAAGTTTGAATTTTAATAAAATGCTAATTGTGCATGGGAGCTATGCGTCTGCATCAAATTTACGCAACGGAAGGCTTGTCTTTGCTTGTATAGCGTCCTGTTTGGGTCAGGATCGCAACCATTTCAAATTGTTGTAAAATAGTTACACCGAGCTTAGTCAATTTTTAAATGTGGCACGATAGAGTGCCCCCCATGTGGTCTTGAGTTTGTGTAGAGAGTCCCAATGACCGAAATGATACGACCCCGAGTGAAATATGTCATCGGTCCCGATGGCAGCCCGCTGACCATCGCGGATCTCCCCCCGGCCAATACGCGCCGTTGGGTCATCCGCCGGAAAGCGGAAGTTGTCGCGGCAGTACGCGGTGGCTTGTTGAGTCTCGAGGAAGCCTGCGAACGTTATACGCTGACAGTGGAAGAGTTCCTTTCCTGGCAATCCTCGATCAACGATCATGGCCTTGCCGGCCTGAGAACCACCCGGATTCAGCAATACAGACATTGAAGCTTTTTGTTCCGGGCAATTCCGGGCGCAAAAGCGCTTAGCGCCTTTGCTGGAATTGCCTAGGATTTGGCGATCAGCCCTTGCAGAAGCCCGGCTGCGATTGCAGACGCGGCGTAGAACCAGAGGCCTGGCTGCGTGAAAGCGCTTGCCAGGCCACTTGTTTTCGCCGCGACGATGACGATCGCCACCAGCATGACGTCCATCATCGACCAGCGCGACAGCAAGGGCAGCAACCTGTGCATCAATCCGCTGCCCTCGCTGCGTCCGGTATCCATCACTTCCGCCGCCAGGCCGATCATCTTCACCATCGGGCATGCAATGGACAACAAGAAGACCAATGCCGCCAGGAGCCGGTCGCCCGACGCCCAGAGTGCAGCGACGATAGCGACCAGCGACGGACTGTCCGAGAAAAAATAGAGCTTTTCGAACGTCACCAGCGGCAGGACCAGCCCGAGCGCCAGGCAAAACGGCGCAGCGGCCAACAGCAACGGTTTTAGCCAGAGCTTCAGCATGCGTCCGCCACCCCGCTCCCGGTTCCATCCATCGCTTGTTCCCCCTGCCCCATCACTTTGTTTTGCTGCATTGTCCGACGCCGAAGCGATTCCGCTTCGGCTGGAAATGCTCTAGGCTTGCCTCGCCTCTGTGCATATAGACAATGATATCGGGAGATAAAATGGATATTCGCAAAGAAGAACAGCCGTCAGGCGGCCGCTACGTTGCAAGCCTCGAAGGTCATGAAGGCGAAATGACATTCTCCCGCACGTCGCCGCAGCTGATCATCGTCGATCACACCGGCGTGCCGGATGCCCTGCGCGGCAAGGGCGTCGGACAGGCCCTGGCGCAACATGCCATCGACGACGCCCGCGCCGGCGGCTGGAAGATTTTCCCGCTCTGCCCGTTCTTCAAGGCGCAAGCGGCCCGGCATCCGGAATGGAAGGACGCGCTGAGCGGCTGAGCCAGCCTTTCCTGCCGCCGCCACAACGCCGAAACCCGCCTATGACGAATGTATCCCATTCATCATAGGCGGTCGGAAACCGGGTTTCGGGTCAGGCTATCGGCCGGTCAGGCGCGGATACGTGTCGACGTATCGCGCTCTTCCAGAGCAGCGGCCCGGGAATATTCCGCCTGAACCTCCTCGAGCACCGCCTCTGCCGCCTCTTGCTGCGTCTTCAATTCCCGGATCGAGACCTGAAGATTGTCGGCTCTTTGCCGTGCAGCTTTGGCGAAGGTCGGATAGGCGAAGTGATTCGGGTCGGAAATGCCCGATTTCTTCTCCTCGAGAACGATCTGGTTCTCGAGTTCCTTGGACATCCGTTCGAATTCGGACATCATCAACTGCAATTGCTGCAATTGACGGCGTTTTTCGTTCACCTGAAACTCTTTCAGGCGAACTAGGCTCTCACGCGACTTCATACGCAATACTCCCGTGATGCGAGACCCCGGCTACACACATTTTGGCCCATTTAACCGACCTGACACATATCGGATCAAAAAAATTTCCGCGGCGTTAATAAAAACCTACCGTCGGTAACCTTTCGTTTACGGGCATCGTTAATGATAGGGACGATCATTTAAGGGTCAGTAAATGCCGAGCCCTAAAAAGCGAGGTAACGGAATGCTGGAGTCGGATGAATCGCTTAGCCGGTTTTCTTAAAGTGAAATTTGAGAACGCGGCCTTTCGATTCATTGTTGGAAATCAGGGAACTGCAAAAAATATTTAATGAATTCGTATACCTTGCCAGAGGGAATCAGAATTTGTTAACCATTTGGTGGCAGCTTTCAAATCAGGCAACGACTGGATCCGTGGCGCGTAGAGGCTAGGACGACCTTTCGGCGGCGGTAAAGGGGATTAAAATGCGGGTTCTACTCATCGAAGACGATAGCGCGACAGCGCAGAGCATCGAACTGATGCTCAAATCGGAAAGCTTCAACGTTTATACGACGGATCTTGGCGAAGAAGGTGTCGATCTCGGCAAGCTGTATGATTACGACATCATCCTGCTCGACCTGAACCTCCCGGACATGTCCGGCTACGAAGTTCTGAGAACCCTGCGTCTCTCCAAGGTCAAGACGCCGATCCTGATTCTCTCCGGCATGGCCGGCATCGAGGACAAGGTTCGCGGTCTCGGCTTCGGCGCCGACGACTACATGACCAAGCCTTTCCACAAGGATGAGCTGGTCGCCCGTATCCACGCCATCGTCCGCCGTTCCAAGGGCCACGCCCAGTCGATCATCTCGACCGGCGAACTGATCGTCAACCTCGACGCCAAGACCGTCGAAGTCGGCGGCCAGCGCGTTCATCTGACCGGCAAGGAATACCAGATGCTGGAGCTGCTTTCGCTCCGCAAGGGCACGACGCTGACGAAGGAAATGTTCCTGAACCACCTCTACGGCGGCATGGACGAGCCCGAACTGAAAATCATCGACGTCTTCATCTGCAAGCTGCGCAAGAAGCTGGCCAATGCCGCCGGCGGCGCAAACTACATCGAAACGGTCTGGGGCCGCGGCTACGTCCTGCGCGAGCCCGACGGCAGCGATTACCTCGAAACCGCCTGAGACCTTTCTCCGCCTATCCCTGTTTGCCGCATATCCGACCTGCCCGTTTTCAAGACGGGCAGGTTTTTCGTTGTCCTGGATCCGCCGGGGTGCGCCGTCTGCAGGCAACAAAAAAAGCTGCCGTCCCGGAGAGCGGCAGCCGTGATTCGAGTAGGCCGATAAGAAATCAGGCGGCGGCGGCCAGGCTGCCGAAGGTCGCGGTGAGGATCTTGCGATCGAACGGCTTGAGCAGGAAGTCGTTGGCGCCCGCACGCTTGCCAAGCATCATTTTCTTCAAATCGGCCTCGACGACGCAGTAATAAATGCGCACGGAATTGCCGTTCGGCATGGCGCGGATGGCCGTCATCAGTTCGATAGCGCCTTCCATGCCCGCATCGACGATCAGCAGGTTCGGCATTTCCACGCCGCAGCGGCGAAGCACTTCCGGGCTTGAACCTGCTTCCGAGACCAGAAAGCCGAGTTCAGACAGAATCCGCTTGCCGACCTTGCGAACGACATCGGACGTATCGGCGATCATCAAACGTTGCATGCTCAACTCCTTCGTGCCGGATGCGGACGCTTCCAGGACAGCGCTCAGGATAACGTCCGCAAGGCTAAGAATTCGTTACGGAAGCCATGCTCCCACGAACAAATACAACTCTTGATTAGCCGAACTTGGCCGTGAAGACGATCTGCTCGGGCGTGACTTCGTGGGACAGTTCCATGCCGGCTTCATCGGCCAGCAATACGGTGTAGTAGGGCTGGATCGAGTGGGCATCGATGGCTTCTTCGACCGTACCGGTGCAGATTTCCACGAACTTCGGCGGCAGACGCATCATCCGGCCCTTGGCGACGATGGTGAAGACCGCATCGAGTTCCGGGTTTTCCAGCGTGATATCCAGCGAGCCACCACGCGGAATGGCGCCGTAGGCGACCAGGAAAAGGTTGAGCAGCAGCTTGACGCGGTTCTTGGCGATGATGGCACGCGGGCCGTTCCAGATCACCTCGGTCTTCTTGTCGGCGCTGGCGAAATCCTTCGCCGCCTTTTCCGCTTCGCCCGTATCGATCGAGGCACCGACGGAGCCGGATGCGCCGAAGGCAAGGCGGGCGAACTTCAGCCGGACCGAGGCATTCAGCGCGCTGGTGCGGATGAGATCCATTGCATCGGCATCGGCACCGCCTTCGTCGAGCAGTTCCAGGCCGTTGTTGATGGCGCCGACGGGCGAAATGACGTCGTGGCAGACGCGGCTGCAGAGCAGCGCGGCAAGATCAGGCCCGCTGAGGGTGAGATTGGGGTTCTTCGGCATGGTGTTCTCCTGAATCTTTTCAATGCTCGTGCTGTTCTTCGCATGTGAAGATTGCGCGAAAATAGATCCCCGACGGCCGGCGAAGAGGCGGCGCAAAGCCCATGCCCGCCGTCGCGCTGCTTGCCGCGCCGGCTTGCCCGTTAGCGCCCTCGGCCCTTCTCCAGCCTGGAACGGGATTTCCAGCGCCATAAAGACACCATATTTGGTAAACCGATTGTTAAGGCGAACCGACCAAAATGCACCCACGCCATTCCGGGATTCGATTTCCCACCGCGAGAGGACGGACGACATCATGCGCTTTGACCCCATTCGCAGCCTTGCAGGCATCCGACTTGCCCTGACGGTTTTTGCGCTCGTGGCAGCGGCGCTGACTGCAAGACCGACGCTCGCAGCCGATTCCAGCCAGTACACGATGCAGGAAATCGTCGATGCCGGCCATGGTTTCTTTGGTTCCGCCAGCGGCGGCCTCGCCAAGGTTGTGGAGCGCGCCTTCCAGCAATACGGCCTGCCCAACGGCTATGTGTTGGGCCAGGAAGGTTCCGGCGCCTTCATCGCTGGCCTGACCTACGGCGAAGGCGAACTCTACACCAAGAATGCCGGCCAGCATCCGGTGTTCTGGCAAGGCCCCTCGCTCGGCATCGACTACGGCGGACAGGGCAGCCGCGCCATGATGCTGGTCTACAATCTTTCCAGCGTCGAGGAGCTTTACAAGCGCTTCGGCGGCGTCAGCGGTTCGGCCTTCGTCGTCGCCGGCGTCGGCATGACGGTGCTGCGCAACAATGATGTGGTGATCGTGCCGATCCGCACCGGCCTCGGTGCCCGCCTCGGCGTCAATGTCGGCTACCTCAAGGTGACCCGCTCGCCGACCTGGAATCCCTTCTGAGCGAGCTTCTGCACGCCTGATAGAAGAACGGTCTCCCTGTTGTCGAAAAGTAACTGAAGTTACTGCAATTAATCTTAAACAGAGGGAATGCTTGCAGCTGAAGGCCGCTCATGTTTTATGATCGGTATCCTTAAGCAGGCATGAATATCCAGCAGATGGTCTCACCGTGATCCAATACGCTATCCTGTACGGACTTGGTTTCTTGAGCGCGGTTCTGGCCGTTCTGCTGCTGGCGCCGATCGTGTTGCGCCGCGTCGTCTGGTTCACCGAGAGGCGGCTCAAGGCCACCATGCCGCTCAGCCCGCAGGAAATCCGCGCCCAGAAGGACATGGCCCGGGCCGTCTACGCCGCTGAAAACGCCAAGATCGGCCAGGACCTCATCCGCGAGCGCGAAAAGGCGCTCAACATCCAGCTTCGCAACGAAAACCTCTTGAAGGATGCCGGCCGCCTGCAATCGGAAAATGCCGAGTTGCAGATGCAGATCAGCGAGATGAACGTCGAGGCAGCCGACATGCGCTCGCGCCTGCGCCGCGAGGACAGTTATGCCGACCAGCTGAAAGGCAAGCTGAAGGACGCCGAAGACATCGGCACGGCGAAGGGCGAAGAAATCCAGACGCTGAACCGGCGGATCAACAAGCTCATCGCCGATATCGACAATCTCAAGATCGATCTCGCCGCCTCCGGCACGATGACCGAAAGCGCCCAGTCGCGCATCGCCTCGCTGCGCGACGAGCGCGATTCCCTGCGCCACGACCTCAAGCTGATGACGCAGCGCGCCAAGGATGCCGAGATGCGCCTGTCGAAAGAAGAGCACCGCGCCTTGCGGCTGGAGGAACGCCTGATGCGCGAACAGACGCTCAATGCCGACCGCGAAGGTCTGTTGGAACGGCGCACCCAGGACAATACCCGCCTCAAGGAACGGCTGAAGAAAAACAGCACCGAGCTGCGCGAGGCCAACAAGGCGCTGCGCGTCGCAGCCATCGAGATGCCCGGCGTCAGCAGCCGCCGGAAGGCGGCGGTCAAGGAAATCGTCGCCGAAACCCGCGCCGCAAGCGTGGTCGAGGAACCAGCCTACACCAGCGAAGAACTGGCCGAAGACCTGCGGGGCGAGAATGCCGATCTGAGCGAGCGCCTGCGCCAGGCGCGCACGCCGGAACAGGATGAGGCATTGCGTGTCGAAATCGCCTCGCTTGCCGCCAGGATGGTGGCGCTGACGGCGATGAAGGAAGGCTCCGCCTCGCCCATCCACGCGATCCTCACGACAGGCAAGAGCAAGAACAAGGGCACCCCGGACAGCCTCGCAGAACGCATCGCCCATGCGATGACCAGCGAAGGCGCCTCCGCCGACCTGGTTTGAGGTCGAGAAGCAGCAATACGTCGCTCTCGTCTGGAACGTTTCTACTTCATTCCGGACGCAGAACCGCTGCGCACCTTGCTGGAATTGCCCTCACGGCGTCGATCACGAACGTCGGCAGCGTTGGCCAAGCAGGTCGCTGTTTGAGCTGACATCGGCTTGACGCTGTTTCTCCAAGGCGACGTTAAACCCGTTTCATCGCCGACGCGATCTGATAAAGCGCGATGCCGGTGGCGGTGGCGACATTCAGGCTGTCCAGCCCGGCCATCTGCGGCACGCGGGCGCTGTGAAAGCGGCTCAATATCTCCGGTGGCAGGCCTTCGCCCTCCGTGCCCAGCACCAGCGCGGTTTTGCTCGCAGGGGCCACGGCCCTTATGTCGGTGGTCCCGTTCGGCGACAGCGCCCAGACGGAGAAATCTTGCGCCGAGAGCGCGGCGAGAAGCTGCATCGCGCTCCCCTCCCGGCGAAACGGCACCGACAGGACCGAACCGACCGAGACCCGTAGCGATTTGCGATAGAGCGGATCGCAACAGGTTTCGTCGAGCAGCACCGCATCTGCGCCGAAGGCAGCGGCATTGCGGAAGATGGAGCCGATATTGTCGTGGTTGGAAATGCCGCAGCCGACCACCACCAGCGCATCCGCCGGCAAGGCCGCCACGAAAGTTTCCACCGGTGAGACCTCCAGCCGCCGGCCGAGCGCCAGCACGCCGCGATGCAGATCGAAACCGACGATGGCATTCAGCACATCACGCTCGGCGACATAGACCGGGACTTCGGGCGGCAGGGCCTCCAGCAGATCGGAGACGCCGGCCACCCGATTTTTCAACAGCAGGATCTTTTCCGCCGCAACGCCCCGCCCCATCACATGGGCGGCGGCGAGCATGCGCAGCACCACCGTTCCCTCGGCGATGAAACGGCCCTGCCGGCCCGTCAGGTCCCGTTCGCGGATATCGCGGAACTCCGCGATGCGCGGATCGTCCGCATCGTCGATCGGGATCAGCGTGCGCATCACCGGTGTCAGTTGCCGGCGACGGTGACGTCGGCGACGATGCGGCCGACGCTGGAATCGAACACCAGCGCTTTGCGCTGCCCATCGGCAAGACGACCGTAGAACAGGATCTGGTTGCCCGACAGGCTGGTATCTTCGACGACAAAGCCGGCCGGCAAGGCGACCGCTATCGCAAGCGGCTGCTCGGACGGCACGCTGAATCCGCTGGAAGCCACCGAGGCTTCCGGCGCGCGCTGCGTTACCTTGTAGACAATGGCGGCGAGGACAGCCATAAGCATCACACCCATGATGCCCGCCGAGACGAGTTGCAGACGCACCATCTTGCGCCGGACATTTTCCATGACCGGATCGAGCGGCTTTTCTTCCTGTTCGTCTGGTTCGACATTTGACATGACTGGTGTCTCTGTAACTGACGGCCGCAAGGAAAGGTGCCCTTCCCTGATGCGGACGCCGAGCTCAGGGAATGCCAGCCACGGGAAATGGCTGTAGCGATGCGGCAACCGGCCCCAAGGGCCTGTCGCCTGCAGCCAAGACACCGGTGGCATAGCCCGGGATGACTGGAATGACCGACCCCTTTAAACAAGCCGACGACAATAGAAAAGTCCTTGAGGCCGATGAATCCGCCGAAGGACGGCTCGATGCGTGGCTGACGGCGACACTTTCGGGCGAATTTTCCCGCAACCGCATCAAATCGCTGATCGAGGAAGGCGCCGTGACGCTGAACGGCGCGGTGGTGACCGAGCCGAAGAAGAAGATCCGTTTCGGCGATACCGTCGTCATCGACCTTCCCGAACCCGAAGATCCGGAGCCGAAGGGCGAGGATATCCCACTCGACGTGCTGTACGAGGATGACGACCTGATCGTGCTGGTCAAGCCCGCCGGCCTCGTCGTCCATCCCGGCGCCGGCAACTGGACCGGCACGCTGGTCAACGCCCTTATCCATCATTGCGGCGACAGCCTGTCCGGAATCGGCGGCGTCAAGCGGCCAGGCATCGTCCACCGGCTCGACAAGGATACGACCGGCGTCATGGTGGTCGCCAAGAACGATATCGCCCACCGCCACCTGGCCGACCAGTTCGCCGACCACGGCCGCAGCGGCCCGCTGGAGCGCGCCTACCAGGCGATCGTCTGGGGCCGGCCACGCCACCTGCAGGGCACGATCGACGCGCCGCTCGGCCGCGCCGGCGACCGCACCAAGCGGGCCGTCAAGCGTGAAGAGAGCGACGACGCGCGCGAGGCGATCACCCACTATACCGTGCTCGAACGGTTCCACGAGCGTCCGGATGCCACCGCGCTGGCCGCGCTGGTCGAGTGCCGGCTGGAAACCGGCCGCACCCACCAGATCCGCGTGCACATGGCCCATATCGGCCACCCGCTGATCGGCGATGCCGATTACGGCGCCGCCTTCAAGACCAAGGCCAATTTGCTGCCCGACGAAGCCAAGGCGGTGGTCAACCGCTTCCACCGCCAGGCTTTGCACGCCTACCTCTTGCAGTTCGAGCACCCGCGCACCGGCGAAACCATGCACTTCGAGTCTCCCCTACCCGACGACCTGCAGGAACTGGCGGACGCCTTGCGGAACTGACGCCATCCGGGAAAAGCTTCATCGGCCTTTTCCCGAACCGCCCTCACCGATCAGGCAGTCGCCGTTTCCGCCGAGCGGCGACGGATATCCGCCAGCACATGCAGGCAGACCGCCGCCACGACGACGGCGCCGCCGATCATGGTGATGGCGTCGAGGCGTTCATTGAACAGCAGCCACAC
Source organism: Rhizobium sp. LjRoot30 (assembly GCF_964253915.1). Classification (NCBI taxonomy): domain Bacteria; kingdom Pseudomonadati; phylum Pseudomonadota; class Alphaproteobacteria; order Hyphomicrobiales; family Rhizobiaceae; genus Rhizobium; species Rhizobium sp. LjRoot30. The sequence goes on along the minus strand of NZ_CAXUSG020000008.1, from coordinate 138,783 downwards.
CCACAACGGCGCCAGTGGCGCATCGAGCGCGCCGATCAGCGCCGTCTCCACCGGCGGCAGCAGCCGCGCGCCGTAAAGCAGCAGCCCCAGACCGAAGGCAAAACCGAAGATGCCGAACAGCGCAACGATGGCGATATCGCCGGTCGCCGCCGCCAGCGGCGTTGCGAAAGGCAAGGTCACAATCGATCCCAGAAGCGCCGAGATCCCCGCCGACATCAGCACCGGCGTATCCGGAAACCGGCGCATGAGAATGTTCGTCAGCGCCATGCAGATCGTCATCAGCACGGCGAGAAAATCGCCGAACAATCCGCCGGTGCCACCGGTGCCGACCATCAGCGCCACGCCCGCAAGGGCCGCCAGACTGGCATAGATGGCACCGCGGCCCGGCCGCTCGCTCAACAACACAAAACCGAAGGCGGCCGAGACGAAGGGCGCCGTCGCAAAGATGATCGCCACATGTGCCACGCTGGTGCGATGCAGCGCGGTGATGAACAGGATCATGCTCGCCGTGGTCAGCAGGCAGATGGCCCAGCCCGGCAGGCCAAGGCGAAAGAAATCCCGCCGGGCCTGACGTGGCGCGAAAAGCATGAGCGCGGCCAGCAGCACTGCCCCGCCCCACACGCCCCGCCAGAACAGGATTGTCGCACTGTCCATCTCCACCAGCCGGGTCATCACCCCCGCCGTGCTCAGGAGAACCGTCGAGACCGAAACGGTCGTCAGTCCGATGACATAGGGCGAGAATTTCATGATGGGTCCGGCGGCATGAAGAAACAATCGAACGCAGACCTATCAGATCCCTGCTGACAACATCCTGTCAACAATGTTCAATCCCCAGCGATGTTTCGGGGGATAGGCGATGGCACGGTCGGCAAGGATGTTCGAGATTATCCAGATGTTGCGCACCGCCCGCGCGCCGCTGACGGCAGAGGCCATCGCCCGGCGGCTGGAGGTGACCAAACGAACCGTCTACCGCGACATCGCCGCGCTGCAGGCAACGCGGGTACCTGTCGAGGGCGCTGCCGGCATCGGTTATGTGTTGCGCGGCGGCTTCGATCTGCCGCCGCTGATGTTCACGCCTGAAGAAATCGAAGCCATCACCGTCGGCCTGTCGCTGATTGCCCGCACCGGCGACGGCAGCCTGGAAGCGGCCGGCGCCAACGCCATCGCCAAGATCGACGCCGTGATGCCGCCGTCCCGTACGTCCGTCGCCCAGACGCACCTGTTCGTCTCCCCCTGGCACGCCATTCCGGCTGCCAAGGTCAGCATGCGGCTGATCCGGCAGGCCGTTCGCGAGGAGCGCAAGCTGCGGCTGCATTACCGCGACCAGGCCGATACCGTGACGGAGCGGATCGTCTGCCCGCTTGCCATCGTCTATTACATCGAAGGCGTGCTGCTGGCCGGCTTCTGCGAGTTGCGCAACGGCTTCCGGCACTTCCGGCAGGATCGGATCGAGGCTTGCGACATGCTCGACATGGATTTCATCGACACAGGCGCCGGATTGCGCAAGCAATGGCGGGAGACCCATGATATCTTCTATTATGAGCGGCAAGGCGAAGCTTTGGGCAAGCCGGCTGCTGATCCGGCACGGGCCGGAACATGACAAATCCGTAATGATATAACGCTTCCGTGATCCCTTGAAACACGGTTCTGCCGCACTTATCTCTTAACTGGACCGGTGCGGGATCGATCATTCGATCCGTACCGCAAGGCCTGCTCGGAGAGGGCGGATTTACCGTCCAGAGGGGCTGCACTATTTTGGAAAGGGGGCGCTTCATGGCCCGCAATTCTTTACCCAGTATTACCGCCGGCGAAGGCGGTCTGAACCGTTATCTCGATGAAATCCGCAAGTTCCCGATGCTGGAGCCGCAGGAAGAGTACATGCTCGCCAAGCGCTACCAGGAACATGGCGACCGCACTGCCGCCCACAAGCTGGTGACCAGCCATCTGCGCCTCGTGGCGAAGATCGCCATGGGCTACCGCGGCTACGGCCTGCCGATCGGTGAAGTCGTCTCGGAAGGCAATGTCGGCCTGATGCAGGCCGTGAAGAAGTTCGACCCGGAACGCGGCTTCCGCCTGGCAACCTATGCCATGTGGTGGATCAAGGCCTCGATCCAGGAATACATCCTGCGCTCCTGGTCGCTGGTGAAAATGGGCACGACCGCCAATCAGAAGCGGCTGTTCTTCAACCTGCGCCGGCTGAAGGGCCGTATCCAGGCGATCGATGAAGGCGACCTGAAGCCGGAACAGGTGGCAGAAATCGCCACCAAGCTGAACGTTTCGGAAGAAGAAGTCGTGTCGATGAACCGCCGCCTCTCCGGCGACGCTTCGCTCAACGCGCCGATCAAGGCGTCGGAAGGCGATTCCGGTCAGTGGCAGGATTGGCTGGTCGACGATCACGACAGCCAGGAAGCCGTGCTGATCGAGCAGGACGAACTCGACACCCGCCGCCGCATGCTGGCACGGGCGATGAGCGTGCTCAACGACCGCGAACGCCGCATCTTCGAAGCCCGCCGCCTCGCCGAAGATCCGGTGACGCTGGAAGAGCTTTCGGCCGAATTCGACATCAGCCGCGAGCGCGTGCGCCAGATCGAGGTGCGCGCCTTCGAGAAGGTTCAGGACGCTGTGCGCAAGGATGCGCTCGACCGCGCCAACGCACTGCGCGTCGTCGAAGTGGCGAACTGAGCGTTATTGACACGATTGGTCGGCTTCAGCCCCGTCAGCCGATAAGATAAAACCCCTCCTGCGTCATCCTCGGGCTTGTCCCGAGGATCTGAACACGGCAGATATATCTCTTATCGTCAGTGGCTTGGCAGACGCAGGCAGATCCTCGGGACAAGCCCGAGGATGACGACACCAAGAGGTGGCAGTTTATTCATCGATGCAAGGGCGCGGGAAACCGCGCCCTTTTCGTATCGCAACCTTATTGGCCGCTTGCCGGAGTATTGGCGAGGGCCAGCCAGGCCTGAACAGCCTTGTTGAAGGCATCGTTGCCCGGCTCACCCTTTTCGAGCGTCAACAACGCCCGGCGTCCATTGCGATAGGTGATCGGCATATCGATCCAGCCGCGCGTGCGCAGCAGTTCGAGGTTGGATGCCCGCGCCTCGGGGAAATCGTTGAGCGCGATCATGTGGAAGTCGTCGGTGATCTTCGCCGGCACGGCAATCAGCGCGTTGCCGCGATCCTGCTCCGTCTGCTTCATGGCGATACGCTGTACGCTGTCGATGGCGCCGCCTTCGAAATCCTGCGGCAGCGAGAAGACGATCTCGACGAGATGGCTGGCCGGCAGCGACGGATCGGAGTTGCGCTTGAAGGTCATCAGCGCCGAGAGACCCCGGTCCGGAACATTGATCTGTCCCTGCACGGTCGGCTCCGGCTTGCCGTTTTCACCAGTTTCCTGCTGCAGCGACCAGACAACAGTACCCTGGATCGCCGTCGGCACCGACTGGCCGATGCGCTCCTCGTACAGGAACATCTTCTGCCCGCCAGCAACAGCGGCAGCGGTCTGCTGCGTGCCATCAGTCGTCGTGGTGTTTTCCGCTGCAGGCGTCTGCGTGGTGCCGTCGACCTGGCCGGTCTGTGTCGGAACCGTCGTCTGCGTATCGGTCGTGGTCGTCGGGTTGCCGGTCGTGGCCGCTCCGCTGGTGTCCGTGGTCGTCGTGTTGCCGGCCTCGTTGGCGGCGACATTCTGCTCGGCAACCGATTTGCCTTCGGTTGACGCCGCTTCGCCACCCGGCCCGTCATCCACCTCTGAACCGTTGACGAGAAGCCGCTGCGTGAACTTGTTCGCCGCCGGCAGGTTGTTGGTGTCGAGGGCTGCAAGATCCTTTGATGTATCGGTCGTCGTCGGCGTGGTGGCCGGCTTGGTATCGTTGCCGGTCGTTTGCTCCGCTGCCGGGGTATTTGCGGCAGTCTCAGGCTTGGCGTCGGATGGCGTCGTCTCGGTCGTGGCTTTCTCTTCCGGCTTCGTCTCGAGGCCGGGGATCTGCGGTCCGCTGTCGACGAGGTTGGCAACCATGTCCTTCAGGCGATCCTGGTACAGCCAGGCAGCATAACCGCCGCCGCCCAGGGCAACCGCCAGCAGCAAGCCGAGGGCAAGCACGGTGAAATTGAACCGGCGCTTGGGTTCGACGCGGAACGACTTGCCCGGCCGCTGCGAGGCCACGCCGTTGGAAACACCGGCCGCAGGCTGGCGATCGCCGCCGCGACCCGAATGCTTGTTGTCGCCGATCAGTTCATCGAGATCGTTCCAGCTGTCCTGCGATTTGTTCGCGCTCGTTGCCACCGCCGGCGTCATCGGCCCGACTTCGCCGGAGAAGGCATCGCCATCGTCGAAAGGATCGATGGCCTTGTTGTCGGCGGCGCGCTGGGTTGCGCCGGCTTGCGCATCCGGTTTGCCCTCCTCGCCGAAGGAGGTTTCGTCCCAATCGAGAAGATCGAGGGCCGGCGGCATCTTCGGCTCGGAAAGCCTGTCGTCGCTCGGCGTGCCGGCGGCATAACCCGCGGCGCTGCCGGCGCCGGCAGCGTGCGTTGTAGCCTGGCCGCTGGTTTCCGCCTCCGGAAACGCCCAATCGTCCGCCGCTCCGGCGGCATCCGCATGAGAGACGTTTTCCACCGAAGCCGGCACTTGCGCCGGTGTTTCATGCTCGACGGCGACGGGGCCGTCGAAAGACCGGGCCTGGTCGAAATCGTCATGACCGGCAGAGAGATGCTCGTCGTTGCGCTCAGGCGCCGAGGGCAAAGTGTCTGCCCACTCGTTTTGCGCAGCCGTCGCCTGCACGGCCGGCAGCGGCTCGGGCTCATCTTCCCACGGCTCTGCAAACGGGCTGTCCTGCTCCGTCCGTTCAGGCTCCGGCGACTGCCAGGATGCAGCTGTGGTTGCGTTTTCCGTCGAGGCTTGCGGCTGTTCGTCCGGCGGGGTCTCCTGCCACATGCCGATATGCCGCTCGTCGGGAACCAGCCCCTGCGACGAACGCTCGTCCGACGGCACGTCGGAATGGTCGGCCGGCATATCCCAGGGCTCGGACGTATCCGCCACCGCAGGCTGCGCCGCAGCGAGATACCCCTGCTCCACCTCTTCGATGACCTGGTCCAGCTTGTCGAACTGCCGGGCGATGCTCTCGTCGGAAGGACGAGGCATGAGATTGCCGAGATATTGCCGGACCGAGGCGCGGGCATTGTCGTAAATCCGCGCACGGATGTCTGCCGAGTTGACCGGCTGCGCATCGATCGCCTGACGAATGACAGCACTGTCGAGGATCAGCTCTTCGACACCCGACGCCGGCTGCTGGGCCGGCTCTTCGACCGTCTCCGCCGGCGGTGCCTGGTGATCCTCGGGTTCCGCCGGGGTTTCCCAAGGCTCGGGTTCCGGCGCCGCGTGGGTTTCGACCGGCGTTTCCCACGGCTCCGGTTCGGCGTGCACCGGCGTTGCCGGCTCGTTGTCGGCGTGGGCGACCTCCGGAGGATCCCAAGGCTCGCGCTCGTCCTCGGCAGACGCTGTTACCGGCTCAGCGGCGACAACCTCCTGCGGCTGCGGCTCCTCTTCGGCCACCGGCGCAGAACCTTCGTCCTGCCATGCGGTTTCCGCCGCGGGCTCCGCGGTTACGGGTTCGTCATAAGACTGCCGCTCGTCTTCGACGGCCTCCTGCTCCGGCTGCTGCCAGTCTTCGGCAGCCTCGACCGCCGGATCTTCATCGACGGCCGGCAATGCTTCGGCATGCTCGTTCTCGACATCGCGGATGGCAAGTTCGAGCTTGTCCAGCTGACGGCGTAGCATTTCTTCCGGAGGCCGGGGCTTCATGCTTTCGAGCTGGCGCTGGACTGCTCCGCGCGCCTTCTCATAAACCTTCACCCGCATTTCCGGAGTGTTGTCCGACAGACCGTCTACCGCCCGCCGAATGACTGCTGCAAAATCCGCCATCAGTACTTTCTCATGAATACCGGTATCCCACCGATAATATTAATACCACAAGCTGTGGCGACATTAGTCCTCAAAAGGATCGGTCACAAGTATGGTGTCGTCCCGTTCCGGGCTGGTCGACAGCAGCGCCACCGGAGCACCGATCAGTTCTTCGACCTGACGGACATACTTGATCGCCTGGGCCGGCAGATCTGCCCATTTGCGGGCGCCGACCGTCGACTCCTTCCAACCCTCAAGCGTGATATACACCGGCTCGATACGGGCCTGCGCGCTCTGGCTCGCCGGAAGATAGTCGATTTCCACGCCGTCGAGCTTGTAGCCGACGCAGATCTTCAACTCGTCCAGCCCGTCGAGAACGTCGAGCTTGGTCAGCGCGATGCCACTGATACCAGAGGTCTTCACCGTCTGGCGCACCAGCACCGAATCGAACCAGCCGCAACGGCGCGGACGACCCGTGTTGACGCCGACCTCGCGGCCAACGGTCGAGAGATGCTTGCCGATCTCGTCGTTCAGCTCGCACGGGAACGGGCCTTCGCCGACGCGGGTCGTATAGGCCTTGGTGATGCCGAGCACGTAGCCGATTGCCGTCGGGCCGAGGCCGGAACCGGCGGCCGCCTGGCCGGCAACGGTGTTCGAGGAGGTGACGAAAGGATAGGTGCCGTGGTCGTTGTCGAGCAGTGCGCCCTGGGCACCTTCGAACAGGATGCGGGCGCCGGCCTTGCGCTGCTCGTCGAGCAGACGCCAGACCTGGTCGATGTAAGGCAGGATGTGCTTGGCAACCGAGGTCAGTTCATCCTGCAGCGCCTGCACGGAAATTTCTTCGAGGCCCATGCCGCGGCGCAGGGCGTTGTGGTGGGTGAGCAGCCGGTCGATCTTGGCCGGCAGCGTATCGGGATCGGCAAGGTCGATGACGCGGATGGCACGACGGCCGACCTTGTCTTCATAGGCCGGGCCGATGCCACGGCGGGTCGTGCCGATCTTCGTGCCGCTGTTGGAAGCGGCATCCTCGCGCAGCGCGTCGAGATCGCGGTGCAGCGACAGGATCAACGGCGCATTGTCGGCGATGCGCAGCACCTCCGGCGTCACCGCAACACCCTGGGCGCGCAATTTTTCGACTTCGGCGACGAAATGATGCGGATCGACGACGACACCGTTGCCGATGACGCTGAGTTTGCCGCGCACCAGGCCGGAAGGCAAAAGGGCGAGCTTGTAGCTGACACCGTCGATCACCAGCGTATGGCCGGCATTGTGGCCACCCTGATAACGCACGATCACATCGGCGCGCTCCGAGAGCCAGTCGACAATCTTACCCTTGCCTTCGTCGCCCCACTGCGAGCCGACAACCACGACATTCGTCATCTCAAATTCCTGTCATCTCAGCGCCTTGCGCCAACCCAAACCCGCGCATCTATACTGTTTTGTTTTCAGGAAAGCGACCCTGTTTGACTCCACAATTGGCTTTTTGCGTGACAAAAGGAAGCCCTAGCCCGGCCGTATCCAACAAAAGCTGTGCCAGCAATCACATTCGCATAACCAAACACGTCCCGAGAGAGGACGGTAAAACGGAAGAAACATCTTGTCCCTCAAAGCTTATGTGTACCTGACGATCGCCGCACTGTGCTGGGGTGGCAACGCCGTCGCCGGCAAGCTTGCAATCGGCCATATCAGCCCGATGATGCTGACTTTCTGGCGCTGGGCGTTCGCCTTCATGCTGATCGTCGCCATCTCCGTGCCGCAATTGAAGAAGGACTGGCCCCTGCTCAAGCAGAACTGGCTGCTGCTGATGGTCCTGGGCGTCATCGGCTACACCAGCTTCAACGCCTTTCTCTATACGGCGGTGCTTTATACGACGGCGATCAACGTCGCCATCGAGCAGGCGGGCATTCCGGTGCTGATCTTCATCGCCAATTTTCTGCTCTACCGTACGCGGGTGTCGCTGGCGCAGATCGTCGGTTTTGCCGTCACCATGCTCGGCATTGCGCTGACCGCCTCGCATGGCGATCTCATGAGCCTGGCGCAACTGACGCTCAATTTCGGCGATGCGCTGATGATGCTCGCCGTGGTCGCCTACACCGTCTATACGCTCTTGCTGCGCTGGCGCCCGCCGATCCACTGGAAAAGCCTGATGGCGCTGCCGGCGCTTGGCGCGCTTCTGGCCTCCGTGCCGCTGCTAGGCTGGGAAATGGCTGCGGGCGATGCCATCTGGCCGGATGCGAGCGGCTGGGCGATTGCCCTGTGGACCAGCATTTTCGCCTCGCTGGTGGCGCAGATCCTCTATGTGCTTGGAGTCGATAATATCGGTCCCAACCGGGCGGGACTTTTCATCAATCTCGTACCGGTGTTCGGCACGTTGCTGTCTGTGCTGCTGGTCGGCGAAGACCTGCAGCTTTTTCACGTCATCGCGCTCGCGCTTGCTCTCGGCGGTATCGCCATCGCCGAGAGAGGCAGGCCGAAAGTGGCAGCCTGATCGCTCAGGCAGCCATGCTGTTTGCGCCGATAGCGTTGGAGCGGGCGCGCCCGGAGCCGGCGGCGGCAAGCGAAAGCTGGGTCAGGGTGATGCGATCGAGATATTTCGGAGACGGCGTGCTGGAGCCCCTCGGCGTATATCCCTCGTAGGCCTCGGCGATCGCCTTGAACAGGCCCTTCACGCTCGATTCGCTGGCTGGAACCTTGATCTCACCGAAGTTCGGCTCGAAAACGTAGAGATGCGAGCCAATGCCGAGAAACTTGCCGCCGGAATGGTACGCGGCGATGCAGTGATTGTCCGATCCGAACGTCAGGATGATCATGTAATAGCGGTTGAGCGACGACGACCCCGTATAGATCGGGTGCAATGACTCGTTTGCCTTTTCCTTGACGAAGGCCTTGGTGTTGACGAAGGCGGCCGTCATTCCGGCTCCGCCGACCGCAAGCGCTGCGGTGAATTCTCTCGTCTGGCCGCTTTCAGCTGTCGAGCGGTTCTGGGTGAGTGCCTCCAGATAGGCTCTCTGCCGCGCGATCCCCGACGATCTCGCTTCATTGCGAAGGAAGTCGATGCGCTTTTTTGCGCCCTCGGACTTGAAGCGGCTATGCCGGACGATCCAATCGACCGAGTTGCCGACGCAGATGCCGTATTTTACGTCCGTATGCACGTTTTCATCGACGATCCCATAATCGCGCTGTTTGAAATAGGTGCAATGCTGATTGTATTCCTGCGCCAACTGCATAGCGACATCTCCCGCGTTCTTATGCGCGAGATGTTGCGCGGGACGGGTAAATGAAGCCTTGCGTATTTCGCCACATCTTTACGTTGACCAAAAAAGGTCAGGCGCAGCCGAGACGATCACCCTTCGGCAACCGGCGCATAGGCCGCCGGATCGACTGATTCCGGCCGGCCATCGAGCGACAGTCGGCTGACCTTCGCCGGTGTCTCGCTGATCACCTTGCCGCGACGGACGACGAAGAGCCGGGTCGCCCGCGTCCGGATCGCCTCGATGGCGTCCTTTGCCTGCAGGATCACCAGATCGCCGTTGCAGCCGACATCGAGGCCGTAATCCTCCAGTTCCATCACCTTGGCCGGATTGGTCGTCACCGCCTCGAAGCAGAACCGCATCGCCTCGCGCGACGACAGCTGGCCGACATGCAGGCCCATATGCGCCACGTCGAGCATGTCGGCGCCGCCCAGCGAATACCAGGGGTCCATGGTGCAATCCTGGCCGAAGGCGATGTTGATGCCGTAGTCACGCATCTCCTTGACGCGCGTCATGCCGCGGCGTTTCGGATAAGTGTCGTGCCGGCCCTGCAGCATGATGTTGATCAGCGGGTTGGGCACCGCGTGCACCTCCGACTCGGCGATCAGCGGCAGCAGTTTCGAGACATAATAATTGTCCATCGAATGCATCGAGGTGAGGTGCGAGCCGGTGACGCGGCCCTGCAGGCCGAGCCGGTTGGTCTCGTAGGCCAGCGTTTCGATATGGCGCGACAGCGGGTCGTCGCTTTCGTCGCAATGCATGTCCACCGGCAGGCCGCGGCGTTCGGCGATCTCGCAGAGCGCCGTCACCGACATGGCGCCGTCTTCCATCGTCCGCTCGAAATGCGGGATGCCACCGACGACGTCGACGCCGAAATCCAGTGCCCTCTCGAGGTTTTCCGCCGCCGTCGGCGAGCGGTAATAGCCGTCCTGCGGGAAGGCGACGAGCTGCAGGTCGAGATAGGGCTTGACGACACGCTGCACATGCAGCAGCGCCTCGACGGCGAGCAGCCGGTCGTCGCAGATATCGACATGGGTGCGCACGGCGAGCAACCCTTGCGAGACGGCAAGATCGCAATACCGCAGCGCCCGCTCGACGACGGCGTCGAAGGTGAGGATCGGCTTCAACTCGCCCCAGAGCGCGATGCCTTCCAGAAGCGTGCCAGAGACGTTCATGCGCGGCAGGCCGAGCGACAGCGTCGCATCCATGTGGAAATGGCAATCGACGAAGGGCGGCGAGACGAGATGACCGGCAGCATCGATCTCACGACCGGCCTCGGCCGCAAGCCTCGGCTCGACGGCGACGATCTTGCCTTCTCGGATGCCGATGTCGATGCCCGTACGGCCATCGGGAAATGTCGCGTTGCGGACGATCAGGTCAAAGCTCATCTTGTCATTCCGTTCTCAGCGCTGGCCGCGCACATAGGGGATCATCAGGGCCTTCGGATAACTCGCCCGCCGCGACCAGACGACGAGGGCGACGATCGACAGGATATAGGGGATCATCAGGAAAATCTGGCTCGGCAGGAAAGCACCCACAACTTGTTGCAGCCGCACCTGGAAGGCGTCGAAGGCGCCGAAGAGGATGGCGGCAAACAGTGCCTTGCCCGGTTTCCATGACGCGAAGACGGTGAGCGCGATGCAGATCCAGCCGCGCCCGGCGACCATCTCGAAAAAGAAGGCATCGAAAGCCGACATGGTGAGGAAGGCGCCGCCGATCGCCATGATCGCCGAACCGGCGACGACGGCGCAGGTGCGCAGCCAAAGTACGTTGAGGCCCTGCGCCTCGACGGCCGACGGGTTTTCGCCGACGGCGCGCACGGCAAGACCGAGCGGTGTTTTCGCCAGGAACCAGGCGAGCACGCCGACCAGCACGAAGGCAAGCAACGTCAATGCCGTCTGCTGGAACAGCACCGGCCCGAGGAGCGGGATCGAGGAAAGGACGGGGATATCCAGCGGCTGGAACGGGATGATGCGTGGCGGCGTATCGACGTTCGGCAGGATGACCCGGTAGGTGAAATAGGCCGCACTCGTGGCCAGCATGGTGACGCCGAGACCGCTGACATGCTGTGACAGGCCGAGCGTCACAGTGAAGAACGACAGAAGCAGCCCGAACAGCGCGCCCATGAAAGCGGCGACAACCACGCCGGTCCAGAGGTCCGCCCCGGCATAGACCGCGAGCCAGCCGGACATGGCGCCAACCGTCATGATGCCCTCGATGCCGAGGTTGAGCACGCCGGATTTTTCGCAGAGCAGCGCGCCAAGCACGCCGAAAATCAGCGGCGTGGCAATCCGCACCGCCGCCGCCCAGAAAGATACCGTCAGCAAAATATCGAAGACCGACGCCATCAGGAAACCCTCCCCCGCGCCGGCAGCGACCAGCGGATGCGGTAGCGCGTCAGCACGCCGGAGAGCAGCACCGACAAAAGCCCGAGCGCAACGATGAGGTTGGCGATGTAGCTCGAAACCGTCATCGCCCGGCTCATGGAATCGGCGCCGACGAACACCGCCGCGACAAAGAAAGCGGCAGCGATCACCCCGATCGGCGAAAGCCCCGCCAGCATGGCGACGACGATGCCGGCATAACCGTAGCCCGGCGACAGATCGTTGGTGAGATAGCCCTTGAGACCGGCCACCTCGCCGACGCCGGCGAGGCCGGCAAAAGCGCCCGAGAGCGCGCCGACCAAAAGCATCGTCTTCGTCACGCTCATGCCGGCGAAGCGGGCGGCGGCCGGGCTGGCGCCAACGGCGCGGATGCGAAAACCCGGCACGGTGCGGCGCATCATGATCTCGGTACCGATGGCCGCCAGAATGGCGACGATCAGCCCGGCATGCACACGCGTCTTGTCGATCAGCTTCGGCAGGGTGGCGCTGTCGAGGATCGGCTCGGATTGCGGCCAGCCCATGCTCATCGGGTCCTTCATCGGTCCCTCGATCATCATCTGCACGAACAGCGCAACGATGAAATTGAGCAGCAGCGTCGTCACCACCTCGTCGGCGCCGAGCTTGACCTTGAGCACGGTCGGCCCGAGCATCATCAGCGCGCCGGCGACGGCGCCCGCTATGCAGATGCCGAGGATCATCAGCGGCGCCGGGCCATCGAACCGGCCGGAGCCGATGGCAACCGCCGCCAGCGCTCCGATATAGAGCTGCCCTTCGGCGCCGATATTGAACAATTTCGCCCGGAAGGCGACGGCAGCCGCAAGTCCGGTGAGGATCAGCGGCGTGGCGCGCGCCACCACTTCCGTCAAGGCGAATTGCGAGCCGAGCGCGCCGGAAATCATCACGCCATAGGCCTCAAAGACATTGACGCCCGCCGCCAGCAGCGGAATAGCCGCCAGCAGCAGCGAAATCACCGCTGCCAGTACCGGCGCGCCGTAGGTCAGCAACGGACTGGGTGCGGTCCTGGGTTCAAGCCTCATCATCAGGCCGCCTCATTCGTATCATGACCGGCCATCATCAGGCCGAGTGTTTTCAGATCCAGATCGGCGGAGGCAAAACTCTCCGTCAGCCGCGAACGGAACATCACGGCGATCCGATCCGAAAGCTCGAACAACTCGTCGAGGTCTTCGGTGATCAGCACGATGGCCGCACCACGCTCCCGCGCCAGAAGCAGGCGGCGGTGCACCTCGGCAACGGCGCCGACATCCAGCCCGCGCGTCGGCTGGTTGGCAAGGATCAGTCGCGGTTCGTCATCCAGCGCCCGCGCCAAAATCGCCTTTTGCATATTGCCGCCGGAGAGCTGGCGGATCGCGGCATCCGGGCCGGGACAACGGATATCATAAGCCTTGATCGCCTCTTCCGCCCGCGCCCGGATGGCGCCGAACTTCAGGAAACCGAAACGCTGGAAACGCGGGTTGCGGATGGTCTCCAGCGCAATGTTTTCGGCAATCGTCATCGATCCGACAGCGCCCTCATGATGCCGGTCCTCCGGTATACGGCCAACACCGGCAGCGACGATTTTTTGCGGATCGAAGAGGGACAACACCTTGCCGCCAAGCGACAGTGTGCCGGAAGATGGCGTCACGAGGCCGGACAACAGATTCGCCAGCGCCGTCTGTCCATTACCGGAAACGCCGGCAATGCCGAGGATCTCGCCCTCGCGCACCGTCAGGCTAACGTTCTCCAGTCTTTGCCGGATATTGGCCCCACCAACGGAAACATCGGCGAGGATCAGCACCGGCGCACCCGGTGCCCGCGGCTCGCGCTTCGAACGGCTGACAGCGCGGCCGACCATGAGTTCGGCCAGTTGCGCCTTGTCGCTGCCCCTGGTCGGGATTTCCGCCACCTTGCGCCCGCCACGCAGCACCGCGACGCGGTCGCTGCCGGACACGACTTCATGCAGCTTGTGGGAAATGAACACGACGGAAAGGCCGTGCGCGGCCAGGCTGCGCAACGTCTCGAACAGCCCGTCGCTTTCCTGCGGCGTCAACACCGCCGTTGGTTCATCGAGCACGAGGATGCGGGCATCGCGATACAATGCTTTGAGGATCTCGATGCGCTGGCGCTCCCCGACCGAAAGCTGTGAGACCTGCGCGTCGAGATCGATCTTCAAGCCTGACCTCTCCATCAGCCCGGCAAGCTTCGCCCGCGCCGCCGCGTTGGCACGGCTGAAACGAAACAGCGGCTCGGTGCCGAGCGTGATGTTATCGATGACGGTGAGGTTTTCGGCGAGCGCGAAATGCTGGTGCACCATGCCGATGCCGGCATCCAGCGCCGCACGCGGACTTCCGGGCGGCAGCGGCTGCAACGCCCCTGCCCCGTCGGCGACAAACACCCCGCCCTCATCGGCGACATAATGCCCGAAGAGGATGTTCATCAGCGTCGTCTTGCCGGCGCCGTTTTCGCCGAGCAGAGCCAAAATCTCACCCTTGCGCATGACAAGGTCTATGGCCTCGTTGGCGACAAGTGGCCCGAAGCGCTTGGTAATACCGCGCAGTTCCAGAACAACCGGATTTTCGTCCGTCATGGCCTTCCCACCGGAAAAAGATCCCGGTCCCGCCCTGGAGGATAATGGCGGAACCGGGCTCGTCAGCGACGATTACAAGGTGGATTTCGGCTCTTCGTCATTGATGGCGACCGTGAAGGTGCCAGCCTTGATCTCGGCTTCCTTGGCCTTGACCAGATCGATGACATCCTGCGGCACCAGCTTGGGATCGAGCGGCGCCAGCGAACAGCCGCCAGCGGCCATATGGCTGAGCGGACCGTAGTTTTCGGCCTTGAAGCTGTCGGTCAGCACGGCATTGACCGCCTTGTCGATCGACGGTTCCATGTGCCACAGCGCACTGGCGATCACCGTGCCCGGATATTGCTCGGCGGTGTCGATAACGTTGCCGATCGCCTTGATGCCTTTTTCCTTGGCGGCGTCGGATACGCCGAAACGTTCGGCATACATCACGTCGGCGCCCTTCTCGATCATCGCAAAGGCGGTTTCCTTGGCCTTCGGCGGGTCGTACCAGGAGTTGATGAAGGAAACGAGGAATTTTGCGTCCGCATTGACGGAGAGCACGCCGGCCATAAAGGCCTGCATCAACCGGTTAACCTCGGGAATGGCGTAACCGCCGACCATGCCGATGACGTTCGACTTGGTTTCCTTGCCGGCGACGATGCCGGTGAGATAGGAGGCGTCCTGGATGTAATTGTCGAAGACGGAAAAATTCGGCGTCTGCTCCGGGAAGGACGAGCCCATCAGGAAGGCGATATCGGGATAATCCTCGGCGATCTTGCGGGCGGCGCGCTCAAGACCGAAAGCTTCGGCGATAATCAGATCCTTCTTGGCTTCGGCATATTCGCGGATGACGCGCTCGGCATCGGTGTTGGCGACGTTTTCGGAGTAGACGTAGGTGACGTCGCCGCGCGCTTCCGCAGCCTTCAGCGCCAGATGCAGGCGGCTGATCCACTGCTGTTCGATCGGTACGGACGTGACCAGCGCCACGGCAATCGGCTTCGGCTTGGCGAAAGCGGGAAGTCCGAGCGCCGCCACCAGCGCCGCAGCGCCCGCCCCCTGCAGCAGCAGACGGCGCGTCATCGTCCCATCGATCATCAGATTTTTCATGCATGGCCCCCTTTGTCTCTACGACTTTTGTTTTTGACCTGGCGCGCCCCATAACCGGGGCTTCGTGCAACGGTCGCGCGGGTGGCGTCGCCGTCGCATCTTTTGTTTCCTAATATATGATTGCTACCATGCCCAAAGTTTCACCACAAGCTGGCGAAGCATTTGAATACAAAAGATTTTTTGCAAAATTTTGCGGCAAGAAGCCTGTTATTCGTGCGCCGCTCGGCTACGAATCCGGCACGTTTTTCCCGCTGGAGCAAGGCTCGGTCGAAGACATAGTAGCGAAAGATGCCCGGCAGGCAAATAAAAACGGCACGACCAAATTGCGCCAAGGGACAAAGGCGAATTCGGCCGTGCCGGAAGAGTTGAGGCAAGTGGCGCAGTCACGACCGCTTGTCGTCACGAGCGACACGCCAGGGCGCCTCGTCGATCAGTGATTTTGACTTTACACGGCAGGCTTTGAGGCCGGCTTAAATCAATGAATGCAATTTTACGGAACGGCATTTTTCGTTGTCAGGAAAAGGTGAGCGGCAACCTTCCGATCCTCGCCTTGCCGATCCTCCATCGTGCCATAGCTTTCCTTGGGAAGGACGGAACAAGCCCGGAGGAGGCGAGAAATGGCGACGGTTCAGGGCGTATATCTGGCATTGTTTGGGCGGCCCGCAGATCCCGGCGGACTGACTTATTTTAACGGCATCACGGCCTCGGGCGCCAATCTTGCACCGATACTGGGAACTTTGGCGGCGACCGCTGAATACAAGTCCAGATTTTCCGGAATGGAAAACGATCGCGTCGTCAACGAGATTTTCAGGAGCCTGTTCAACCGGAATGCCGATCAGGCCGGAGCCAGCTTCTTTGCCAACGAACTGAGTTCTGGTCGGCAAACCATCGAAACGATTGCCGTCAATATCCTGGATGGAGCAACGGGCGCGGACAGAACCACGGCTGACAAAAAACTGGCGGCGGCCGCAGCCTATACCGATGCGCTGAACACATCGCCGGGTGCGTTGGCAAATTACACAGGCAGCACGGGAGAAACGCAGGGGCGCGATTATCTGCGAATGATAGACGCGAATTCGCCTTCCCCGCCCGATCCTGGCAAACTCAGCAACGCTATCACCGACCTGCAGATCAACATGGGCGGGGACGACACAGTCGTGCATACCCGCAATGGCCCGGAACTCAATGCATCCAATCCGAGCCTGACGCGTGCGGAGGTGCTTCACATTCTGCCTGGGGACAGCGGCCTCACCGACGCCAATCGTGACGTCATCAAGGGCTTCCAGTCCGGAATCGACAGCATAACCTTTGAAATTTCCGGAGGCGCGGGCAGCGCCGTCAACTTCCGATCGCTCTCGTCATCCTTTTCCGATGCCGCCACCGCGAATGTCGCCGCCGACGAAGCGCTTGACGGCAAGGTTCTCTACGTGCTGGCGAGCGTCGGAGCAGACAAATTCCTTTTCGTTGACAGCAATGGCGACGGATCGGCCGACATATCGGCAAAGCTGGTCGGGCAGGTAGAATTTTCGATGTACGATATCATTTGAAGCCGGCATCCTGGCTCGCACAGGCCGTGAGAGCGCAAAAAACCGCGACGAAACGGCGCTCCATGGGCCGTGGCTGAAAAGACCAACTCCAAGTCTGGCGGGGCACTGCCGGGCGGAGTAGAATTCGCCGGCAAAAAAACGAAGGGCCTTCACCCTCGCGACATCAGAGGATGCGCGCCTGGTTTCCGGCGACCTTGAGAACCGTCAGCCGGCCAGTGGCGAAGGCTGCGGTATCGATGCCGATGCGGCCCTTGGCGAAGACCGGCTCGTCCGTCGGCGTATGCCCGTGAATGACCAGCAGCGGCAGGCCCGCCCCTTCCGAGAGGAACGGCTCACGGATCCACAGGAGGTCACGGTCCGTCTGTTCCTCGATCGCCACGCCCGGACGGATGCCGGCATGCGCGAATACCAGCTTGCCGACCTCCAGAAGCACCGGCAGCGCCCGCAGCAGGCGGATATGCCGTTCCGGGATCGCTTCCATCGCCGCCTCGGCGACGGCCTCGAAACTGCGGCTGGTCTGCAGGATATGGGTGACGTCGACACCATAGGACGCCAGCATTTCGTGGCCACCCCAGTCGAGCCAGCCGCGATGGCTGGTCGGCGCATCGAGGAAACGCAGGAACGTATCCTCGTGATTGCCGCACAGCGTTATGCGCTCCAGCCCTGCCGGCGGCACGCTGCAGAGATGCTCCACCACATCGTTGGAAGCCGGTCCACGGTCGATATAGTCACCGAGATACACGACCAGCACCGGCCCCTTTTCGGCGGCGCTGTCTTCGATGATCCGCCGCTCGGCGTCGATCATTTCCCTGTGGCAGCCATGAACGTCACCCACGGCATAGATAGCCGCGAAATCGCCGGCCTCGTAGCGCAGCCGCGCCCGAGGATGATCGGCGAATGTCTCCTGCTCCGCCATTCCCAGCAATTTTCGAATGAAACGCATCGCAACTTCCAAACAGACGCCCCCGCGCCGCCATTGTGTACAGCGGCTGCGGCGAAATTACGAGATGAGACCGGTGGCCATTTCTGGATAAAGGCGCGCACGCGCGCTCAATCGAGGAAATCCTTGCGCGCTTCCAGATACCATTCAACAAAGGCCCGCACCCCGTCCTTGAGGCTGGTTTCCGGCTTGTAGCCGGTCAACGCCACCAAAAGGTCGGGGCTGGCATAGGTGCGCGGCACGTCACCCTTCTGCATCGGCAGCATCCGTCGTTTCGCCGGACGGCCAAGCACCTCTTCCACCGTCTCGACGAAATCGAGCAGGCCGACCGGCTGACCGCCGCCGATGTTGACGACGCGGAACGGTGCCTGATGCGACAACGTATCGATGACACCGGGCGACTGCACCCGGTTCGCTTCGGCGGGAACCACTGCGGAAAGCTTGATGATGCCGTCGACGAGATCGTCGACATAGGTGAAATCACGGCTCATCTTGCCTTCGCCGTAGATCTCGATCTCGTTGCCGTCGAGCATGCCCTTGACGAATTTGAACAACGCCATGTCCGGCCGGCCCCAGGGACCGTAGACCGTGAAGAAGCGGAAGGCCGTCGTCGGGATCTTGTGCAGGTGGGAATAGCTGTGGGCCATCACCTCCGTCGCCTTCTTGCTGGCGGCGTAGAAGGTCAGCGGCTCATCCGTCCTGTCGCTCTCGCGGAAGGGGATATCGGGATTGGCGCCGTAGACCGACGAGGTCGAGGCGAGCATCAGATGGCGGATCTCCGCCCGGCGCGCCAGCTCCAGCACGTTCCATGTGCCGGAAAGATTGGCATCGAAATAGGCCTTGGGATTTTCCAGGCTGTAGCGCACCCCCGCCTGGGCGGCGAGGTGGACGATGACGTCGGGCTTTTCGATGTCGTAGGCGTCAGTCAGCGCCTTTTCATCCTCCAACATGCCGATATAGGGCTTGAAGGCCGGGAACTGCGCCAGCGCCGCATGCCGCGCCTCCTTGAGGCGCACATTGTAATAAGCCGTCATCCCGTCGAAACCGGTGACGGAATGGCCTTCCTCAAGCAGGCGGCGGGCCAGATGGAAACCGATGAAACCCGCGGTGCCGGTAATCAAATAACGCATCTAGGCGGCACCACCCGACTTGCGGCCGACGCTGTGGTACTCGAAACCATGGCGCGTCACCTCCTGCGGCGGATAGACGTTGCGCAGGTCGACGAGCAGCGGCGCATTCATCACCGTCTTCAGACGGCCGAAATCGAGCGCGCGGAATGCGTCCCATTCCGTCACCAGCACCAGCACGTCGGCGCCTTCGGCGGCATCATAGGGGCTGGTGGCGTAAGCGACGCCGTCGATGACGCTCTTTGCCGCCTCCATGCCTTCCGGATCGTAGGCGCTGATGACCGCGCCGTTGTCCTGCAGCGCCTGGATGATGGCGATGGACGGCGATTCGCGCATATCGTCGGTGTTGGGCTTGAAGGTCAGGCCGAGGACGGCGACCTTCTTGCCGCGCACGTCACCGCCGCTGGCGGCGATCACCTTGCGCGCCATCGCCCGCTTGCGGGTGTCGTTGATGGCAACGGTCGCCTCCACCAGCCGCATCGGGCTGTCATGGTCCTGGGCGGTCTTGGCCAGCGCCAGCGTATCCTTGGGAAAGCACGAACCGCCGTAACCGGGGCCGGCATGCAGGAACTTGTCGCCGATACGCTTGTCGAGGCCAATGCCCTTGGCCACCTTCTGCACGTCGGCGCCGACGCGCTCGCACAGATCGGCGATCTCGTTGATGAAGGTGATCTTCATCGCCAGGAAGGCGTTGCCGGCATATTTGATCAGTTCGGAGGTGCGCCGCTCGCAGAACATCAGCGGCGCCTCGTTAAGCGACAGGGGACGATAGACGTCCTTCATCACCTCAATGGCACGCGGCTCGATGGTGCCGATAACGACGCGGTCCGGCCGCTTGAAATCGGAGATCGCCGCGCCCTCGCGCAAGAACTCCGGATTGGAGACAACCTCGATATCGGCCTGCGGGTTTTCCTCGCGCATGATCCGCTCCACCTCATCGCCCGTGCCGACCGGAACGGTCGACTTGGTGACGATGACGGTAAAGCCGGTCACGGCGCGGGCGATTTCACGAGCGGCGGCGTAGACGTAGCTCAAATCGGCATGGCCGTCGCCGCGGCGCGACGGCGTGCCGACGGCGATGAACACCGCATCGGCGTCCCGCACCGCCGCAGCCAGATCCGTCGAAAAGCTCAGGCGGCCGGCCTTGGCGTTCGAGGCGACGAGAGCGTCGAGCCCCGGTTCGAAGATCGGAATCAAACCTTTGCGCAGGCTCTCGACCTTTTCCTCGACCTTGTCGACGCAGACGACACTATGGCCGAAATCCGCAAAACATGCCCCCGACACAAGCCCGACATAACCCGAACCGATCATTACAAGACGCATAAGATCCTCATTGGAGCATCGGCGCACCGTGGTTTCGCAGGCGCCTTTCCGATAGTGGCGGCATGCTTAACGCGCTTTAACGTCCGGTTCAACGGCGGGCTTTGTCACAATCGACGGCAAAAGGCCGCGGGCCGCAGACACCGGGTCTCGGCGCAAAAGCCTCAGGCCGGATCGTCGGCAATCAGCGCCGCATAAAGCTGGTCGGCGTCGCGTGCCTGGCGGACGTTGCGCAGCACGCTGTCGGTGCGCAAACGCCGGGCGATAGCCGACAGGGCATTGAGATGGTCGCCGCGATCGCCTTCCGGCGTCAGGAACACGAAAACGACATCGACGGGAATATCGTCGATCGCCTCGAAATCCACAGGTTTCGCCGGACGGATGACGAGGCCGTAGGCGTCGTTCAGGCCGGCATAACGCGCATGCGGAATGGCCACGCCCTCGCCGATGCCGGTCGAGCCGAGCTTTTCGCGGTTGACCAGCCCCTTGAAGATGGCGGCCGCATCGAGACCGGTCGCGGCCGCGGCCGTGTCGGCGGCAAGCTGCAGCAGCTTGTTCTTGTTGGAAACGGAAACGTGCGCAAGCACACTGCCGGGCGATATCAGATCGGAAATCTTCATGACGGCGTCTGCCTTAGAGCAACTTCGAACGAGTGTGAAACGATTTCCACCCGCATTCACAGGAAGCGGAAATCGAACGGCCGGCAACGACCTCCTGCGGCGAGCGGCAATCGTCTTGCCGGTCGCCGGGAGCTAGGCCGGATCAGGCAACCTTGCTCAGCAGGATCTTGTCGATGCGACGGCCATCAAGGTCGATGACTTCGAAACGCCAGCCGTTCTTGGTAAAACTTTCGCCCAGTTCCGGCAGTCGGCGCAATTCGGTCAGCACCAGGCCGGCGACCGTTTCGTATTCCGGATCCTCGCCGACCTTGAAGCCCATCTGGTCGGCGAATTCGTCGATCGGCATCCAGCCAGCGATAAGATAACTGCCGTCCTCGCGCTCGACGACGGCCGGTTCTTCCACTTCGCTTTCCTGGAAGACGCCGGTGATCGCCTCCAGCACGTCGCCGGAGGTGATGATGCCTTCGAAATGACCGTATTCGTCATAGACAAGCACGAGGTGCGCCGTCGATTTGCGCAACGCCTGGATAACGTCGATGGCGCTGGTCAGGTCGGAAACGACAGGCACTTCACGCATGATGGTACGAACGTCCATCTCGTTGCGCAGGAAAAAGGCGTCATAGGCGTCCTTGACGAACAGTACGCCGATGATCTCGTCGGAACTGCCGTTGCGCACCGGCAGGCGCGAGCGGTTGGTCGAACGCAGCTGCTCCTTGATCTCCTCGAAACTGTCTTCGATATCGATCACCTCGACTTCGCGGCGCGGCGTCATCAGGGCGCGGGCGGTCCGGTCGGCCAGGCGCATGACGCCCGAGATCATCGCCGATTCCTCGGTTTCGATCACGCCGGCGCTGTGCGCCTCGGCCAGAACCGTCTTGATTTCTTCGTCGGTCACGCGGTCGTTGGACGCCCCGCTCTGGCCGAGCAGCATCAGCACCAGGCGACCCGAGCGGTCGAGCAGCCAGACGAGAGGCGCAGCCAGCCGCGACAGAAGCCGCATGGCGGGCGAAACACGCGCCGCAATCGCTTCCGGATCGCGCAAGGCGATCTGCTTCGGCACCAGTTCGCCGACGATCAGCGACAGGTAGGTGATCGCCACGACCACCGTGCCGACGCCGACGGCATCGGCGACATTGTCAGGCATGCCCTGGGTCAGCAACCAGGAGGAGAAACGCGCGCCGAGCGTGGCGCCGGAAAAGGCACCCGACAGGACGCCGACGAGGGTAATACCGATCTGCACGGTCGACAGGAAGCGGCCCGGATCTTCCCCGAGCTTGATCGCGATCGCGGCGCCGCGGTTTCCCTGATCGGAGAGCACTTTCAATCTTGCTGGCCTGGAGGAGACAACCGCCAATTCGGACATTGCCAACACACCGTTGAGCACGGTGAGTAAAATCACGATCAGGATCTCGGTAAGCAAAAGGGACTCTTCAAATTGTTGACGGGTATGGCGCAAGGCGACATGAACCACACATAGCACAGTCTTGCCAAGCCGTGTAAAAAACTGCGGAGCGCCATTTTACAGTATGAAGATGCGTTCCCGACACCGTCCGCCCCTGCGGCGCAACTACCCGGCGCGAAGACGAGACCGCATGAGCAACGTTTAAAATGCCTTCTATTCAAAGCGCATAAGCTGTCACTCAATTGACATTTTACATCCTGCCGAAACGAACATTTTAAGTTTTTCAGATATGAAATACACCCGGGAAGCGAGGAATCCGGGATGAAAGATTTTTTTCGTAGCAGGGCCGGCAAGCAATTTCTGTCGTTGGTTGCGCTGGGCACTGTTCTCTGGGGGCTGGGTTACGAACTCAGTTTCCATGAGAGCCTGTTCCGCTTCGTCAACGTGTTCAAGCCCTACGGCGCCGACAAGCTGGTGCTGGCGATCGCCGTCGGCGGCGCCATGAGCTTCATCTATTCCATTTTGCGGATCTACGACCTGCGCAAGGAAATGGACCTGCGAACCGCCGCCCAGGCCCGCGCCGATTGGGCTGCCACGCACGACCACCTGACCAAGCTGCCCAATCGTTATGCCTTCGAGCGCGCCACCCTGCCGCTCGGCCGGGCGCTGGACGGGGATCAGGAAAGAACCGTCACGGTCTTTTCCGTCGATCTCGACGGCTTCAAGAAGGTCAACGACCTCGTCGGCCACAAGGGCGGCGATGCGCTGCTGATCGAGGTATCGCGTCGCCTTTGCGCATTGGGCAAGGCCGATTGCGTCTTCCGCTTCGGTGGCGACGAATTCCTCATTGCCATGATCGGCCTGCCGGAAGACCATCAGAGCCGGTTCGCACAGGTGCTGATCCAGGCCGTGACCCGCCCGATCCATATCGACGGTTTTGCCGTCGAGGTCGGCGCCAGCGTCGGCTTCGCCACGTGGCGCGAAGGTCGCGAGCGGCTCGACGAGGCGGCACATCGGGCCGATCTTGCCATGTACGAGGCGAAATCGGGTGGCCCCAATCGCCATTGTGCCTTCCAGACCGCAATGCAGGACAAGGTCACCGAACGCGCCTCGCTGGAGTCAAAACTCCGCCTGGCGATCCAGGAAAAGGCAATCGTCACCCATTACCAGCCACTGATCAACCTGCGCACCGGCGCCATCTGCGGCTTTGAAGCCCTGGCGCGTTGGACCGACGACCAGGGGGTTTTCATCCCGCCCCCGGTATTCATTTCCATCGCCGAAGAGACCGGCTTGATCACCGAACTGTTCGAAAACCTGCTGACGCAGGCCTGCCGCGACGCCCTTTTCTGGCCGGAAGAGATCGTCCTGTCCTTCAACGTCTCGCCGGTGCAGATGGAAGACCGGCTTCTCGCCTCGCGGATCCTGCGTATCCTCGAAACCACGACATTCCCGGCCCAGCGCCTTGAGATCGAGATCACCGAAAACGCGTTGATTCAGGACCCCGACGATGCTGCCCGCATTCTCGATGAATTGACGCAAGCCGGCGTCCAGGTGGCGCTCGACGATTTCGGCACCGGCTATTCCAGCCTGTCGCAGCTTGCCCGTTATCGTTTCGACAAGATCAAGATCGACAAGAGCTTCATCTCGACCTACCAGAACGACGAACGCCAGGACAAGATCGTCCGGGCGATGCTCGGCCTCGGTCGCAGCCTCAACATCAAGACCACGGCCGAAGGCATCGAAGAGCACGGCCAGCTCTCGCATCTGCTGCTTCTCGGCTGCGACATCGGCCAGGGCTACATCTTCGGCAAGGCGATGCCGGCACAGCAGGCGCTCGATTTCATTGCGGAACGCCAGGAGGTGCTGAGCGCCTCGGCCTGAACCGGCACGACAATTCATCGTGGTGTTCGTGGACCGGATGGATTCCGGCTCTACATGCTTTTGTGAACCAGAAGCGCCGAATCTGGCAGGAAACCATACCGGTCCCCAGCCTGTCACATCGCTGTCGCAGAGACACGCTTTTCTGGCGACAGAAAGACAGGGGTAAATCCATGAACAACGTTGACCAGGATCATCTGGATCGCATCAAGGCCGAAATCGCCGACAGCTTCGACGAGGAGTTGGAAATGCAACTCGAGGAAGACCGGCTGGACGAACTGGTCGCCGAAGGCATGAGCGCCCCGGGGGAAATGACCCTCGACCGCAAGGTCTATTTCCGCGAACTCTTCCGCCTCCAGCATGAACTCGTGCGGCTGCAGGACTGGATCCAGTATCAGAAACTCAAGGTCGTGGTGCTTTTCGAGGGCCGTGATTCCGCCGGCAAGGGCGGCGCGATCAAGCGCGTGACGCCACGCCTTAACCCACGCATCTGCCGCGTCGTGGCGCTGCCGGCACCGACCGAACGCGAGCGCAACCAGTGGTATTTCCAGCGCTACGTGCCGCATCTGCCGACCGCCGGCGAAATGGTGCTGTTCGACCGCAGCTGGTACAACCGCGCCGGCGTCGAGCGCGTCATGGGTTTCTGCACCGCCGAGGAACTGGACGAGTTCTTCCGCTCGGTGCCGGAATTCGAGCGCATGCTGGTACGCTCCGGCATTATCTTGATCAAGTACTGGTTCTCGATCACCGACAACGAGCAGGAATTCCGCTTCAAGATGCGTATCCATGATCCGCTGAAGCAGTGGAAGCTGTCGCCGATGGACATGCAGAGCCGTATCCATTGGGAGGATTACACCAAGGCCAAGGAAGAAATGCTGGCCCGCACCCATACGCCGGAAGCGCCCTGGTGGGTGGTGCAGGCCGTCGACAAGAAAAAGGCGCGGCTGAACTGCATCGCCCATCTGCTCGACCAGATCCCCTACGGCGATGTGCCGAAATCCACCGTCGAACTGCCGGAACGCGTGCACCACACCGATTATGTGCGCCATCCGGTCCCAGCCGAAATGTACGTACCGGATATCTATCGGGGCTAAAACCCTTTTGACGCGAGCATGGCCGGATCACTCCGTCCGGCCATGTCTGCCGCAGCGATCGGACTGGCGGCGAACGGAAAGACGGATGGCGGCAGCCGAATCGGTTATCATGCATGCCGACAATGCCCGCCGGCACCTGCAGATGTTTCCGGCCGGGCGGCGAAACCGAACGATTGGGCTTTTTGTATCCGATGGCAATTTTCTTCCGACTCTCAATCCCCGAAAGTCTCGCGCTGGAAAAGATCGACGAAAAATTCGCCGGTCCGTGCGATTGCGACGGATATCTCAGCCTGATCGGTGATCGCCACAACTACACGATCGGCTGGGAACGCGGAAAACATGCCGACGATTTTCACGCACAGGTGAGGGCCGCACTTGGCGTGACCTCGGAAACCGCGCCTTTCTGGCTCGTCTACGAGCGGCGCGACGATCGCAACGACCCCGGCGTCAACGACATCCGCAATGCCGCCATCCGGCTCTCCCGCGCCTATGAGGATGCCATCGTCGTGACGTTGAGCCTGCTCGACCGCCGCGATGCGGCCGGCGATCTCGAACTGGTGCTGATCTGCTTCAGCGATGAAGTGCACCGGCGCAACTTCAAGATCCGCTACGAAGGCAAATACGTTTCGGAGTGATCGCGCCGGCTTTGGCGCAATTCCGGACGCAAAACCGCGGCGCACTTTTGCTGAAATTGCTCTATTTGCCATAGGCGGCGAAAACGGTATCCTGACGGCGCATCATCGAAAGAGCGCTGGGAGGAGCGATTTATGAGAAGAATGTGGCCCGAAGAATTCAACACTATTTTCGAGCAGGCGGAGGAGGTCATGGTCACGCCGCAAAGCATCGCGGCGACCGACGAACAGGAGGGTCATCCCGAACCGCACATGCCGAGGAAGGCGCTGAAGCTTCGACTGCCCATGGCACTCTACGAGCGTGTCTGGCCGCTGGCGGAAATGCGCTTCCGTCTGGCAGAAGGCACGTTTGCCGGGCAGGCGGTAACGATGATCACCACCAATCCGCACTACCATGCCTGGCATCCGGCCGATGGCGGCAAGGACGAACACATTTCCGACGCCGGCCATGCCTACTCTACCGAGCACGTCGTCGTGCATTTCCTGCTTGATGATGTCCGGGAAAAAGTCCCCGCCTGACATGCCCGGCCCGCTGACGCCAAGCCGGCGGGCCGCCCTTCGCTCTCAGCTCTGCGGCAGGAAGCGCAGCCGCAACCGGTTCGCGACCCAGCCGACCAGAATGCCGGCTATGGCGCCGATGGCCTTGATCATCGCATCGTGCGCCTGGGCATGCCGGGTCGGCGCCAGATATTGCAGAAGCTCGATTGCGCCGGCGCCGATGACCAGCAGCACGGCGCAAGCCAGGATGTAGCGCGGATAGGCGATGACGAACAACGCCGACATCACGAAGAAAGCCAGCGCCCGGTCGACATCGACGGGCAGGAAATCACGCGGCCGGAACGAAATCGGCGATATGGTTGCGAAAATGATGGCGAAGAGGCAGATCCACGCAGCGATCTGAAAAAGGCGGGTCGTTGTCATCGGCGCATTCTATCAGAGCCGCAGCATGCCGCAACGCACCAACGGGAATTTGAATGCCTGCCCCTCCCCGCGCCGCCGGCTCAGTTCGGAACACCGCGGCGATTGCGTTCCTTGACCTCTTCCTTGCGGTAGAGCGCCAGCATCAGGCCCTTCAGCTCCGGTTCGCAGATGCGCCGTGCCGCCTCGACGCAGGAAACCCATTCGACACGCCGTTCGCCCGCCTCCCGGAAGCGCGGCAGTTCCTCCGCAAACTTCACCAGATGGACCTGCACCAGGCACGGCACGCGCTGGCCGTCGGCAAGCGTCTTCAGATAGGTATAGCGACCGAAAGGCTTGCGTTTGGCCTTGCCGAGAACGCCAGCCTCCTCGAATGCTTCCTGCGCGGCAACCTTGTGTGGCGGCTTGTCGTCGATCGGCCACCCCTTCGGAATGATCCAGCGGCCGGAAGCGCGTGTCGTCACCAGCAGGACTTCGATGCCTTCGAAGCCGCGACGGTAGCACAAGGCCGCATATTGCATGCGGAAGGGAGCACGAAACAGGATGTCCGGCTGCTGCGCCAGTTCGGCAAGCAGGTCGCGGGTGTTCTGTGTCTCCTTGCGATCAGGTTCGATGGCACGGCCCTCCCGCCTTCGTGTCGTTGCGTGCGGCCTCCGGGGATACCCTGATGCCCGGTTGCCGGATCTCATGCGTTTCGGCAGAAATGAACCGACCGTCTCGCCCCCGGATCGGGTTGCGCCAGACGCGGTCGGCATGCAATGCCGGCGAATGACAGTCGTCTTTTTCGACGCTGTCACGACCCAGCGAGGAAACCGTCCCTTCGGCGATGCTCTCGACCTCCGGCACGTGATTCCTCCTACCACGGAGAAGATTAGCCGCACTTTGCAACTGTGCGCAATGGCAAGCGGCACAGGTACAAACAGGTCCACATCGATCGCGTTCATGCCATGAACCATATGGATTGCGTAGCATTGCAAAACCGTCATGTTCCCGGTGTAGGAGGCGCGAGGCCGCCTGCAGCCGCAGGTCGCACGCCCGGCGCATGACGGCGAGGAACGAAGCATGATATCGAATGCCGAACTGGAAACGCGCCTGGCGCTGGCCGAACGGGTGGCGCAGGAGGCCGGCGCCGTCGCGCTCGATTATTTCAACCGCCGTGAGACATTGGTCGTCGAAACCAAGCGCGACCTTCAGGACGTCGTATCGATTGCCGATCGCGAGGTGGAAAACCTCATCCGCGACCGCCTGCGCGCGGCCTGCCCGGAAGACGGTTTCCTCGGTGAAGAGTTTGGCCTCACCCCCGGCACCTCCGGATCGACCTGGGTGGTCGACCCGATCGACGGCACCAGCCCCTTCGTCAACGGCATGCCGAACTGGTGCGTCTCGATTGCCCTGCTGCACGGCGGCGAACCCGTTGTCGGTGTCATCGCCGCCCCCTGCCACGGTGAAGCCTATGCCGCCGCCCGTGGTTTCGGCGCCACGCTGAACGGCAAGCGCCTGACGCTCGATCCGTCGCACACCATCCGCAATGCCGTCACCGGCATCGGCGCCAACAGCCATGTGACACCGGCCTTCGTGGCCAGGACGGTCGAAACCCTGCTGGCGGAAGGCGGCAACTTCATCCGCAACGGCTCCGGCGCCCTGATGCTCGCTTATGTCGCCGCCGGTCGGCTGGTCGGTTATTACGAGCCCTACATGCATGCCTGGGATTGCCTGGCGGGTCACTGCCTGGTGGCCGAAGCCGGCGGATGGTGCCTCCCCTTCCCTACGCAAGGCGAAAGCCTGACCAGAGGTGCTCCGGTTGTCGCCGCCGGTCCCGGCGCCGTCGACGACCTGCGCAAACTGGCAGGCATCTGAATCCGGACTGCCCGTTCGTACGGTCCGGCAAACAGACCCCCCGCGAACAGCCGATAGCGAAACACGCCAATTGCGTGTATGCTGGCGCATCGAGCAGGGGGCAGATCATGACCGCATTTGAAAAGGCAGTCGTTTCCGTTCCGGGGCGGGAAAGAGTAGCCCAGACACCCTTCGGGTCCCGTGTCATCATCCATGCGACGGCGGCCGATACCAACGGCGCCATGGGCATCTGGGAGACGCATGTACCGCCCGGCCATGGTCCGGCGCCGCATATGCACACCCGGGAAACCGAAGTGTTCCGCGTTCTGGAAGGCGTCTACCGCTTCCGCTGCGGCGAAGAGGAATTCGAGGTCGGCGCCGGTGCGGTGGTCGTCCTGCCGCCCAACGTGCCGCACGGCTGGCGCAACATCAGCGACAAGCCGGGCCGGATGTTCGCCTTCGTGGCCCCCGGCGGTTTCGAGCAGCTTTTCATCGATATCGAGGCGAGCAATGCCGATACGCCGGAAAAGATCGCCGTGATCGAAGCCCGGCTGGGGCTCGTCAACGAAGCAACCGAGGCGTTGAAGCAAAAAGCCTGACGGCACGCGCACTCCGGCGCACTCAATCGTTGAAGCTTCGGCGGCGGAGGGATATTCAAGGGCATCGTTGGAAACGGTGAGGCTTGAATATGCAGATCGGAATGATGGGACTGGGCCGGATGGGCGCCAACATGGTTCGGCGTCTGATGCGCGGTGGCCACGAATGCGTCGTCTACGACATCAATGCCGCAAGCGTCGAAGCACTGGTGGCTGAAGGCGCCGTTGGGGCGACCTCGCTCGAAGATTTCGTCGGCAAGCTGAAACCGCCACGCTGCGTCTGGCTGATGCTGCCGGCAGCGATCACGCCGAAGATCGCCGGTCAGGTCGCGGCGCTGATGACCGAAGGCGACATCGTCATCGACGGCGGCAACTCCAACTATCGCGACGCCGTCGATCAGGCCAAGCGCCTCGGCGCCCGCGGATTGAGTTATGTCGATGTCGGCACCAGCGGCGGCGTCTGGGGCCTCGATCGCGGCTATTGCCTGATGATCGGCGGACCGGAACAGGCCGTGCGCCATCTCGACCCGATTTTCGCGACGCTGGCGCCGGGCGGCGGCGAAGGCGTGCCCGCAGATGCGCCGACAGCGCAGCGCGGCTACCTGCATTGCGGCCCGAGCGGCGCCGGCCATTTCGTCAAGATGGTGCACAACGGCATCGAGTACGGGCTGATGGCCGCTTATGCCGAAGGCATCAACATCCTGAAAGCCGCCAATTCCGGCAACCAGGCGCGCGAAGCCGATGCCGAAACCAGCCCGCTTGCGGAGCCGCAATATTACCAGTTCGATATCGATCTCGCCGGCGTCACCGAAGTCTGGCGCCACGGCAGCGTTATCGGCTCATGGCTGCTCGACCTGACGGCCGAAGCCCTGAAAAAGGATGCGGCGCTCGAACAATTCGGCGGCCGGGTTTCCGATTCCGGCGAAGGGCGCTGGACGCTCAAGGCCGCCGTCGACACCGGCGTGCCGGCGCCGGTGCTGTCTTCGGCGCTGTTCAGCCGCTTCTCCTCGCAAGGGGAATCGGAATTCGCCGACAAGCTGCTGTCCGCCATGCGTTATGCCTTCGGCGGCCACGTGGAGAAGCCGAAAGAGTAACCTCGGCCCCGAATAGCCTGCAGGCCGTCGCGCATCGACCATGCCCGGCTGGCCTGCAGGCGCCTCGAAAACGTCCGGCATTTGCGTGGTGTGCGAGAAAAACCCGGCCGGCGGGATCGACGGCCATCGTGCGGCGCGGTAGTTCAATACGCAAAGACATGCGGAGTGTGTTCATGGAATTCCATTCGCCCTACAGCCACGGTTTCGTGCGGGTGGCTGCCTGTACCCCGGCCTGCGAGCTTGCCGATCCGCCGTTCAACGTCAATTCGATCCTGGAACTCGCCAGAAAGGGCAACGAGCAGCATGTCGGCCTGATGGTGTTCCCGGAACTGGCTATTTCCGGCTACTCCATCGACGACCTGCTTGGCCAGGACGTGCTGCTGGATGCCGTCGAGGATGGGCTTGCCACGCTTGCCGCCGAGAGCCGCGACCTCGGCCCGGTGCTGCTGGTCGGTGCGCCGCTGCGCCATGAAGGGCGCCTGTTCAATTGCGCCGTCGTCATCCATGCCGGCCGCATCCTCGGCGTCGTGCCGAAGACATTCCTGCCCAACTACCGGGAATTCTACGAAAAGCGCTGGTTTGCCTCCGGCCGCACCGTGCGCGAGGCGGAGATCGCCGTCGCCGGCCAGACGGCGCCCTTCGGTGTCGACCTGCAGTTTTCGGCGCAGAACGTCCGCGATTTCATCTTCCATGTCGAAATCTGCGAAGACCTCTGGGCGCCGGCTGCCCCCAGCGATTTCGGCGCGCTCGCCGGCGCCCTGATCCTCGCCAATCTTTCCGCCAGCAACATCACCGTCGGCAAGGCCGATACCCGCAAGCTCCTGTGCTCGGCGCAATCGGCCCGCACCTGGTCGGCTTATCTCTATTCGGCCGCCGGCCCCGGCGAATCCACCACCGACGTCGCCTGGGACGGCCAGGCCTGCATCTACGAACTCGGCGACCTCCTGGCCGAAACCGACCGGTTTCCGACGACGTCGCAGATGTGCATCGCCGATATCGACGTCGAACGGCTGCGGCTGGAGCGCATGCGCACCGGCACCTTCAACGACGCTGCCACATTGAACCTGACGGCCGGCCGGAATTTCCGCCGCGTGCTGTTCGATTTCGCCGTGCCGGAAGGCCGTATCGACCTGAAGCGCGCCATCGCCCGCTACCCGTTCGTGCCGGCCGATCCGAAGCGGCTGGACCAGGATTGCTACGAGACCTTTAACATCCAGGTCCAGGGGCTGATGAAGCGGCTGAAATCGACCGGCATCAAGCGGTTGTGCATCGGCATATCCGGCGGCCTCGATTCCACCCATGCGCTGCTGGTCGCCGCCCGCGCCTACGACCAGCTTGGCTGGCCGCGCTCCGATATCCTCGGCTTCACCATGCCGGGCTTCGCCACCGGCGACAACACCAAGTCGAACGCCTGGGCCCTGATGCGCAGCATGGGCATCACCGCCGAAGAAATCGACATCAGGCCGCTGGCGACACAACTGCTCAACGACCTCAAGCACCCCTTTGCCGATGGCAAGCCCGTCTATGACGTCACCTTCGAGAATGTGCAGGCCGGCCTGCGCACCGATTTCCTGTTCCGCGCCGCCAACCAGCGCAACGCGCTGGTGCTCGGCACCGGCGACCTCTCGGAAATCGCTCTCGGCTGGTCGACCTACGGCGTCGGCGACCAGATGAGCCATTACAATGTCAACGCCTCGGTCTCGAAGACGCTGATACAGCACCTCATCCGCTGGATCATCGAGACCGAAGCCTTCGACCCGGAAACCGATGCGACGCTCGAAAGCATCCTCGATACGATCATCTCGCCGGAGCTGGTGCCGGCCGATGAAAACGGCGCGATGCAGAGCACGGAAGACAAGATCGGTCCCTACGACCTGCACGATTTCACGCTGTATTATCTCACCCGCTTCGGCCTGAAACCGTCGAAGATCGCCTATATGGCGCTGCAGGCCTGGGAAGATGCCGACGCCGGCACCTGGCCGTCACATTTCCCCGAGCACAAGCGGCGCGCTTTCGATCTTCCGACGATCAAGCGTTGGCTGGAAGTCTTCCTGTTCCGCTTCTTCACCATCAGCCAGTTCAAGCGCTCGGCCTCGCCCAATGGTCCGAAAGTCACCTCCGGCGGCTCGCTTTCACCGCGCGGCGACTGGCGGGCGCCATCTGATGGCAATGGCCGCATCTGGATCAAGGAGCTGAAGGACAACGTGCCGGACGCCTGAGGTCGGCACAAAATCGCCAAGCCATGCCGTATCGCCTCACAGGCATGCGGCATGGAACTTAACGCCCCGTTCCGTGTTCATCTTCCTGTTCCCCAAAGGAGGTTAGACATGGCAACGACAACAACCATCGGGCAGGCCGTCCCCCGCGGCGTGGTCGATACCGCTCATGAAACCGTTAGCTCCGTCAATCAGGAGCTGGAAGCGGAAGTGAAATCCCTTCGTTCGCAAATTGAATCGCTGCGCCAGTCGCTGGTGGATGCCGGCCACGAAACGGCTGATATGGTCACTGCCAAGGCCAAACAGGCCGGCGCCAAGGCGACCTCCACCGTGCAGCATTATCCCGTCACCGCCGTTCTGGCAGCCGCCGCGCTGGGCGCTGTCGTGGTTCTCGCCAGCCGCATGTCGTGGACCGGCCATTCGCATTCGCCGTCCTCCCGCTACATCGACAGGGCAGAAGGCATGCTTTCGGAACTGCGGGATGCGCTTCTCTCTCTCAAGGGCCGCGTGCTCTGACGATCGCACGCCTGCCGCGCTTCAACCAGCCAGCATGCATAACGGAAAGGCCGGCTTCACTAGGTGAAGCCGGCCTTTCGCTTTTGACGGGCTCACGCCGTCCGAGGCCTCAGCTCAATCGAAGTAGAAGCCGAATGACGCACCGTTGCGGTGACGGCGGTGATGGCGATATTCGCGATAGCCGTAGTCGTCATCCCAGTACTCGCGACGATGATGGTGGCGGCGCCAATGCTTGCGATGCTCCCAGCGGGACCATTCGCGGTCACGACGGTGATGGCGGCGATGGTATACCTGCTCGACCGTCGAGGTCATCTCCGGCTTGGTGGTCAGCACCGGCGCAGCGGTGGCTTCGAAGGAAGTCAGGGAGATCGCTGCAAGAATAAAGGCACCGAGGGTCTTTTGTATCAAACGCGTCATGGAAGTCCTCCTTTGTTCGATGACGCTAAAGTGCGCCCCGGCAGGTGAACCGTGGATGAACTGGTGGGGGGTGGAACCACGCCTGGCCATCACCGTGTGACACAGCGCACATCGATGAACGGCAGCCATTTACGACAGATATCGCGGAGGAACGCCCAAGCGTTCTCCTGACTGCATCGAAACGTCGCCGCAGGATGGAGATTGTCACGGCTATCGCTGGGGGCGCCTATCGGTCGGCGAAGATCCGCACTGGATAGGCTTCACGCCCTTCGAAGAAGCCGAGCCGATAAAGACAAGCCCGCAAGGCGGTATCGTAGAGCAGGCTTTCAGGATCGAGCGAGCCGCGCGGCAGGCTGCCTGCCTCACATTCGCAATGGGCGAGAGCACGCGCGAATTTCCGCTCCAGATCAGGGCGCGCCTCCAGCGGCACGCCGCCATAGAGGTAATGGCCGGATGACGCCGATGCTGCCGAGGCGCAAGCGGTTCCGATAATTGCTGCCAACACGAATTTCGCGATCATGACCCCTCCCATACCGGCGATTGCCCGGTATGTGATGCTACACGATGCCGGAATGCAACGCCATGGCGACATTGCTCTGGAGGTTCGAACAACCCGGGCAGGAAGAACGTCTCCTCGATAGCCTGATGGAGAAAGACCTTGAGGACATATCTGCTGCTCTTCATAGCTGGTCTGGCCGCCCTCGGTGGCTGCCAGTCAAACCACGTATGCGCGTTGGAAGGCCGCCACGCATTCGAAGAGACGGTCGCCCGCAAAAATCACCGGCCGGCCGAAGCACGGTGCACCACCTGGGGCAACCTCACCGAATGCAATGAACCGCAAGAGAGCGGACGACTGGATGCGAGAGAGGCCGAAGCGCAGGCTATCAGGGCCTGCCGCAGACGTCTGTGATGCCTGCATCTGGACAAGCCGCCTGCCTGTCGGCATCCTGCCGCGCAAACGTGGAGACGAAAATGGCTGTTGTCTATTCTTCCAGCTCGATCGATATGGCCGAGCCCGGCACCATCGCCGGGGAAATCACGGCCGCTGCGGCCGACGGCATCGTCTTTACCGATGGCGCCTACCAGTATGTCTTCTCCGGGTTCGGCTTCACATACTCCGCGGACAGCATCACCGGCGGCACGGTCACCGATTACACGCTCGTCCACAACGGCACGGCAGTGGGCGGCATATCGCAAGTCAACGTCCCGGCGACCGTAACCGTCCAGCTTATCCTCCAGGGTGAGTTCGCGACATGGCTTGCCGTCGCACTGGCAGGCGATGATACCATCGCCGGCTCCGACCAGGACGACCGCCTCGTCGGTTACGAAGGCAACGATGCCATCGGCGGCGGCACCGGCAACGACCACATCTACGGTTATCTCGGCGCCGATGTCCTCGATGGTGGCCTTGGCTCCAACTATCTCGACGGCGGCGACGGGCTCGATTTTGCCGTCTACACCCAGACCCGGAGCACCTATACGACAGCGAAGGCTGGCGAAACGCTTCAGGTCACCTCCAAGGACGGTCAGGTGAAAGACGAACTCGACAATGTCGAGCGTCTTCACTTCTCCGACGGCGTGCTGGCATTCGATCTCGCCGGCAACGCCGGGCAGGCCTACCGCGTCTATCAGGCGGCCTTCGACCGCACCCCCGATACCGGCGGCCTCTCCTATTGGATCAAGGCGATGGACGGGGGAACATCGCTGATCGACGTTGCCGCGGGTTTCGTCGGCTCCGCCGAGTTCGCCTCGGTCTATGGCGCCAATCCGTCCAATCTCGATTTCATCGACAAGCTTTACGAAAACGTGCTCGGGCGAGACGGCGAAGCCGGTGGGATTTCCTACTGGGTCGGCCAACTCGACGCGGGAGTATCGCGCCAGCAGGTGTTGGCCGGTTTCGCCGAAAGCGCCGAAAACGTCGCCGGCGTCGCCCCAGCCATCGCCGACGGCATCTGGTACGTCTGAGGCTGCGATTAGGATACGGACATCAAGAAAAAACCACGGCCGCTCAAGGGCCGTGGTCTTCAAAAAGCCTATCGTTTGGACGGCCCTCAACGGAAGAGATCGAGGGTGGCTTTCGACTGATTGTTGATGATGTTCAGGCCGATGGTCTGAAGCTGCTGCTGTACCGCCAGCGACCGCTGCTTGACTACGCTCTCCTCCATATCGGCATCAACCAACCGGCCGATGCCGCGCTGGACCGTGGCCTGAAGGTCTCGCAGAAACTCGGTGTTGGCCGAGATCCGGCTTGCGGTTGCGCCCAGCTTGGCACTGCCGTCCGTCAGCGACGACAGCATCGAATTCGTGGCCGAAATCATGCCGTCCAGTTCATCATTCGTGGTCGCGTCGGAAATCTCGATTTCACTGGCAGTTGCCGGGGCGGGTGTCGCCGAGCCGGTGTCGAGCAGGTAATATTCGTATGCGCTGCCATTGCTGGTCGTGCCGGAATAGGCCTTGGTCAGCATGCCGTCGGCAGCATCGTTTTCGCTTGTCAGCGTCGTCGCTGCCGTGTCGAACTCGATCGTATTGACCGACGTCGTGCCATCCTCACCCGTGGAGACGGAGGCGACCAGCGACTTGACGCCCGGCGTCGCACCGGCGCCGGCATTCAGCCAGTTCTCGCCGCTGAAAGAGGTCGATTGCGAGATGGTGACCAGTTGTTCCTTGAGCTGGGTGATCTCGGAATTGATGGCATTCTTGTCGACGCCCGACGACCGCGCCAGGACAAGCTTCGCCTGGATCTCGGAGACGATGCCGGCGGCGGCCTCCATGCCGAGAGCGGCGGTATCGGTGGTGGCGGCAGCAAGGCCGGAGGCATCCTCCGCGGAAGAAAGCGCCATGCCGTTGGATTGCATCGCCTTGGCAATCGACCAATAGGCAGCATTGTCGGATGCCTCGTTGACGTCGCGGCCGGAAGCAATACGGATCGTGTTGCGCTCCAGCGCCTTGCTCGATCCGGTTAGCAACGACAGCGCCGATGCCGCCGTCGCATTGTTGAGAGAAGTGCTGGACATGGAAATGTTACTCGCACAGGAGAGACAATGGGAATGCAGCTCAGGCGATGACAACTGGCCTCATGCCGCTCCCCGCGCCCCGACATGGACGCATTCACCACCTCTGCTCAGCATGCCCGAGCGAGATTTCGGAAATCTTTGACGAAATATTAAGATTTTAACGAATGGCAGATTTTCCCCCGGCATTCTGCTCGACCGGCAGTTTTCGGCAGCTGCCGTCACCGGCAAGCCCCACGGAACTGACAACGAAGGCCGGTCTGGACGCGTTTGCTGAATTTTGTGATCGACAGGATGCAGGCCCCGAAGTGGCAACGACCTGTCACTTGCTTCGAAAACATGCCAAAATCTGCAAGAGAGATGGTAGCGGGAGAGGGACTTGAACCCCCGACACGCGGATTATGATTCCGCTGCTCTAACCACCTGAGCTACCCCGCCATATCCGGGCCGAAAGAGGCGTTTTGCGCCCGGCCCGTTTGGATGTGCGGCTTATAGAATCCCCGAACCTAAAGTGTCAAGCGCCTGATTGGGGAAAACTTTCCGGCCTTGTGCGATTGGCTTTCATGCCGCCACGGGCGTTGCGAGCACGGCGCGCAACGAGGCCTCCGCATCCGCGGCGCGTTCGGAACGCTCGATGAAACCGCCACCGTAGACGCGGGCGTCCGGTCCCTCGGCCGAATAGAGAACGCAGGCCTGGCCTGGCGCCACGCCCGCCTCGCCGACGGAAAGATCGACATAGATGCCGCTGTCATCCGCGTGCAGCACAGCCGGTGCCGGCGGCCGGGTGGAACGGACCTTGGCGAAGCAGGCAAAACCTTCCGCCGCATCGCTGCCGAGCGGGCCGTCGCCCAGCCAGTTGACGTCGCGCAGATAGACGCGGTGGGTCTCCAGCGCTTCCTTCGGGCCGACGATGACGCGGCGCGAGCGGGCGTCGAGATAGACGACATAGAGCGGATCGCCGGTGGCGATACCGATGCCGCGGCGCTGGCCGATGGTGTAGTGCAGGATACCGTCGTGGCGACCAAGCACGCGACCGTCGAGATGGACGATATCGCCGGCCAGCGCTGCATTCGGCTTCAGCTTGGCGACGATATCGGAATATTTGCCCTGCGGCACGAAACAGATGTCCTGGCTGTCCGCCTTCTTGGCGACGACGAGACCCATGTCTTCGGCAAGCGCCCGGGTTTCCGCCTTGGAGAGATGGCCGAGCGGGAAACGCAGGTAGTCGATCTGTTCCTGCGTCGTGGCGAACAGGAAATAGCTCTGGTCGCGATCGGAATCGATTGGCCGGTAAAGGCTGCGGCGATTGGGCAGGCCGGGACCGGGATTGGGCCGCGAGCGGATATAGTGGCCGGTCGCCAGCGCATCGGCGCCGAGTTCCCGCGCCGTCGCCAAGAGATCGGCGAACTTGACGGTCTGGTTGCAGGCAACACAGGGGATCGGCGTTTCGCCGGCGACATAACTTTCGGCGAAGGGATTGATCACCGTTTCGCGGAAGCGGGCTTCGTAATCGAGCACGTAATGGGGAATGCCCAGCGTTTCGCAGACGCGGCGCGCATCGTCGATATCCTGCCCGGCACAACAGGAACCCGCACGGTGCACGGCGGCGCCATGATCGTAAAGCTGGAGCGTGATGCCCAGCACATCGTAGCCTTCGCGCTTCAGCACGCCGGCGACCACCGAGCTGTCAACGCCACCCGACATGGCGACAACAATACGCGTGTCTTCGGGCTTCTTGTCAAAATCGAGCGTATTCACGGGCTTCCCGCCAATCTTCAAGCGCGGCACATGTGATGAGAACGAGGCGACACCGCAGTCAGCCCTGAGAGCACTTCCGCTTTTCACCGAAACGCGACAATGCTCTATCTCTTTGTTTGTACGCAACTCCGGATGCAAAACCGCTCCGCACTTCTGCCGAAGTTGCTCTAAAACCATAATCCGACAGTGCCGGACATGGCAAGAATTGCCGCCGATATAGAAAGGAATGCCTTGCGTTTCAAGGGTGGAAAGCAGTTGCGGTTCACCCTCGCCTCCCTGTTTGCCTACGGACAAAGCCGAAACCACATGGTTGGACGTGAGCGCCGGCTGCGCGGGGTTCAATTCCTGCAAGCGATATTGCATCCACCGCGGCAAGCGGCAATGATAGGCAAACTGCGGATGGGGCGGTAAAGCCGTTGGCACGAAGCGCGAAAAACCAGTTCCAGGCCCTGCCCTGCCGCCTGCCGGGCGTGATGGCGGTCGCGGCGGAAAGCGATCATCGCTTCCCCCGCCATACGCACCAAGAGTTCGGCATCGGCGTCATTGTCCGCGGGGCGCAGGCATCGCTCAGCGGCCGCGGCCAGGTGGAAGCGGGCGCCGGCGACATGATCACCGTCAATCCGGGCGAGGTGCATGACGGAATGCCCATCGGCGATTCCGGACGCGGCTGGCGCATGCTGTATTTCGATCCCGCCCTGATGGCTGCGACGGTCAACGAGCTGACGGAGGGCGCCAGCGGCGCCTGCGAATTTTCCCGGCCGGTGATCACCGACAGAATGGCCGCCACCGGCTTTCAAACACTCTACCAGGCGCTGACGGCAGCGGATGCAGACGTGCTGGGCGCCCAGCAGGCGATGCTGCTGCTTTTGTCCGCCATGGTCGAGCGTAAAGAGGATGCCGATACCGGGCATCAGCCCGGCGTGCGAAAAGTCCGGCAAAGGATCGACGACGATCCGTCGGGCGCGCCGACCCTTGCCGAACTGGCCGATATCGCCCAGGTCAGCCAGTTCCGGCTCATCCGCGCCTTTGCGCGGGCGACGGGCCTGACGCCACATGCCTATCTGCTGCAGCGACGCGTCGATCTTGCCCGCCGCCTGATCCTGTCCGGCAATACGCTTGCCGATACCGCTTTCGCGTGCGGCTTTGCGGACCAGAGCCATCTGACACGCCACTTCGGACGGCTCTACGGCATCTCGCCCGCCGCCTTTGCGCGGGCGGCGTCATAAGCAGCGCCTGCAATTTCCTTCAAGACGCGGCTGGCACGCGCAGGTTCTGCTGAGGCTCCCCCAACCCCCGGAGCCCTCATGTCCACCGACTATATCCTGACCTCAATCATCGTCATTCTCCTGCCCGGAACCGGCGTGCTCTACACGCTCGCCTTCGGCCTCGGCAAAGGCGTCCGCGCCAGCCTGTTGGCCGCGCTGGGTTGCACGCTTGGCATCGTGCCGCATATCGCTGCCAGCATCGCCGGGCTGGCCGCCATCCTGCATGCCAGTGCGCTGGCTTTCCAGCTGATCAAATATCTCGGCGTCGCCTACCTGTTTTGCATGGCTTGGGCCGTGCTGCGCGACGGCGGCGGCCTGGAACTGTCGCAACGAAGCGGCGAGACCCCGGCCGGCAGGATCATCGCCACCGGCTTCCTGCTCAATATCCTCAATCCGAAACTGTCGATCTTCTTTCTTGCCTTCCTGCCGCAATTCGTTCCGGCCGGCACGACCGGAACCACGGCCGCCATGCTGGAACTCGCCCTCGTCTTCATGGCACTCACCTTCGTGATCTTTGCCGGCTACGGCCTCTTCGCCGCCGCGGCTCGCCGCTACGTCATCACACGGCCGAAGGTACTCTTGTGGCTGCGGCGCGGCTTTGCCCTGTCCTTCGGACTGCTCGGCGCCAAACTCGCGGTGTCGAATTGAATCAGGCGTTTTCGGCAACGAGAACCCTGCCCGGATGGATCGCCCGAATTTCCTCGGCCACCAGCGCCTGCAATTGCCAGAGATTGCGATCATGGATGCCGAACGCTTCCAGATGGGTGACGGTGTTGTAGAGATATTCGGCGCAGGAACCGATATGGCCGCAGGCGCGCGCCAGAACCTGCGCCACCTCCGGCAGCGGTTGCCGTCGCCGGATCCCCTGGCCGGCCATGCCCACCCAGAAACCGAGCGCCAGCTTCGGTCCCTGCTCGGTGCGCACCGGCAGCCAGCGGACGGAGGCAACGCTCTCATGATCGTCGATCTCGCGTCGCAGCAACCGCTCGATCTGCGCCAGGCGGTTGCCTTCGGGCAAGCGATAGATCACCCCGTCGCACTGGCCGCCCCGTTCCAGCGCCATCATCAGCCCCGGCTGTTGCGGCGAACCGCGCCAGCGCCGCAATTCCAGGCAGAAGGAACGATGCCAGCCGAACGCCGTCGCCCGCACTTTCTCCACCGCCTCGAATTCCGGTTTCCAGATCAGCGATCCGTAGGCGAACACCCAAAGCGGCCCTCCGTCACCGGCAGCGTCCACCCGCTCGGCGATCATGCCGTATTCGCCTTCCCCGATGGACGTCCAGCTGGGATCGGGGCCAGGATCGACCTCGTGACGAAAACACAATTGCACAAGCTCCGGCGTCAGTGCCATGACCCGCGATTGCGACATGAGAGACCCCTGATGGATGTTTTGCGCCAGCAAAAAGAGTGCGCGGCGCAAACCGCCCTGTCAATCGCCGGCACGAGAATGCGCGTGCTCGCAAACAAAAACCCCGGCGCGAGCGACGCGCCGGGGTTCCGAAAATTCCCTGGGAGGAAAAGGCGATCAGTCGATGTTGAAGGTCAACAGCTTGGCCTGGCGGATCGCCGGGTTGGAGCGCAGCTTGTCCAGCACCTCGTCGGTAACGACACCATCGACGTAGAGCAGTGCGATGGCATCGCCGCCCTGCTTGTCGCGGCCGAGCTGGAAGTTGGCGATGTTGACCTTGGCTTCGCCGAGCGTCGTGCCGATGAAGCCGATCATGCCGGGCACGTCGGTGTTGGAGATGTAAATCATGTGCTGACCGACATCCGCATCCATGTTGATGCCCTTGATCTGGATGAAGCGCGGCTTGCCATCCGAGAACACCGTGCCGGCGACCGAACGCGTCTGGTTGGCGGTGGTCACGGTCAGCTTGATGTAGCCGTCATAGACGCCGGTCTTGTCACGCTTGACTTCGGAGAGGATGACACCCTTTTCCTTGATCATCACCGGCGCCGAAACCATGTTAACGTCGGCGACCTGAGGGCGGATGAGGCCGGCGAGCAGCGCCGAGGTCAGCGCCTTGGTGTTCATCGTCGCGGTGGCACCATCGTAGAGGATCTCGATTTCCTTGATGGCGCTTTCCGTCACCTGGCCGACAAAGGCGCCGAGGACGTCGGCGAGCTTGATGAACGGCTTCAGGCGCGGCGCTTCGTCGGCAGTGATCGACGGCATGTTGATGGCGTTGGAGACGGCACCCTTCATCAGGTAGTCCGACATCTGCTCGGCCACCTGCAGGGCGACGTTTTCCTGCGCTTCCGTGGTCGAGGCGCCGAGATGCGGCGTGCAGACGACGTTCGGCAGGCCGAAGAGCGGGCTTTCGGTGGCGGGCTCGACTTCGAAAACGTCGAAGCCGGCGCCGGCGACGTGACCAGACTTCAGCGCTTCGGCAAGCGCCGCCTCATCGACGAGACCGCCGCGGGCGCAGTTGACGATGCGCACGCCTGGCTTGGTCTTGGCCAGCGCTTCCTTGTTGAGGATGCCGCGCGTCTTGTCGGTCATCGGCACGTGCAGGGTGATGAAATCCGCCTGGGCCAGCAACTCGTCGAGCTCGACCTTGGTGACGCCCATTTCCTGGGCGCGTTCAGCAGACAGGAAGGGATCGTAGGCCAGCACGTTCATGCGCAGGCCAAGGGCACGCGAGCAGACGATCGAGCCGATATTGCCGGCGCCGATGACGCCAAGCGTCTTGCCGGTGATTTCGACACCCATGAACTTCGACTTTTCCCACTTGCCGGCCTGCGTCGAGCTATCGGCCGCCGGAAGCTGGCGGGCAACCGCGAACATCAGCGCGATGGCGTGTTCGGCTGTCGTAATCGAGTTGCCGAACGGCGTGTTCATGACGATGATGCCGCGGCGCGATGCGGCCGGGATATCGACATTGTCGACACCGATGCCGGCGCGGCCAATGACCTTGAGGTTGGTGGCGCTGGCGATCAGCTTTTCCGTCGCCTTGGTGGCGGAGCGGATGGCAAGACCATCATAATTGCCGATGATTTCGGCGAGCTTGTCCTTGTCCTTGCCGAGCTTCGGCTGGAAGTCCACCTCTACGCCGCGATCGCGAAAAATCTGGACGGCAGTTTCCGACAGTTCGTCGGATACGAGAACGCGCGGTGCCATGAAGGCCTCCTGAAAATTTGTCAACGATGGAAGAATGGGGCTTCGCCTTGCGGGCGAAGCCGACGCAACAATCAGGCCGCAGCCTGGGAAAGTGCTGCCTTCTGGGTCTCGAAGGCCCAGGAAAGCCAAGGCATAAGCGCCTGCATGTCAGCCGTCTCGATGGTCGCACCGGCCCAGATGCGCAGGCCCGACGGGGCATCGCGATAGGCGCCGATATCGAAGGCGACGCCTTCCTTTTCGAGCAGAGCAACGACGGCCTTGGCAAAATCGGCCTGGCCGGCGGCATCGAGTGCCGTGACCTGCTCGTCAACGATCTTCAAGCACACCGAGGTGTTGGAGCGCGTCGCTGGGTCGGCGGCAAGATTGGTGATCCAGTCGTTCTTGGCGACGAAATCATGGATGACCTGGGCATTGGCGTCGGCACGGGCAAACAGCGCCTTGAGGCCGCCGATCGACTTCGACCAGGTGAGCGCATCGATGTAGTCCTCGACGCAGAGCATCGACGGCGTGTTGATGGTTTCGCCGGTGAAGATGCCTTCGATCAGCTTGCCGCCCTTGGTCATGCGGAAGATCTTCGGCAGCGGCCAGGCCGGGTCATAGCTTTCCAGCCGCTCGACGGCGCGCGGCGAAAGGATGAGCATGCCATGCGCGCCCTCGCCGCCCAGCACCTTCTGCCAGGAGAAGGTGACGACGTCGAGCTTGGAAAAATCCATGTCCTGGGCGAAAGCCGACGACGTGGCGTCGCAGATCGTCAGGCCCTTGCGGTCGGCCGGGATGAAATCGGCGTTCGGGACGCGGACGCCAGAGGTGGTGCCGTTCCAGGTGAAGACCACGTCGCGGTCGAAATCCACCTTGGAGAAATCGGGGAGCAGGCCGTAATCGGCGGTAAACTTGCGGACATCAGGGAGCTTCAGCTCCTTCACGACGTCGGAAACCCAGCCCGAACCGAAACTTTCCCACGCGACCATGTCGACGCCGCGGGCGCCGAGCAGCGACCAGAGCGCCATTTCGACGGCGCCGGTATCCGAAGCCGGCACGATGCCGATGCGGTAATCCGCAGGCACGTTCAAAACCTCACGGGTGAGGTCGATCGCCAGCTTGAGTTTGTTCTTGCCGATTTTTGCGCGGTGGGAGCGGCCGAGTGCTGCATCTTGCAGGGCTGTCAGCGACCAACCGGGGCGCTTCGAGCAGGGGCCAGAAGAGAAGTGGGTATTGCCCGGACGGAGGTCCGGCTTCGTCAACGTCGTCATTGGCTATCCTTCCAGATAGAAGCCTCTCGTTAGGGAGAGGTGTCCTGACGCCGTTGCTATAGAGATGAGCCGTCACAGTCAAGTCGGCAAAGTCGCAAAAAGGAAAATTTTTTGGCGGACTGCGACATGGGTTTTGCCGCAGCCCGCCCCTTTTCAGTTTGAGACGGCGTCATTTCCGGCCTTGGTCGAGCCGTAATCCGCCACCCGCAATGGCACGACGTTGTCCTTCACCCGGACATGCTGCTGGATCTTGCCCTGCACCGTACGGATTTCCGCCAGCGCATGGGTCAGCGGGGCGATCAGCGCCTCGCATTCCGGCTGCTCCGTGGCGATCTGCAACGCCGTCTGTATGTGACTATAGGCATAGATGCACTGTCGCATGATCATCGCGAATCACCTCCTGCAGCGGACGTTACAGCGACCGAGAAACAGTTGCAGGCGAAAGCGGCCCGAGGACAATTCTGCGAGAAACCAAGGTTAATCAGGCCCTAACAACAGCCGGAACCGCCCCGTCCGGGCAAAATTTCCGGAAGGTTTATTTCTGAAATATCAACAACTTGCCGGGCAGCAACAAGAACCGCGCCAGCCGTGATTCGTTTCGGAACGGGATCTTGGCCGTGCGCAGGCCGACAAGACGGGCCAGGGCTACCAGAGGCTGATGCGCAAGCCGGCGCGGATCTCATGGCGCGAGAAACCGTCGTCATCGCCACGAATGCGGCCG
Source organism: Rhizobium sp. LjRoot30 (assembly GCF_964253915.1). Classification (NCBI taxonomy): domain Bacteria; kingdom Pseudomonadati; phylum Pseudomonadota; class Alphaproteobacteria; order Hyphomicrobiales; family Rhizobiaceae; genus Rhizobium; species Rhizobium sp. LjRoot30. Next base: position 94,303 of record NZ_CAXUSG020000008.1, on the reverse strand, counting down.
CCACCGTCCAGCGCCGCGCCGAACATGTCGCCGCCGGCGATATCGCTGTAGCGATAGCCAACGTCGAGCTTGATCCGTTCGCTGACATCATAAGAAACACCGGCCATCAGCGCATAGGTGAAACGCCAGCTGTTGCGGCCATCGTAACGGCCGGAGCCGCCACCGACGCAGTTGACCTCGCCATCGGCGCAATAGGCCGTCGTGGAAACACCGCCCCAGCGAAGCTGCGTCGCGCCGACGCCGGCGCCGATATAGGGCGTCAGGCCGACGACCGTGCCGAGGTCGACATACCCATTGGCCAGGATGCCGACGCCGCGATAGATCGCGCTGCTTCTCGAGCCGCAGGCCGCAGCCGCCGCACCGGCAACGCAGGGACCGCCGAAATCCGTGTTGCTGTTGAACCGGTCGCGGAAAGTCTCCGCCGTCACATCGGCACGGAACATGTCGTTGAACTGGTAACCGACACCCAGGCCGTAAGAGACCGGATGGGAGAAACGGCTATCGTCGAAACCGCCCCGTCCCGTAGCCGCGCCACCCGCGTCGTAGACGGTGTAATCGGCCCCCTCGTCGCCGGTCCAGCCGGTGTAACCGACATCGCCGCGCAGATACCAGCCGGCCGCCGTCGCGGTCGTGGTGATTTCGGGAGCGAACAGATCCGGCACCTCGTCGGCTGCACGCGCGCCGTCGCCGAGGCCGAAGGTCAGAAGCGCCGCTGTGAGAAATGCGCAGGACCGGATCATCGCAGCTATCCCGTTTTAAAATTAGAACTGCATTAACTATGATCCTGTTCGGTTAACGACCCGTTAAGCATGTTCCTTAAGCTTTGCGAAACACGCGCGCCGACGCGAAAAAGCCGCCCGGAGGAGATCCGGACGGCTTTTTTTTAAATGTATATGGCAGTCGATTACTTGTAGACCGGCTGCTGCAGCGGAATGTCCGCCGGCGGGATATAGGCCTGCTCGGCGCAACCGTTGAAGATGTAGCGCATGCCGACACGGCCTTCATGCGAGGTGAAGCCCTTGTCGTAGCCCGGGCCGCCGTTCGAGGCGTAACCGAACATCTTGCCGCCATCGACGTGGCGGAAACGGTAGCCGACATCGGCCTTGATGTTGCAGGTGACGTCGACCGAAGCACCGGCCATCAGGGCGTAGGTGAAGCGCCAGCTGCCCTTGCCGCCATGCTCGACCGTGCCATCGCAGTTCGTCGGATCGCTGTCGGAGCACGACGTGTTCTTCAGCTTGTTCCACTTCACGTAGGTACCACCGATACCGGCACCGACGTAAGGCGTGACCGAACCCCAGGTACCGACATCGACATAGGCGTTTGCGAGCAGGCTGAATGCCGTCAGCGAGGCAACGTCCTTCGAGGTGCAGGCCACGACGCAGGCACCGAAATCCGATCCGCCGCCGCTGGTCGAGCCGTTGAACTTCGAGCGGAACATGTAATCGAACGTCAAGTCGGTGCGCAGGTAGCGATTGACCTGATAACCGACACCGGCGCCGAGCGTGAAGGCGTCGCGCAAGGATGCGTGATCGAAATCGCGCTCATAGCTGTTCGAGCCCTGGAAGTACTTGGCACCACGCAGGTGGTTGAACGAGTAGCCGGCATCGCCGCGCAGATACCAACCGCTGGCTTCCACCACGGTCACCGGCGGCTCTTCGATCGGCTGTATCGGCTCGGGCTGATAAAGATCAGCCGCGAAGGCAGAGGTACTCACGAGTAAGACGGCGAATGCGCCGAACACGCTCATCTTCATAGCTTCAACTCCAGGTCCGTTTGTCATTGGCGGGGTCGAAACCGGCCAATATTTCCAATTCGTTATGGATAATGAAGCGTAAAGGTTAAAAGCCGATTAAAAGATCTCACCGAAGGCTTCGAGTTGCTAACGAAGCTGGTTAAAAATACGCAGCGAATACTGATTGACGAAAGATGAACGGGAAATCCAACCGTCCATGCGCGGACGCCAGAGCATCTCCGCATTTCTCTGAAACGCGAAAACACTCTATCGCCTTGTTTCTACGCAATTCCGGACGCAAAACCGCTCCGCACTTTTGCTGGAATTGCTCTCAACGGACGGCCTTTCGGGCCGCCCGTCGTGGATATCGTTCTCAGGCAGCCGTCCGCACGTTGGCGATGACGCCGACGAGATCGTTGACGATGCGCTCGATCTGGCTGCGGTCGTCGCCTTCGGCCATGACGCGGATCAGCGGCTCGGTTCCGGACGGGCGGATGACGAGGCGGCCGGAGCGGGCCAGTTCGCTTTCGGCATCGGCGATCGCCTGCTTGACGATGCTGTCCTCCAGCGGCTTGCCGCCGGAAATGCGGACGTTGCGCAGCAGCTGCGGCACCGGCTCGAAGCGCCGGCACACTTCGCTCACCGTCTTGCCGGAGCGCTTGACGCAGGCAAGGATCTGCAGGGCGGCGACAAGGCCGTCACCGGTGGTGCCGAAATCCGAGAGCACGATATGGCCGGATTGCTCGCCGCCGACGTTGAAATTGTTCTGGCGCATGTGCTCGACGACATAGCGGTCGCCGACCTTGGTGCGTGCCAGCGTCAGGCCCTTGCCGTCGAGGAAACGTTCGAGCCCGAGGTTGGACATGACGGTGGCGACGATGCCGCCGCCCTTGAGGATCTGGTCGTCGGCCCAGCTTTCGGCCACCACGGCCATCAGCTGATCACCGTCGACGATCGTGCCGGTTTCATCGACGATGATCACCCGGTCGGCATCGCCGTCCAGCGCGATGCCGATGTCGGCGCGCACTTCGTGCAGCTTCTTCTGCAGTGCTGCCGGATGGGTCGAGCCGCAATCGAGGTTGATGTTGGTGCCGTTCGGCGTATCGCCGATGGTGACGACGTCGGCGCCGAGTTCCCACAACACGGCGGGAGCGACCTTGTAGGCGGCCCCGTTGGCGCAGTCGATTGCTACCCGCAGGCCTTTCAGCGTCACGTCGCGCGGCAGGGTACGCTTGGCGAATTCGATGTAGCGGTCATGGACGCCGTCGATCCGTTTCGCCCGGCCGATGTCGTCGGACTTGGCAAGCTGGCCGGACAGATCCTTCTCGAGCAGATCCTCGATCTGCATCTCGATTTCGTCAGACAACTTGTAACCATCCGGACCGAACAGCTTGATGCCATTGTCCTCATAAGGATTATGCGAAGCGGAAATCATCACGCCGATATCGCAGCGCAGCGAGCGGGTGAGCATGGCGACGGCAGGCGTCGGGATCGGGCCGAGAACGAAGGCATCGACGCCGGCTGCGGTAAAACCCGCCACCATGGCGTTTTCGAGCATGTAGCCGGAAAGGCGCGTGTCCTTGCCGATCACCACGCGGTGGCGATGGGTGCCGCGGCGAAAGATCGTGCCGACGGCGATGCCGACCCGCATGGCGAGATCGGGCGTCATCGGGAGCGTGTTGGATTGTCCGCGAATACCGTCGGTGCCAAAATAGCGACGCTTCATAGTCTACCCTCGAAATGGGGCGCACCTGCATCGGGTGCGCCGGTTGTGGGCGCATGGGCGCCATCGACAACAACGGTGTCTGGCGCCGGCACGGCTTCCATGCGTCTGTGAGCGGCGGAAAATGCATGCATTCCGCCTGTTATCGGCGCTGTCATGCCACAAAGCGCGAGCATCGGCACGTCAAATAACGTCAATATCCATTACATCGCGTTACTTATCGCAAGCTGGCCGCGGCGCGGGTATCCCGCCCAGAGCCGGACAAAACAAAACCGCCCGGCCTAAGGGACCGGGCGGCTTTCAGAACGATGCGATGCGTATCAGTGCGGCTGCGGTTCGAAACCGCCTTCGGGTTCATCGCCCTTGGCGACCGGTCCGTCCTTCTTGGCGCCGGCCTTCGGCACGGCCGAACCGCGGCTGGTCGGGGAATCGTCGCCAAGATCGCGTTGCGGCTTCTCTCCGCGGATGAGCGCCTTGATCTCTTCGCCCGAAAGCGTTTCGTATTCCAAGAGGCCTTCGGCAAGAATCACGAACTCGTCGTGTTTCTCGGTGAGAATACGCCGGGCTTCCTTATAGGCCTCATCGATCAGGCGACGGACTTCATTGTCGATCTTCTGGGCCGTCGCTTCCGAAACGTTCTTGCTCTGCGATACGGAGTGACCGAGGAAGACTTCCTGCTGGTTTTCACCGTAGGCGACCTGGCCGAGTTCGTCGGAGAAGCCCCACTGGGTCACCATGGCGCGCGCCAGCTTGGTGGCCTGCTCGATATCCGACGAAGCACCGGAGGTGATGTTTTCCTTACCGAAGGTCAATTCTTCGGCAACGCGGCCGCCCATCATGATGACCAGGCGCGACACCATCCACTTGTAGCTCATCGAATAGCGGTCGCCTTCCGGCAACTGCATGACCATGCCGAGCGCCCGGCCACGCGGGATGATCGTCGCCTTGTGCAGCGGATCGGCCACCGGCACGTTGAGCGCAGTGATCGCATGGCCGGCCTCGTGGTAGGCGGTCAGCTTCTTTTCGGCTTCGGTCATGGCGGAGTTGCGGCGTTCCGCACCCATCATGATCTTGTCCTTGGCGTCCTCGAATTCCTGCATGGTGACGACGCGCTTGTTGCGCCGCGCCGCCGTCAGGGCCGCTTCGTTGACGAGGTTCATCAGGTCGGCACCGGAAAAACCGGGCGTGCCGCGGGCCAGCACCTTGAGGTCGACATTCGGCGCCAGCGGCACGTTGCGCACATGCACCTTGAGGATACGTTCGCGGCCGACGATGTCGGGGTTCGGCACCACGACCTGGCGGTCGAAACGGCCGGGACGCAACAGCGCCGGGTCGAGAACGTCCGGACGGTTGGTGGCGGCGATCAGGATGATGCCCTCGTTCGCCTCGAAACCGTCCATCTCGACCAGCAGCTGGTTGAGGGTCTGTTCGCGTTCGTCGTTACCGCCGCCGAGACCGGCGCCACGATGGCGGCCGACGGCATCGATTTCGTCGATGAAGATGATGCAGGGTGCGTTCTTCTTCGCCTGCTCGAACATGTCGCGCACGCGGCTGGCACCGACACCGACGAACATTTCGACGAAGTCCGAACCGGAAATGGTGAAGAACGGCACATTGGCTTCGCCGGCGACAGAGCGCGCCAGCAGCGTCTTACCCGTGCCCGGAGGACCGACGAGCAGCACGCCGCGCGGAATGCGGCCGCCAAGGCGCTGGAATTTCTGCGGGTCGCGCAGGAACTCGACGATTTCTTCCAGATCCTGCTTGGCTTCGTCGACACCGGCGACGTCGTCAAAGGTGACGCGGCCATGCGCTTCCGTCAAAAGCTTCGCCTTCGACTTGCCGAAACCCATGGCGCCGCGCGAACCACCCTGCATCTGGCGCATGAAGAACAGCCAGACACCAAGGATCAGCAGCATCGGCAACAGCGTGCCGAGATAGCTCAGGAAGCCTGACGAACCGTCGGTTTCCGGACGCGCGACGATGGTCACGCCCTTGTTCTGCAGGCGATCCATCAGCGAGTCGTCGATGACGGGCGAATAGGTCTGGAAGGTCGTGCCGTTCTCGACATAGCTGCCGATGACACGGTTGCCGGTCACCGTCACATCACGGACGCGGCCTGAATCGACCTCGCGAATGAACTGCGAATAGGGAATTTCTCGTGAACCCGATTGCGTCGGCGCCGTCTGGAACATGCTGAAGAGTGCGATCAACAGCAGGGCTATGATGGCCCACAAGGCGATATTTCGAAAATTTGGGTTCATTGAACTCCCCGGAACCTGAATCGTCCACCTGATGCGCAGGCACAGGACTTGCCTATAACATAGGGTTGCGGCCCGTTATTGCCAAGGCAAACTGCAAGTCAACATGCGTTTTCCGTCAACAAGTCGTGAAACGGTAACGCATATTCACCGCGACCAAGACGAAGCGCCAGGACATTTGCCAGTTTACGGTCAAACAATGGCAAAAAACGGTCGTAGGCGCCGAGAAAAACTTCCGCCTCGATCAAGCCGCCGCCTCCCCCCGCCGAAAGCGGAAACGCAATGTTTCCAGTACGAACCAGCGGCAGCGCCACGGAGGCGCGCCTTGCCACGGCGGGCGGCAGGCCGGCGAAGAGATGCCGGTCTGCGCCCTGCCCGGCGCTTTCGATGAGCAGCGCTTCGCCGCTGCCGTTGCGAATACGGAAACGATCGTCCCAGATCGCTTCACCGCCGGATTCGATGCGCAGCGGCAAAATATCGCGGCTCTCGCGTGTCATATGCAGGCTGTCGCGCCGGAGATCGAAAACCACCCGGCCGGCGGTCATCCTTGCTGCATCCCCGCCGTCGAGCATGGCCAGGAGCCGATCCATGGGCTCCAGCGCCAGACCATGCGCCCGGCCGCCGATGGCTGCTGCGACGGCATTGAGGGCGTAGCGGCGGGTTTGCCGGTCGGTGCAGGCAAGCGCCTCGCGGCTCAGACTGGCAACCACGGATGCCGTGACACTCAGGTGCCGCTCAAGAAAGGCCGCCGCCGCTTGCGACAAGGCTGTCCGGGATTGCAGGCCACGGTCGGAAAAAACCTGTTCCCCATCCGCGGCAAGGGAAGCGCGGATGCGGGCGCGTTCATAGGCCGGGTCGATATTCGAGGGATCGTCGATCCAGCCGATGCCGGCGGCGTCCAACGCCGTGCGGATATCGGCGCGACGGCAGGCCAGCAAGGGTCGCAGCAGCCAGTGGCGGCGCAGCAGCAACACTGCGGATGCCATGCCGGAAAGACCGGAATTGACCGGCGAAGCGTTGCGGGCCGCCCGCATCGCCACGGTTTCCGCCTGGTCGTCGGCGGTGTGGGCGGAGAGGATGGCGCTTGCCCCAAACTCGTCTGCGGCTTCACAGAGAAGCTGGTAACGCGCCTGCCGCGCGGCAGCGGACAGGCCGTGCGCCGGCTTGTCATCGCGCCAAACCTTGGTGACATGCGCAATCCCGAGACGGGCGCATAACACAGCGACCTGACGTGCTTCCGAGGCGGAGGCGGCGCGCAGGCGATGATCGACGGTGGCGGCGGAAAGGGAAATATGCGGATAAAGGCCGGACTGCAGCGCGCCATGAAGCAGCACGAGGAGGCCGGTGGAATCACTGCCGCCGGAAATGGCGACAAGCAGATGTGCGGGCTTGCGAATGGCGTTCAGCAGGGCGTCGATCGGAGCCTGCGGCGTTTGATAGTCGGACAATGTCAGCCGGCCGCAATCAGCAGCTCAGACGCTTCTGCTCCGAGGCGACCTTGTTGATCACCGCGCGGGATGCCTTGGGATAACGCTTGCTGACTTCTCGCAGCGTGGCGCAAGCCGTATCGCGGTTGTCGAGTGCTGCCAGCGACATGCCGAGCTTCAGCAGCATTTCCGGCGCCTTCGGCGACTTGCCATAGGTCTGGTGGGCATTCAGGAAGGTCTTAGCCGATTCGTTGTATTTGCCCTGCGAATAGAGGGCCTCGCCCAGCCAGAAATTGGCGTCGGCGATCTTGGCGCTGGACGGATACTGGTTGATGTAGCTCTGGAATTCCTGTTCGGCCAGGCTGTAATCGCCGGAAAGCACATGGCCGTAGGCAGCCTGATAGGCCTCGGCCTCGCTGCCGAGCGACGCAGTTTCCTGCGTCGCACCGGTGCCGGTCGCGGGCGCGGTGCCCGAGCCGTTGTCGGCATTCTCGTTGATGGTGGCCCGCAGCGGATTGCCGTTGCTGTCGAGTTCGATGGAACCGAGCGTCTCCTGGGATTGCCCGGTCGCCGTGCTCGCCGTCGTGTCGTTGCCGGCGTCTGCGCCAGGGGTCGCCTGGTTCTGCTCGATGATCGTCGTCACGTCGGTTTCCGGCGTTCCGGTCGTCTCGAGCGAGCCGGTCTTCTTGCCGCTCTTCTTTTCAAGTTCCTGGAAGCGGAACTCGTTGTCTTCCTGGGTCTTGCGCTGTTGCTCCTGCATCTGGAGAAGCTGGAAGCTCATCTCCTCGATGCGGCCGTTGAGCGTGCGGATCTGCTCTTCGAGTTCCTGGATGCGGATCGTCGGATCGGCACTCTGAACGAGAATCAGAGGTTGGCGCGCATCTCCTGTTTTCACTGGTGCGTGGGGCACCAAGAGCGGCATGGAATGCGCCGTCGCCTGCAGGCCGCAAAGCGCTGCGAAACCGAGCATCCCCGCCACGACAAGTTTTTTCATGTCCTTTTGTCCTGTCATCGTGAATCGGCGCGCCTGTTCGGCGCGGTCAGGAGAGTTTTTCCAATTACCGTCAAAAAGCAACGGAGTTCGGCCAAAGTGTGGTGAAAAATACCGCCACGGCCGGCATTTCGGCCAATCGTGCCACAGCACGAGGGGCAGGCGCCATCCTCGCAACGAAAAACCCCGCCGCAGATCGCGACGGGGTTTCGAACTGGCTTCCGGTCTGCCGGAAGATTACATGCCGGCGCCGCCGAGAACGGTAACGGCACGACGGTTCTGCGACCAGCAAGAAATGTCGTCGCAAACGGCGACCGGCTTTTCCTTGCCGTAGGAGATCGTCTTCATGCGGTTCGCCGGAACGCCGCGCGAAGCGAGATACTGCTTGGTGGCGGCAGCGCGGCGTGCGCCGAGAGCCAGGTTGTATTCACGCGTACCGCGTTCGTCGGCATGGCCTTCGACGGTGATGGCATAGTTCGGGTACTGGGCAAGCCACTGCGCCTGGCGGTCGAGCGTCTGTGCCGCATCGGCACGGATCGACGTGGAGTCTGTGTCGAAGAAGATGCGGTCGCCGACGTTCACGGTGAAGTCCTGCGTCGAGCCGGGCGTGGCGGCGCCGTTGACGCCGTTGCCGTTCAGGCCGAGGTCGTTGGCATTGTTCGGCAGGTTCTTCTTGGAAGCGCAGCCGGCCAAAGCCAGGCTGAGTGCCAGGGCAAGCACGACAGGGTTGCGCGCGAGGGTCTGCATACGGCTCATAGCCACGGTGTTCATACGGCTCATAGCCACGGATCTCCTTGCAAAGTCAAATTTCAGCGTTGCCAGACTCTAACCATTTTCGGTTAACCGGCATTCAACGCGTATGGTTAATGAACCGTCAATTTTGTCCCGGAATCGTTCAGTCACAGGACTTTGCGGCAACAAAGAGGCGGGATGGAGACATCCCGCCGCAAAGCACGTTAACGTTTTGCGCTGCAACAACAGCAATCCTATTCGAGCAACGGCGACCAGGCCGGGTCGGAGGCGAAGGCCGGCGACTTGACAACCTGCTCGTTGTAGCCGGTCAGGTCGATCGAATACATCTGCGGACCGCCGGCACCGGCGTTCTGGCGGAAGAACATCAGCACGCGGCCGTTCGGCGCCCAGGTCGGGCCTTCATTGTGGAAGCCCGTCGTCAAAATGCGCTCGCCAGAACCATCGGTCTTCATCACACCGATGGAGAACTTGCCGCCCGACTGCTTGGTGAAGGCGATCAGGTCACCGCGCGGCGACCAGACCGGCGTCGAATAAGAACCGTCACCGAAGGAAATGCGGCGCTGGCCGGAGCCGTCCGCACCCATGACATATAGCTGCTGCCGGCCGCCACGGTCGCTTTCGAAGACGATCTGCGCACCATCCGGCGAATAGGAGGGCGAAGTGTCGATGGCCGCCGTCGAGGTCAGGCGCGTCGTGGTGCGCGAGCGCAAGTCCATCGTGTAGATGTTGGCGTTGCCGTCCTGCTGCAGGCTCATGATCACCCGCTGGCCGTCCGGCGAGAAGCGCGGCGAAAACGTCATGCCGGGGAAATTGCCGACGACTTCACGCTGCCCCGTTTCGAGCTGCAGCAGATAGACGCGCGGCTGGTTGCCCTCGAAGGACATGTAGGTGATTTCCTGGCGGTTCGGCGAAAAACGCGGCGTCAGGACGATGTCGTTGGAATTGGTCAGCATGCGGACGTTGAAGCCGTCCTGGTCCATGATGGCGAGCTGGCGCTTGCGGGCCGTCTTCGGGCCGCTTTCGGACACGAAGACGACGCGGGTGTCGAAATAACCATCTTCGCCGGTGATCTGCTTGTAGATCGCATCGGCGATGATGTGGGCGACACGGCGCCAGTTTTCCGGCTGGGTGTAGAACTGCTGGCCGGTCAGCTGCTTGCCGGCAAACGTATCCCACAGGCGGAATTCGGCGCGCAGGCGGCCATCACCTTCCTGGGTGACGCGGCCGGTCACCAGCGCCTGGGCGTTGATGACCTTCCAGTCCTCAAAACGCGGCGCCTGGTCCGGATTGCCGATCTTTTCGATGAACGCCGTCTTGCTGATCGGCGCAAACAGGCCCGAGCGCTTCAGGTCGGCAGCGATGACCGCCGAAACCTGCGCACCGAGGTCGTTGCCGGACACGAAATCGGTCACTGCAATCGGCAGCGGCTCGACATTGCCCTTGTTGATATTGATCTCGACGACCGCTCCGGCCGGCGCGGCAAAACCTGCCAGCATGCCCGCCAGGAGGACGAGGAGACGAATCATGGAACACTTCATCATCTTTGGCCTTTCAGCACTTATAGCAATTCGCTGGGGTCGAAGTTCACGACGACTTCGCTCCAGGCGTCATATTTGTCGCGCGGCAGGTTCTTGAACGGGCGCGACTTCATGATGGCGCGCATGGCACTGGCTTCCAGCGTGCGCCGCGCCGTTTCCGAACCGCCCGAGGCGGTCACTTCCGGATCGCCGATGATGTCGCCGGTCTCGTCGAGCTTCATCGTCACGCGGATCACGACACCGTCGGCGCCTTCGATCCCGGCAATCACCGACCAGTTGTTCTCGATCTGGCCGCGCAAGGCGTCCATCTCGCTCTGGCTGAGCTTGGAGCCGCCAGTGGTCTTCTTGGTTCCGAGCGCCGCCGTCTCGATCGAGCGCTTCGCACCCGTCGACTTGGCATCGGTCTTGTTCAGAAGATTGGCAATGTCGTCGGCATTAAAATCGCTTTCCTTGGAGGATTTCGATTTCGCCGTCTCCTGCTTCTTCTTGTCTTCCTTGCTCTTGTCCTCGGAATTCTTGTTCGCCGTCTCGGTCTTCTTCTTTTCGACCGGCTTTTCCTCCGCCTTCTTGGTCTCGGGCGTCGGCTTTTCTTCGGCGGTCTTTTTCTCTTCCGGCTTCTTTTCCTGCAAAGGCTTGGCGACGGGCACCGGCACGTTTTCCGGCAGAGCTTCCTCTGCGGTTTCGGTCGGTGTCGGCTCCGGCGTCGTTTCGGCCTTCACTTCTGGCTTCGGATCAGGCTTGACCTCTTTTTCGGGTTCGGTCTTCAGCGCCACTTCCTGGCTGGCGGCGGCTTCCTGTTCCTGCTGGATTTCCTTGATTTCGTTGGCGACGTCGTCCTGCTGCGGCAGGACCTTCTCCACCTTTTCCGGCGCCGCCGCCGTCTCGACATTCGAGGGCTTGGTGATCGGCACCGGGGCAGATTTCAGGTCGACATCGTTGTCGCCGGCATTTTCGGCATTCTCGACGGTCGAGGGTTTTGTGGTCGGAATAGGCGCAGCCTTCTCCTTCATCTCGGCCTTCTCGTCACCCTGTTGTGTCTGGGTGATCGATTCGACCGGAATGATATCGACAGGCAACGCTTCGACATCGGCCACTTCAAACGAGGCCGGGGCGCCGATGGAAACCAGCGCCACGACCAGAAGAAGGCCGTGCAGAATACCTGATGCGACAACACTACCCTTCATAGCGTCCCGTTCACTTACTCTGTTCTTGCAACGTGACCAAACCCATATTCTTGAAGCCCGCTGACGAGATACGAGCCATGACCTGCGCCACCGTGCCGTAGTTCGCATTGGCATCGCCGCGGACGTAGATACGTTCGTTGTAACCCGTCGTGGCAATCGCCTCGAGCTTCGGCACGACTTCTTCGAGGGTGATCTTGGTTTCCTGCAGATAGATTTCACCGGCAGGATTGACCGAGACCGTGATCGGCTGCGTATCCGAGTTCATCGGCTTCGCCTGCGTTTCCGGCAGGTCGATCGGCACGCCGACCGTCATCATCGGTGCTGCCACCATGAAGATGATGAGCAACACCAGCATGACGTCGACCAGCGGCGTGACGTTGATTTCACTGACCGGACCGCCGTGGCCACCACCGCGACGGCGACGTTTGCCGCCCGAGCCACCCTGTCCGCCTAGATTCATACCCATGAGCTAAACTCCCGCCGGCCGATCACTGTGCTGCCGCGCGAGGCTGCAACTTCTCATCGATCTGGCGCGAAAGAATGGCAGAAAACTCGTCCGCGAAACCTTCCATGCGCGCCGACAGCTTGCCGGCGTCGCCGGAGAACTTGTTGTAGGCGATAACCGCCGGGATAGCGGCAACCAGGCCGATTGCGGTGGCAAGAAGCGCTTCGGCAATACCGGGTGCGACAACCGCGAGGTTGGTCGACTTGGAACCGGCAATAGCCTGGAACGAGGTCATGATGCCGATAACCGTACCGAACAGACCGACGAACGGACCGGCAGAGCCGATGGTGGCAAGCGACGAAAGCCGCGCCGTCAGATGTTCGGCTTCACGCGCCAGCGTCACGTCCATGGCGCGGTCGATACGCATCTGCAGGCCGATCGGCGAACGGGCGCCGCGCTCGAAGCTCTTCTTCCATTCGCGCATCGCCGACACGAAGATCGCGCCGAGGCCGGTGTTCTGGCGTTCCGAAAGCGTGCGATACAGTTCTTCAAGCGACTGGCCGGACCAGAAAACCTGTTCGAACTGGTCGAATTGGCGCCGCGCACGCCCAAAGCTGATGTATTTGTCGATAACGATCGCCCAGGTCCAAACCGATGCGCCGATCAGGCCGATCATGACCAGCTTGACGATAAGACCTGCCTGCATGAAGAGTGCCCAGAGGCTGACGTCGTGCGTCGCGGCTTCCAATGCAACCTGTTCCATAGATGTACAATCCCCGAATCCAAACGCCCGGTGCGTGACCGGGCGGTTCCAAAGTAATCCTGCAAGAAAGCCCCGGCGGCCACCGCTGGACACCCTGTCAAGCGAAACGTTCCAGCCTGCCTTCTTGCTGTCAAATTTGGTTAAAGGAAGGCGTGCAGCGCACAACGTCCTTTGAATTCCAGTAAGACACCATTATGGTTAAAAGAGTGTTAGTCTCTTAGCCGCCCGCCTCTGGCGAGACGGACTTACAGCGGGCGTGGGCGAAGGGCGTAAAGGGTTGCGAGCGGCGCTCCTGTCAGAGCTTTGTCTTGCACCACGAAAACTTTACTTTCACGGTTTAGTTTATTTTGCAAGTGCTCAATAGCCATGCGGCCATGCGAAAAACGCTTTTCAGCCTTGCGCCGGAGCGCCGTTAAACTGCGCGGCCAAGCCTTCCGGCAAACGCCGCGGCCGCCCTTTTGCGTTGATGACGGCGATGATGACCCTTGCCGCGATCAGCAGCGTTTCGCCGCGGCGGATTTCCTGCACCAGGATCATTTTCGCGCCACCGGCCTTTTCCGTCCGCGTCAGGACCGTCACCACATCGTCCATGCGGGCCGGGCTCTTGAAGTCGATTTCCATGCGGTGGACGACAAAAACCAGCCCTTCTTCATCCACCGTCACCAGCCGGCTCTGCTCGACGCCGAGGCACCGCAGGTAATCGGTACGGCCGCGCTCCAGGAAATGCAGGTAGCGGGCATGATAGACGAGACCGGAAAAATCCGTGTCCTCGTAATAGACGCGCTGCACCAGCCGGTGGCCGTTTTCCGTCAGTTCGCCGGCGAGGAAGGAGGGAATGTCGGTCATGGTCGTCGTCCTTGTCGAATTTCAACCTCTCTGTGGAGCAGCCTCCGCAGATTGGCAAGCACTGCAGTCTTGTCATATTCGCGGCCTATCTCATCTTCTCAGGGACAAGCCATCAGGAGACGGTCCATGAAGATAGCTGTAATGGGTGGAGACGGGTTCATCGGCTGGCCGACCTCGCTGCATCTCTCCGACGCCGGTCACGAGATCCATATCCTCGACAATCTGTCGCGCCGCTGGATCGACACCGAACTCGGCGTGCAATCGCTGACGCCGATGGATTCGATCCAGGAGCGGACCCGCATCTGGCATGCCGAGACCGGCCGCCGCATCCATTTCCACCTGATCGACCTTGCCCGCGACTACGAACTCCTGAAGACCTGGCTGCGCGAAAATCGCCCTGATGCCGTCATCCATTTTGCCGAACAGCGCGCCGCGCCCTATTCGATGAAAAGCGACCGCCACAAGAACTACACCGTCAACAACAACCTCAACGCCACCCACAACCTCCTCAACGCCATGGTGGAGCTCAACCTCGACGCCCATCTCGTGCATCTCGGCACGATGGGCGTCTACGGTTATTCGAGCGTCGGCGCGGCGATCCCCGAAGGTTACCTGCCTGTTGGCATCGAGACCAACGACGGCGAGACGGTGCGCCAGGACATCCTCTATCCCGCCAATCCCGGCTCGATCTACCACATGACCAAATGCCTGGATCAGTTGCTCTTCCAGTTCTACGCCAAGAACGACGGCATGCGCATCACCGACCTGCACCAGGGCATCGTCTGGGGCACCCATACCGAACAGACGCGCCGGCACCCGCAGCTCGTCAACCGTTTCGATTATGACGGCGACTACGGCACGGTGCTCAACCGTTTCCTCATCCAGGCGGCGATCGGCTATCCGTTGACCGTGCACGGCACCGGCGGCCAGACCCGCGCCTTCATCCATATCCAGGATTCAGTGCGCTGCATCGAGATCGCGCTGAAAAACCCGCCGGCACGCCACTCCCGCGTCGAGATCTTCAACCAAATGACCGAGACACACCGCGTGCGTGACCTGGCGACGATGATATCGGGGATGACCGGCTCCGAGATCGTCTGGCTGCCGAACCCACGCAAGGAGGCACCGGAGAACGAGCTGATCGTCAAGAACGACAAGTTCCTCGGCCTCGGCCTCAACCCGACGACGCTGAAGGCGGGGCTTCTCGACGAGATCGTCGATGTCGCCAAAAAATTCGCCTACCGTGTCGACCGCAGCCGCGTGCCGGCTGTTTCCGCCTGGACGAAGGACATAGCCGCCACCCTCAACCATGATCCGGAAGGCAAGCGGCTGAAGTCCGTTTCGTGATGAAGGAAAGCTACGTGTTGCCGGGTCTCCGCCCCGCCTCTCCACCGGAGCATCGCCACGCTTATGTGACGCTGGTGACCAATGCCGACTATGCCATGGGCGCCGTCGCCCTGGCGCGATCGCTTCTGCACAGCCAGGCACACGCAGATATCGTCGTCCTTCATCTTGCCGGGGTTGAGGCGAGCGACCTTGCCCGGCTGGCGGCGCTGGGCTGCCGCATGATCGAGGTCGAACGTCTGCCTTTGTCCGATGCCTTCAACGAACGCCACGAGCGTGACAGGCTGCATGCCGCCGCCCCCTTCACCAAAGGCCGCAAGCCGATTTTCCATTCGCCGCTCGACAATTTCTGCAAACTCCGGCTCTGGCAGCTGATCGAATACGAAACCTGCACCTTCATCGATGCCGATGCCATCGTTTTGAAAAACGTCGACAGGCTTTTCGCCTATCCGGAATTTTCCGCGGCTCCGAACGTTTACGAAAGCCTCGCCGATTTTCACCGCCTGAACTCCGGCGTCTTCGTGGCCAAACCGTCGCTGGCGACGTTCCAGTCGATGCTGGTGGCCCTCGACCGCCCGGGCGCCTTCTGGCGACGGACGGACCAGAGTTTCCTCGAAAGCTATTTTCCCGACTGGCATGGCCTGCCGGTGTTCATGAACATGCTGCAATATGTGTGGTTCGCCTTGCCCGGCCTGTGGGATTGGGACAGCATCCACATTCTCCATTATCAATATGAAAAACCCTGGGAGCCGGACCATCCGAAGGCAGACAGGCTGCGGCCGCTGATCGAATTGTGGCAGGCATTCCATGACGGTTCGGCGGAGGGCATGGCCAGGCGCGCACCAGCGGACAGCAGCGCATGAGGGTGCTTGTTTCGGGCGGAACCGGGCTTGTCGGCCGCTACATCGTCGAAGAGCTGTTGCGTGCCGGTTATGTCGTCACCATCGGCGGGCGCAGACCGCCGTCTCCCGATCTGTTCTCCCGGCACGTGGACTACATTCCCTTATTCCTTGATGCCGGGCTGGATCAGGCCGAGGCCTTCGATCAGGCCTATCTGTTCGTCCATGCCGCCTTCGACCATGTTCCCGGCAAATATCGCGGCGGCGAAGGCGATGACCCCGCGGCTTTCCTGCGCCGTAACCTAGAAGGCTCCATTCGGCTTTTCGAGACGGCCAAACGGGCGGGCACGCGCCGCTGCATCTTTCTCTCCAGCCGTGCCGTCTATGGCACATCTCCATCCGGCATCATGCTGTCAGAGGAGATGGAGGCCGCGCCGGAAAGCCTCTACGGCAGCGCCAAGTTGCAGGCGGAGCGGGCGCTTGCCACCCTTTCCTCCCCCGGATTTACCACGGCAAGCCTGCGGCTGACCGGCGTCTACGGCGACCTGCAGCCCGGAAAATGGGATGCGCTCATCGCCGACTATCGTGCCGGCCGGCCGGTGGCGGCGCGCGCCGGTACGGAGGTTCACGGTCGCGATGCCGCTTTTGCCGTGCGGCTGATGCTGGAGACCGAAGCCGGCAGGATCGACGGCCAGTCCTTCAATGTCTCCGACATGGTGACGGATACCCGCGACATCCTGTCCGTGGTCAAGGATGAGCTTGATTGTCCCCATCCTCTTCCCGAACCTGCCGACCGCACGACGATCAACGAGATGACAACGGCCAAAATCCGCGCCCTCGGCTGGCACGGTGGCGGACGTGCGCTGCTGACGGAAACACTGCGGACACTGGCACGGAGAATGTCAGCCTGAACGCAGCGTCTGCCAGAACGTGGAAAAAACCGGCTGCGGTCCGAACGAAGCGACCCAACCTATCGCATCAACTCTGCCTCGCTCCAGCCGACGGCCGCCATGTCCTCGCCACGGAACCGGGCATCGTCGCCGACGATAAACTCATCCAGCTGCGGCGGCGCGACACTGGTGCCGGACAACATCGCATGCGCTTGGCCGCGGTGGTGCGTCTGGTGCTGGAAAAGATGGCTCAACACATCGTCGGCCCTGTCCCTCTGCACGCGCGGGCCGCGATGGATCTGCACGATGGCGGTTAGCCTGTCCGCATTCATGCTGTCCACCAGCCGCACAAGGCGGCCATCAACCTTGTCTTGTTCTCTGACGAGATCGGCCAACGTATCGCATGGCTCCTCGACGTCGAAAGCAGCGAAACCGAGCGTGCCGCCCTCCAGCGCATCGACATAAAACCAGTCGACCGTCAGGATATGGTTGAGTGTCTTCCTGAGCGACGGAAAGAAACCGGTACGCGGCGCCACGAACTCTTCCGGCGAAAGCAGCTGCAGCACCCGATGCAGGCGCGCATTGGCCAGCGCGTTGTTGCGCGCCAACTTGCGAAACACGCGAACGGGATCGTAACCGTCATTCATCTCGGATGCTCCTTTGCTCGGCGCACTTAAACCCCCGGGCGCCCTGCCGGCGTCGCAGCAGCGTGCACCTACCGGGATGCAGCGCCGCGCAATTCCGAATGACTCTTCAACACCAGGTCCCCATCTTCCTGCTCGACAAGATAGGCCGGCTCTTCGGCATCCGCCTTCCGCTTGACCACCGTTCCCTTGATCGTCCGCTCGACGTCTTCCGTAAACTTCTGCTTGATCTTGCCGCGCCCGGTTCCCTGTCCCCAGGTCCAGGCGACCACCGCACCCTTGCGAAACGTTTCCATCGTCACCTCTCGTCGTCACGCGGATAATGCACGGTGCCGACGGGGGGTTCCCTGTTCGCGAACAGGTTACGGATTGCCCTCGCGCACGATGCGATGGCATAAGGTCTGCGGCAGGCTGCCTATCTCCTCAGCAAGGAAAACCGGCAGGATACCGAGCCGTTCCAGCGAGGGCCGCGTCGCCTCGACCCACTTGAACTCCAGTTCACTGCCGCCGTCCCGGACGCGATGCACGATGACATCCGGCTGGAAGGGAAAGGCAGGCGGAATATCCATCAGGTAATAAAGACCGAGTTCATGCCACTCGCTGCCCTCGAAATCGAAGAAATTCTCGGCAACCCACAGGAGCCGCTCGACGGTTACCTCGACGGCGAGTTCCTCGGCCATCTCGCGCCGGAGCGTCTCCTCGGACGTCTCGCCGATCTCCGCACGCCCGCCGGGAAAGGTCCAGAACGTTTCGTGCGTCGCCCGATGCACCAGGACGTGACCGTTGCGAAAGCCGAGACCGGCAACGCGGAAATTGAACCGGCGCGGTCCGGCGGCAAGCCTGATCATCGTTCTATCGGCCATGGCCCGCTCAGTCATCGTCCTGGCTGAACAGCCGGAACTGCGCCGCTTCGAGATCCTTCGGTGGCTGCATGCCGAGATGTTTCCAGGCCGTTGCCGTCAGAACCCGGCCGCGCGGCGTGCGCTGGATGAAGCCCTGCTGGATCATGTAGGGCTCGATGATATCTTCGATCGCATCGCGTGGCTCGGAAAGGCCGGCGGCAATCGTCTCGATGCCCACCGGGCCGCCGCCGAAATTCACGGCGATCATGTTGAGGTAGCGCTTGTCGAGCTGGTCGAGCCCCATATTGTCGACCAGCAGCCGCGTCAGCGCCTCGTCGGCGATCTCGCGCGTCACGGCTTCGGCCCGCGCCACCTCGGCAAAATCGCGCACCCGGCGCAACAGCCGACCGGCGATGCGCGGCGTTCCCCGCGCCCGGCGAGCGATTTCGCGCGCGCCGTCGTCCGTCATGCCGAGGCCCATCAGCCGCGCGCCACGGCGAACGATCAATTCCAACTCCTCGACGGTATAAAAATTCAGCCGCACCGGGATACCGAAACGGTCGCGCAACGGCGTCGTCAGCAGGCCGAGACGGGTCGTCGCCGCCACCAGCGTGAACTTCGACAGGTCGATCTTGACCGAGCGCGCCGCAGGCCCTTCGCCGATGATCAGGTCGAGCTGGAAATCCTCCATCGCCGGATAGAGGATTTCTTCGACCGCCGGGTTGAGGCGGTGAATTTCGTCGATGAACAGGACGTCGCGTTCCTCGAGATTGGTGAGCAACGCTGCGAGGTCACCCGCCTTGGCAATCACCGGCCCCGAGGTCGAGCGAAAATTGACACCGAGTTCCTTGGCCATGATCTGCGCCAGCGTCGTCTTGCCGAGACCCGGCGGACCGACGAACAGCACGTGATCCAACGCCTCGCCGCGGTTCTTCGCCGCCTCGATGAAGATCTTCAGGTTGGCACGTGCCTCCGCCTGGCCGGTGAATTCGTCGAGCGTTTGCGGACGCAGCGTCGTATCGAGGTCTTCACCGCGCTTTTCCGGCGAGATCAATCGGGCGGGGTCATTCATGTCAAAAGTTCCATTCCGGGTATTGCCTTGGCAGCAGACCTGTCGAAGGTTTTCGTCGCACGGCAGCCCATTTTCATGCCTGACCAACAGATAAGGTAGTCCGCCAAATCCGCATTTGGTTCCGTTTCGCTGAGAAGCGCGTCCAGCTCTTCCGTATGCTCGACAATCAGCCCATCGGCGGCGAGAAGATCCCGCAGGATCGCTGTAATCTGCAGCATCGGGAATTTCAGGCGGCTATGGAGTATCCAGACCGTTTCCACAAGTGCAACCGCGCTGACATAGGCGGGATCTTCCGCAGTCCTCTCCGACAAGAGGCGCCGCGCCGCAGCATTTTGAACAACATCGTCGTCGACAAGAAATCGGACGAGCACGTTCGTGTCGATACCGATCACGGCGACGGCTCCGCCGGGTCGCGCGACGTCGTCGCACGGCCTGCCGCCGCAATTTCCTTGACCGCCTCTGCCATCTCTTCGACGGTCAGGGATTCCCCACTCGGCGCTTTACCGAGTGCACCAGCCAGCTCGGCAAGATTCTTGTTCTTCGGAACGGCCACGACCTGCCCGTTGCGGATAGTCACATAAAAACGCATCCCAGGAGTCAGCTGTAGCGCGTCCCGAACGTCCTTCGGAATTGTAAGCTGGCCTTTCGAGGTCAATGTCGTCAGAGCGCCCATTTCTTACCGTCCATCGGTTTTCTTACCCTGATAAATTAGTAAGAAACATTTGCTTTGACAATCACTGCGCCAGTTCCCTCAGACCCAGCCGGATCAGCTTGGCACTGTCCGCTCCCTCGCCGGCGTTCTTGAGCGCCGCGGCAACCGCATTCGCCGCCTGGTCGCGGGAATAGCCGAGGTTGGTCAGCGCCGAAACGGCATCGGCGACCGGGGCCGGCGCCACACCCTCTCCAAGCTCCTGCTTGAGGCCGATATTGGCGCCCATGTCACCGGCGAAGGCGGGCGCCTTGTTCTTCAACTCCGTGACGATGCGCATCGCCACCTTCGGTCCGACACCCGGCGCCCGCGATACCGCGACCTTGTCCTGAAGCGCGATGGCATTGGCAAGCTCGGACGGCGTCAAGGTCGACAAAACGGCAAGCGCCACCTTCGCACCGACGCCCTGGACGCTCTGCAGCAGGTTGAACCATTCCCGCTCCAGAGCCGACATGAAGCCGAAAAGCTTGAACTGGTCTTCGCGCACATAGGTTTCGATGAACAGCACCACCGCCTCGCCCACCGAACCGATCCGCGACAGCGTCCGCGACGAGCAATGGGCGACGTAACAGACACCGTGCACATCGACGAGAACGTGGTCGTCGCCGATCTCGTCTATCACGCCCTTGAGTTTGCCGATCATGATGAGAATGCCTTCAGGGATGGGTTTCGGGGGAAATGAGGTCAACCGTCGGGAAGTAGGAACGGTAACCCTTTGGATCCCGGGTGAGGATGGTATAACCGCGGATCGCCGCATGGGCGCCGATCAGGAAGTCCGGAAGGATGCGATCGCGTGCACCGCCTGCCTGCCGATATTTCCGAAAAGCAAGGCCGGCAGCGAAAGACGCCACCCAGGGAATGGCTTCGCGGCGAAACTCGTGGATGGGCAGCAACATATCCACTTCGTCGATGTTGTCGTAACGATACGAGAATTCCGCATAAATAACGGGATTGATCAGGATCGGGCCGCCTCGGGCAGCGGCGAGAAGCCGCGAACGCGACCATTGCAGCCACGCCGGATCGCGAACGGCAACATCCACCAACACATTTGTATCAACCAGCACAGCCATGGCGTTATCGATCGCGGGTGATCGACATCAAACCATCCGCGTCGACGGACTGATCTCCCGATCCCTCCAGCCGATCGAGCGCGTGTGCAAGGCGATCCAGCCGGGTACGGTCTTCGATGTCCCGCATGCTATTCTTCGGCGTAACGACGAGCCGCCCCCCGTCGATGGAAAACACGACTTCGCTGTTCGGTTCGATGCCGACAAGCTCGCGCAAGTCGCGCGGAATGGTGACCTGGCCTTTGGACGTTACCCGCATCATCGTTCTCCAATTCAGTAAGAATTATCCTTACTTTGAGAACAAGTCAAGAACAAACCTATCCTGCCGCCGCCATCCGAAGCTTTGCGCCGCCGCGGTTATGGGCATGGCAGATGGCGATGGCCAATGCATCGGCGGCGTCATTACCCTTGAACGTGGCTTTCGGCATCAGGATCTTCAACATCATGTGGATCTGCTGCTTCTCGCCGTGACCGACGCCGATCACCGCCTTTTTCACCGCGTTCGGCGCGTATTCGGCAACCGGCAGGCCGGCGCGTGCCGGCACCAGCATCACCACGCCGCGGGCCTGGCCGAGCTTCAGCGTCGCCACGGCATCCTTGTTGACGAAGGTCTGTTCCACGGCAGCTTCGTCCGGCTTGTAGCTGTGCACCACTTCGGCCAGCCCGTCATGCAGCTGGCAAAGCCGGGAGGCGAGGTCCATGTCGCCGTCAGACGTCACCGTGCCCGAGGCGACGAACTTCAAGGAATTGCCCAAGGACTCGATGATTCCCCAACCGGTGCGGCGCAATCCGGGGTCGATACCGATGATTCGCGTGATGTTCTGCATGACCTACCCTAACCGTCTTGCGCTTTATGTGCCAGACAAAGGTGAACAAAGCAAAAACATTGCCGCTTCGACATTCTCTTGTTTACCCTGAATTAAGCATGCGGCCCGAACATGGCGGAGATTGAAACCCGTGTCGGCCGGCCCGACCCCCGCCCGCGGCAGCCCTGCCGGTGGAGCCCATGTGCGGATCGAATACATGCAGCAACGACTCCACTCCTTGTCCTTCAAGGTAACCGCCATCTTCCTTCTTCTGACGATCGTTTCGGTCGGCGTGCTGAATGTGCTGGCCTATGTCAGCAGCAGCGGCATCTTCCAGCGCCAGGCGCTGAAATCGATGGAAAGCATCCTGGTGTTCCGCGGCGACATGCTGAAGAACCAGCTGGCGCAGCTGGAAAGCCAGGCCGTTTCCATCGCCAAGATCGAAGCGTTGCAGATGTCGATCACCTCGCTGCGCAGCGGCTGGAAAACGATCGAGAAGAATTCCGGCAATGCCGGCGCCGAACTGACCGGCGTCTTCGTCACCGGCAACCCAAATCCTGCCGACCAGCGCGAAAAGCTGATCAAGCCGGAAGGGCCGAGCGGCTTCTATTATTCCAGCCATGAAAAGACACAGACCGAAGTGGCCGGTTTCCTCAAGAATTCCGCCTTCAGCGACCTGCTGATCGCCGATCTCGACGGCAATGTGATCTATTCCTACAAGAAGACCGATGCCTTTGCCCAGAACATCGCCGGCGGCGCATGGGCAGAGCGCGGCATCGGCATCGCCTTCAAGACCGGCAAGGACAACATCGCGCAGGCAACGGAAGACGCTGCACCCTCGAGCTTTTCCGGCCTCAGGGTCGATGGTGGAACCCCGGCGATCTTCTTCGCCGTCCCGGTCATCAAGATGGGCGCACCGAAAGGCATCGTGCTCTTCCAGGTTCGCGACGATATCATCGCCGGCATTCTCGCCAAGGGCCTGACGTCGGAAAGTTCCGAACAGGCGCAAGTCATCAGCGCAGACGGGCGGGTGGTCGGACTGGATGCGGCCGGAAAGCTGGTCGAGATCGATGCAGGACCCTTCACCTTCGCGCCGGATGCCTTTGCCAGCGACGTCATGACCGTCGCAGATTTCGTCCGCGCCGATGGCGAAGCCCGCAGCTATGCGCGCAAGATCGACTACAACGGCGAAAAACTGCTCGTCGTCGAAAGCATCCTGCGCAGCGAATTGAACGAAGGTTCACTGGAGATCGCCGGCGTGCTTGTCGTCAGTGGGCTTGCCGTGCTGGTTGCCCTGTCGCTGATCACCGGCCTTCTTTCCGGCAAGCTGTTCGCACCGCTTTCGAAGCTTGCCGGGCTGACCCGTTCCGTGGCGGAGGGCAAGGTCGATATCGCTGTCGGCAACCAGGAGCGCAAGGACGAGATCGGCACGCTGGCCCGGGCGCTGGAACATTTCCGCCACTCGCTGATCGAGCAACGCGACATGGAAACGGCCAACGTCGAATCCCGCAAGCAGTCCGAAATGGAACGGCTGCAGCGTGCGGCCGATCGCGATGCCGAGGCGCAGCTCTTGCAGGTCGTCGTCGAAGCCCTGGACGAAGGCTTACACAATCTTGCCGACGGCAACCTCGCCTTCCAGATCAACCGCCAGTTCCCGCCGGAACTGGAAGGCCTGCGCGTCAACTTCAATCAGGCGATGGCAACGCTCTGCGAAACCTTGTCGTCGATCGGCGGCAATTCACTCGCCGTCCGCCAGGGATCGGAACAGATGCGTGGCGGCGCCGACCGGCTTGCGGAACGCACCGACCGCCAGGCGTCGTCGATCACCGAAACGGTCGCTGCCATCGGCGCGATCACCCAGGCCGTGCGGGTGCAGATTTCCCGCGGCGAACAGGCCGAAAAGATCGCCGCCGAAGCCAAACGCAACACCGAAGAGTCCGGCCAGGTGATGCAGGAAACCATCTCGGCGATGGAGGCAATCCAAAACTCGTCGCGGCAGATCAACCAGATCATCGACGTCATCGACGAAATCGCCTTCCAGACCAACCTCTTGGCGCTGAACGCCGGCGTCGAGGCCGCCCGTGCCGGCGAATCCGGCAAGGGTTTTGCCGTCGTCGCCCAGGAAGTTCGCGAACTGGCACAACGCTCCTCGAGCGCCGCCAAAGAAATCTCCGATCTGCTGCAGAAATCGACTGTCGAAGTGGAAAGCGGTGTCTCGCTGGTGGAGCGGGCCGGACAGGCGCTGACCGGCATTGGCGAGCGTGTCGAGGCGATCAACGGCCGCATCCACGAGATCATGTCGTCCACCCGCGAGCAGGCGGCAACCCTGCAGGCGATCGGCGGCGCCGTCTCCGAACTCGACACCGTGACGCAGCAGAACGCCTCCATGGTGCAGGACACCACCTCCGCCATTCGTCGTCTGGCGGCGGAAGCAGGCGAGATGGACCAGCGCCTCGGCCGGTTCGTTCTCGCGGATGGCGGCAGGCAGGCGCAACCGGCAGCGCAGGAGCGATATCGCCGCGCCAGCTGACACCCCTCTTATAAGCAAAAAAAGAAAGGCGGCACCGGAAACGATGCCGCCTTTGTTGTCTGCGGGCGCCGGTTGTGCGGCGCCCGGATCGTTTTTCGCTTAGACGAGCTTGGCGAATGCAACAGCCGTGTCGGCCATGCGGTTGGAGAAGCCCCACTCGTTGTCGTACCAGGACAGGATGCGGACGAACTTGCCTTCGAGGACCTTGGTCTGGTCGTTGGCGAAGATCGACGAATGGCTGTCGTGGTTGAAGTCGCGGGAAACCAGCGGCTCGTCGGTGTAGCCGAGGATGCCCTTGAGCGGACCGTCGGCGGCAGCCTTGATGGCGGCGTTGACTTCGGCAACCGTCGTGTCGCGCTTGGCGACGAACTTGAAGTCGACGACGGAGACGTTCGGGGTCGGCACGCGGATCGAGGTACCGTCGAGCTTGCCCTTCAGTTCCGGCAGCACGAGGCCGACGGCCTTGGCGGCACCGGTTGAGGTCGGGATCATCGACAGCGCGGCAGCGCGGGCGCGATACAGGTCCTTGTGCATGGTGTCGAGCGTCGGCTGGTCGCCGGTGTAGGAGTGGATCGTGGTCATGAAACCATGATCGATGCCGATGGCGTCGTTCAGCACCTTGACCACCGGAACCAGGCAGTTGGTGGTGCACGAGGCGTTGGAGATGACCAGGTGGTCCTTGCTCAGCTGGTCGTGGTTGACGCCGAAGACGACCGTCAGGTCGGCGCCATCGGCCGGAGCCGAAACGATGACGCGCTTGGCGCCAGCCGTCAGGTGGGCCGCAGCCTTGTCGCGGGCGGTGAAGATGCCCGTGCACTCAAGAGCGATATCGACGCCGAGTTCGCCGTGCGGCAGGGTCGCCGGGTCCTTGATCGCCGTCACCTTGATCGGCTTGCCGCCGCCGACGGTGATCGTGTCGCCGTCGACCTTCACGTCGGCCGGGAACTTGCCGTGGATGGAATCGTAACGCAGCAGGTGGGCATTGGTCTCGACCGGGCCGAGGTCGTTGATGGCAACGACCTCGATATCGGTGCGGCCGGATTCGACGATGGCGCGCAGAACGTTGCGGCCGATGCGGCCGAAGCCGTTGATGGCAACTTTCACAGTCATTCTAGTCTCCCTAAAAAGCGTGTGTGCTGGGATGGAGGGGCGCCTGGGATACGCCCCCTTCTCTTTATGCGAGCTTGGCTTCGGCAGCGGCGACGATCGCTTCCGCCGTGATGTTGAAATGCTTGTACAGATCCTTGGCCGGACCGGAAGCACCGAAGGAATGCATGCCGATAAAGGCACCGTCCGAACCGATGATGTGATCCCAGCTCTGGCGAATGGCCGCCTCGACGGCGATCTTCACCGGCGCCTTGCCGATGATCTTCGCCTGGTAATCTTCCGGCTGGTCGTAGAACAGCTCGAAGCACGGAACGGAAACGACGCGGGTGGCGACACCCTTCTGCGCCAGCGTTTCCGCCGCCTTCAACGCCAGCTCGACTTCCGAACCGGATGCGAAGATCGAAACCTTGGCATTGTCGGCCGAGACGAGTTCGTAGGCGCCGGTGGCGGAGAGGTTCTTCGCCTCGTAGGTCTTGCGCGCCGGCGTCAGGTTCTGGCGGGTCAGCGCCAAAGCGGACGGACGATGCTTTTCTTCGAGCGCCAGCTGCCAGCATTCCGCCGTTTCGACGGCATCGGCCGGACGGAACAGCAGGAGGTTCGGGATGGCGCGCAGCGCCGACATATGCTCGACCGGCTGGTGCGTCGGACCGTCTTCGCCGACGCCGATGGAATCATGCGTCAGCACATGGATGACGCGGATGCCCATCAGGGCTGCGAGGCGGATCGACGGACGGCAATAGTCCGAGAAGATCATGAAGCCGCCGCCGTAAGGGATCAGACCGCCGTGCAGCGCGATGCCGTTCATGGCGGCAGCCATGCCGTGCTCGCGGATGCCCCAGTGCATATAGCGGCCGGAGAAATCGGTCGGGGTGATCGACTTCATCTGGCTGGTCTTGGTGTTGTTCGACGGCGTCAGGTCGGCGGAGCCGCCGAGCGTTTCCGGCAGGATGCCGTTGATGACTTCCAGCGCGTCTTCCGAAGCCTTGCGGGTTGCCACCGTCGGCGGCGCGTCGGCCAGCTTCTTCTTGTAGGCGTCGATGGCAGCGTCGAAGTTGCCCGGCAGGTCACCGGCGAAACGGCGGGTGAATTCTGCCTTCTTGCCGGCTTCGGTTGCAGCCAGACGGCCTTCCCAGGCCTTGTGCGCATCCTTGGAGCGCTCGCCGGCAGCACGCCAGTCGGACAGAACGTCATCGGGGATGACGAAGGCTTCGGCTTCCCAGTTCAGCGCCTTGCGGGTGGCGGCAATTTCTTCGGCGCCGAGCGGCGAACCGTGCACCTTGTGCGTGCCGGCCTTGTTCGGCGCGCCAAAACCGATGGTGGTCTTGCACGCGATAAAGGTCGGGCGGTCGGATTTCTGCGCCTGCTCGATAGCAGCGGCAATCGCTTCCGGATCGTGGCCGTCGATCGAGATCGTGTTCCAGTGGACCGCCTTGAAGCGGGCGATCTGGTCGGTCGAGTCGGACAGGCTGACGGCGCCGTCGATGGTGATGTTGTTGTCGTCCCAGAACAGGATCAGCTTGTTGAGCTTGAGGTGGCCGGCAAGCGCGATCGCCTCGTGGCTGATGCCTTCCATCAGGCAGCCGTCACCGCACAGAACATAGGTAAAGTGGCTCTGCAGGTCGGAGCCGAACTCCTCCTCCAGCTTGCGTTCGGCAATCGCCATGCCGACGGCATTGGCAATGCCCTGGCCGAGCGGGCCGGTGGTGGTCTCGATGCCGGAGGCATGGCCGTATTCCGGGTGGCCGGCGGTCTTGGAGCCGAGCTGGCGGAACTGCTTGAGATCCTCGATGCCCATGTCCTCGTAGCCGGTGAGGTAAAGCAGAGAATAGATCAGCATCGAACCGTGGCCGGCGGACAGCACGAAACGGTCGCGGTCGGGCCAGAGCGGGCTCTTCGGATCGAACTTGAGGTAGCGGCTGAAAAGAACCGTCGCCACGTCGGCTGCACCCATCGGCAAGCCGGGATGACCGGAATTGGCCTTTTCAACTGCATCCATGGAAAGGAAACGGATTGCATTCGCCATCCGGTTATGTTTGTCGCGAGAGATCATGGCTTTTCCGCTGGTTCCGGGTGTCGGGAGATGTCCGCAAAACGAACATCCAGAAGCGTCGTGATCCATAGCAGGAAGAGGAGCCAAGTCAACAAATCCGGCGCCGCTTGAAGCGCCAGTTGCCGGATTTTTTAACATTTGACCACGGCAATGAACAAAAGGTCGCAAGCGACGGAACATTCGCAATTCGGCCTCATCCACAATTTACCGCCCGGCGCAACGATTGACGGGCGCTTGCCGGCAAGAATAGTGTTCGGCCTACGAAAACAGGGCCGATCGAGCGATTCGGACAGGTTTCCAGGAGCCAAGAAGACGGATATGGCAGCAGGCAAGACAGTAGAGATGGCAGTGATGGGCCTGAAGGCGGCGCTCGGCAATCTTGAAAATGCCATCGACGTGCGGTTTGAACGCGAGCGTGACCAGAGCGAAGTCGACGGCGAGGTTCGGCGTGTCCACGCCGACCGTTCGCGGCTGGCGCAGGAACTCGACCAGTCGGAATTCCGCGCCAACCGGCTGGAAGAAGTCAACCGCGAAGTGTCGCGCCGCCTGGTCACGGCGATGGAAACCATCCGGGCGGTTCTCGACCGGTAACGGCCGGCAGATCGCGGCACGAAAGGCAGATGTAAGCATGGCGCAAGTCACCGTGATGATCGACGGCAAGGCCTACCGGATGGCCTGCGAGGAAGGCCAGGAAGGCCACCTGACCGATCTCGCCGACCGTTTCGACCGTTATGTCGGGCACCTCAAGAGCCAGTTCGGCGAAATCGGCGATCTTCGCCTGACGGTGATGGCCGGCATCATGGTCATGGACGAACTGTCCGACGTCTCGCGGCGGCTGGCCAGACTGGAAGCCGAGATGAAAAACCTCTCTATCTCGCGCGAGGACGACCGGGCCTCGTCTGTGCGCACCGAAGAGCTGCTGGCGGCGACGATCGAGGAGGTCACGGCCCGCATCCAGGGCCTGACCGCAAAGCTCACCGGCCGCCCCGGCACTGAGCTGAATTAACATCGAAGGCCCTCTGGCGGACCGGCGATTTTCTTCCTATATTGCCGCTGCGGTCTGCGCCTCTCGACAGGAACCACAATCCCTGGGGCCATACTCGATCCATAGGGAGCTGTCCCTGACCGGGCTCGTGGGCCTGGTCACACGGCGCCCACCTACGTTTGTAGGCACCCAGGATCGTAAACCTCCATCGGTTGCCGTGGATCGCACTTTTCTTCTTCCGCCGCTTCGTGCAGGCAGCCGCCAACAGAGCCCGACCCTATGATCCTGCCCTGGAAGGCTGACAATCGCCGGACCATCCACAAGGACCGGTGGGTGGATCTCACCGCCGAACGGGTGGTGACCGGCAACGGCGCGATCCTCGATCCCTATTACACGCTTGCCTATCCCGACTGGGCCGTCGCCGTGGCGCTGACGCCCGACGACAGGTTGGTGATGATCCGCCAGTATCGCCATGGAACGGCGATGATCGACCTGGAACTGCCGGGCGGCTGTGTCGATGCGGAGGATGTTTCGGCAGCGGAAGCCGCGCGCCGGGAGCTATTGGAGGAAACCGGCTACGGCGCCAGTGAAGCGGAATATCTGGGGCGCTTCGCCGCCAACCCGGCACTGCAGACCAACCATGTGCATGTCACGCTGCTCCGCAATGCCGAAAAGCTGGCCGAGCCCCATCTGGAACCCGGCGAAGAAATTGCTGTGGAACTCATGCCGCTGGAAACTGTGCTGCAACAGGTGATGGCCGGCAGCGTCACCAATTCGATGCACATCGCCGCGCTGTTCTTCGCCCTCAACGCACTCGGCCGCATCAGGCTCTGAGCGACCAGACCGGTTTCTGCAAACGACAAAACCCGCCCGCGCGGTCAGCGCGGACGGGTTTTTGGTCATGTCGTGTCTCAGGCGGCGTTGCGGCGATAGGACTGGCCTGCGGCAGGCTGTGCATAACCCCTGCCCTGCTGCGTCTTGAAGCGGTCGACCATGCCGGCGAGGTCTTCCGTCTCGTGCGACAGGTTGCGGGCGGCAGCCGTCGTCTCCTCGACCATGGCGGCATTCTGCTGCGTCACCTGGTCCATCTGGTCGGCAGCGCCGGAGACTTCCTTCAGGCGCACCGCCTGCTCGCGGGCATTGCGGGCGATCTCGGCGACAACAGTGCTGATCTGGCCGACCTGCGCGACGATCTCCTCGAGCGAGGTGCCGGAGGCGGTCACCAGTTCCACGCCGCGCTTGACCTGCGAGGTGGAGTTGGCGATCAGCGTCTTGATCTCCTTGGCGGCTTCGGCAGACCGCTGCGCCAGGCCGCGAACTTCCTGGGCGACGACGGCAAAGCCGCGGCCCGCCTCGCCGGCACGGGCCGCCTCGACGCCGGCATTCAGCGCCAGCAGGTTGGTCTGGAAGGCGATGTCGTTGATGACACCGGTGATCTTGCCGATCTGGTCGGAGGACTGTTCGATCTCGACCATGGCCGAGACGGCATTGGAGACGATCTCGCCGCCGCGTTCGGCATTGCGCTGTGCCGTGGTGGTCGCGGCCTGGGCCTGGTCGGCGCTGAGGGCGGTATCGTTGACGCCGCTCGTCACTTCGCTGAGGGCTGCGGCCGTCTCTTCAAGGCTTGCCGCCTGCTGCTCGGTGCGCTTGGCAAGGTCGCCGGACGCGGAGGAGATTTCGTTGAGGCCGCCACGGATCGCCCGCACGGCACCGACGACGGAGCCGATCGCCTCTTCCAGCTTTTCGACGCTGCCGTTGAACTTGGCGCGGATCGGCTCGAATTCCGGCGCGACCGACGTGCGCATACGCACCGTCAGATCGCCATCGGAGAGCGAATTGAAGCCGTCTTCAACCGCATGGATGAAGGCGCGCAGATCTTCCGCCTTGGCATTGTCGAGTGCCGTCTGGCGGCCACGCTGCGCTTCCTGAGCGGCGCGTGCCTCCTCGGCGTCCCGCTCCAGCCGCTTGTTGGTTTCGGCCGCATCCTTGAACACCTGGACGGCCCGCGCCATGGCGCCGATTTCGTCCGGGCGCTCCTTGCCGCGCACCTCGGCGGACAGATCGCCGTTGGCCAGCCGGCTCATGATGTCGGTGACGCCACGGATCGAACCGGCGATGGACCGCGCAAACCACAAGAAACCGATCAGCGAAAGAATGGACATCGCCGCCGTGCCGATGACCGTCAGCCACAACGCTTCCTGCGTCTGGGCGGCAAGCTGCGTCACGTTGGAGGCGATCTCGATCACGCCGACCTTCTTGCCGGAGAAATCCTTGAGCGGAACGGCCGTCACCGTATAGGTGAAGCCGCCCTGTTCGCCGTAGTGGTGAAATTTCTGATCTTCGAAAGCCGCAGCCAGATCAGCCTCCGACAGCATGGTGTCGCCGGGGAACGTCGTTGCCTGCTTCACAAACTTGCCGTCCTGCTGCAGATGCAGAGCGATGTTGGCGTCGATTTCTTTCGAAAGCCGTGAAAAATACTCTTCCGTCAGCTTGGTGCCGACATCGACGACGCCGACCACCTTGCCGTCCTTGGCCACCGGAGCGGAGGCGAAGATGCTGACCGCCGTACGACCCGGCTCGATGCCTGCCGTCAGCTTGTTGTCTTTGACGGCAGCGACGATGGTCTTGCGGCGCGCGGCGACGTTGTCACCGAACACATCCGGCTCGTGGATACGGGCGACCACCGTGGCATCCGCCTGGCTGAAGGTGACGAGACCGAGATTGCTCGCTCCCTTGATGTCAGGAAAGATCGCTGCAAATCGCTGCAAAATGCCGTCGTGGGATTTGGTTTCGATCAGGTCGGCGGTTTCCGGCTGACCAGCGATCGCCAGCGCCAGGGTGGCCGCCGAACGTCCCTGCGCTGCCATATCCGTTTCGAAGAAGGCCAGATCGTTGGCCAACTCGGTTTCGAGCGCATGTTCGCTCATCTGTTTCTCGCTGTACCAAGCCAACCCGCCAATTGCAGCGCTGGAAAACAGCACGGCGGCAAAGCCGCAAGCGGTGATCTTTGCCCAGAGCGGGCGGGTGATGCGAGTGTCGTTCATGCGCCTAAACCCCCAAAAGCTATGTCGAATGCGCCATTTCCCCTATGCCGCCATTCAATTGCCAATTTGCTGTTTGTCAGGAATAGGGACAATCCATTGAAATTTAACTAATCGCTTCACCAATAATTTGCCTTGCAATTCTTGGCCCTTCTCCTTTCTGGCATCGGAGATGTCGCATCCGACCATTTGCAGAAACGACAGCGGGCGATAGTCTCGCGCCTTCGAAGACGAAGGAGAATGCCGCAATGACACCGAAGGAACAGAAGGCCGCCATCCGCACCGAGCGTCTGACGCAACGCGATGCAATTCCCGCCCACGAACGCATCGAGAAGAGCCTGACGATGGCGGCCCATGCCGAGGATAACTTGCGGTTTGCGCCCGGCGCGGTGATCTCGGGCTTCTTCCCCATCCGCTCGGAGCCGGACCTCAGGCCGCTGATGGCGCGCCTGCGCGAGCGCGGCGCCCGCCTTTGCCTGCCGGTCATCGTCGACAAGCAGACCATCGTCTTCCGCGAACTGTTCGTCGATGCGCCGCTGATCAGCACCGGCTTCGGCACCTCCGGTCCCGGCCCGGAGGCGCCGGAGGTCGATCCCGACATCATGTTGGTGCCGCTTTCGGCCTTCGACAGGACAGGCCACCGCATCGGTTACGGCGCCGGCTACTACGACCGGGCCATCGATCGGCTTCACAAAAAAGACATGGACCCGCAACTCGTCGGCATTGCATTCGACTGCCAAGAAGTGGCATCTGTGCCGGCGGAGCCACATGACGTGGGCTTGAATGCCATGCTCACGGAAAGCGGCTTCCGGCATTTCACCAGGCGGATCGGATAAAGAATGCGACTACTCTTCCTCGGCGACATGGTCGGCAAGACCGGACGGACGGCGGTCTGGGACAAATTGCCCGGTCTGGTTTCCGACCTGAAGCTCGATTTCGTCATCGTCAACGGCGAGAACGCCGCCGGCGGTTTCGGCATCACCGAGGATATATTCCTGGAAACGATCAATGCCGGCGCCGACGTGGTGACCACCGGCAACCATGTCTGGGACCAGAAGGACGCAATCACCTTCGCGGCGCGCCACGACCAGTTCCTGCGCCCCGCCAACTATCCGGCCGGCACGCCGGGACGCGGCTCCGGCCTGTTCTACGGCCGCAACGGCGCCCGCATCCTCGTCGCCAACATCATGGGCCGGGTCTTCATGCACCCGGAACTCGACGATCCCTTCAAGTCGGCCGAAACGATCCTGGCCGCCTGCCCGCTCAGGGAACAGGCCGATGCCATCGTCTTCGACTTCCACGCCGAGGCGACCAGCGAAAAGCAGTGTTTTGGCCATTTCGTTGATGGCCGCGCGAGCTTCGTCGTCGGAACGCACACGCATGTGCCGACCGCCGACGCGCAGATCCTCAACGGCGGCACCGCCTACATGTCCGACGCTGGCATGTGCGGCGACTATGACAGCTCGCTCGGCATGGACAAGGAAGAGCCGCTCAACCGCTTCATCTCTAAGATGCCGAAGGGCCGTTTCGAAGCCGCTTCCGGCCCGGCCACCATCTGTGGCGTCGGCGTCGAGATTTCCGACAGCACCGGGCTGGCCGAAAAAATCGCGCCGCTGCGCCTCGGCCCGCGGCTGGCCGAAACCATTCCGGATTTCTGGCGATAAGCCTCTTCCGATTATCTACCCGATGACATGATTGTGACGGGCGGCCACGGCATTTCCGCTGGACCCGCCCCTTGCCTTGCCGCATCTTTTCCCCGGCAAAACCGGTTCAAGAGGTGGCATGAATGGCCAAGACGCTTGCCTTTGCTCTCATGGGATTTGTGGCGCTTGCGAGCGCCGCCCAGGCGCAGGATACGCCCGTCAGCCAATGCCAGGCGATCGCCCAGAATGTGCCGGGCGTTGTTTTCGCAAGCGCCACACCGGCAGACCTGATCCCGATACAAGTCAGTGCCGAGGACGTGAAGATCACCTATCTCGGCCATTCGACCTTCTCCATCGAGACACCGGCAGGCACCGTGGTCGCCACCGATTTCAACGGCTGGTACCGGCCTGCAAGGCTCCCGGACGTCGTCACGATGAACAAGGCGCATTCGACGCATTACACCCTGGCGCCCGACCCCGGCATCCAATACGTGCTGCACGGCTGGAGCGACGTTCCCGGCGAAAAGGCCGATCACGATGTCGTCGTCGGCGACACCTATGTCCGCAACGTCACCACCGACATCCGCTCCTGGGACAGCGGCGGCATGGAGCATGACGGCAACTCCATCTTCATCTTCGAGGTTGCCGGCCTGTGCATCGGCCATCTGGGTCACCTGCATCACGAACTGACGGATGCGCATTATGCCGAGATCGGCCGGCTGGATATCCTGATGGTGCCGGTCGACGGCGGGCTGACCATGGGCGCTGACAGCATGAGCCGCATCGTCAAGCGCCTGCATTCCTCGCTGATCCTGCCGATGCACCGGCCGGGCCAGCTCGACATGTTCCTCGC
The DNA here is from genome assembly GCF_964253915.1 of Rhizobium sp. LjRoot30. NCBI lineage: Bacteria > Pseudomonadati > Pseudomonadota > Alphaproteobacteria > Hyphomicrobiales > Rhizobiaceae > Rhizobium > Rhizobium sp. LjRoot30. Next base: position 60,218 of record NZ_CAXUSG020000008.1, on the reverse strand, counting down.
CATGTTCGACGAAAAATTCGACGTCGCCCGCGCCGAGAGCGATACGATCACCGTTTCGATGCGCAGCCTGCCAAAACGGCCGCTCATCTATATACCCAGGAATTTCTAAGCAGCAAAATGCCCCGCCGGGGAGGAGCGGCGGGGCATAAAGGCCCGAGACGAGAGACGACTTCAGGCAAAGCGAAGGTGCACGTTGACGCCGACGTCGGGGGTCTTCTGATCGTTGAGGTTCGCCTTGGCGATTTCCCAGCCGAATTTCAGGGTGCTGTCGGTCGAGGCCCAGACTTCCGCATCGTCGATATGCAGGGCCAGCATGGTGAGGCTCGGATCGTTCTTGCCGTCCTCATACCAGGCGGCGACGACCGAATTCCAGAACTCGTCGATCTTGGCGGCATCCTTGCGCACCTCGATCTGGCCGGCAATGGAGGCATGGTAATCATGATCCTTGCCGACAAGGCAGAAATTGGCGCGAGAACCCGGCTTGATCGCCTTGACCAATTCTGCGTCGGTCTTGGTGTAAAACCAGATGGTATTGGTCTTTCGGTCCGTCTGTGGCGCCATGGGTTGCATCAGCAGGCCGGAGTTTTCCACGCCCAGCATGCCGGCATGCACACCGTCGATCTCGTCCCAGAGCTGCTTGGCCGGCGCCTCGCGCGCATCCTTGAAACTTGCCATCGCGTCTTCCTTTCCCTGTTCGGTGAGCAGTCCAAACGAGAGAGCCACGGCATTTGTTCCAACGCGCGCCATCGCCGGGGACGGTCGGTTTTCCCTTGAATGCGGGCTGTTTCGCTCCTATAAGGCGGAAAATCCAAACAAAGACGTGATCAGGGGTGCCATGGCTGGCCATTCACAGTTTAAAAACATCATGCACCGCAAGGGAAAACAGGATTCCGTGCGGTCGAAAATGTTCTCCAAGCTTGCGCGCGAAATCACCGTTGCGGCCAAGGCGGGTCTGCCCGACCCGTCGATGAACGCCCGTCTGCGCCTGGCGATCCAGAACGCCAAGGCGCAATCGATGCCGAAGGACAACATCGAGCGCGCCATCAAGAAGGCAGCCGGTGCCGACGGCGAGAACTACGATGAAGTTCGTTACGAGGGTTACGGCCCGGGCGGCGTCGCCGTTATCGTCGAGGCCCTGACGGACAACCGCAACCGCACCGCCTCCAACGTCCGTTCGATCTTCACCAAGGCCGGCGGCGCGCTCGGCGAAACCGGCTCGGTGTCCTTCTCCTTCAACCGCGTCGGCGAAATCACCTACAAGCTGTCCGTCGGCGGTGCCGACAAGGTCATGGACGCCGCCATCGAGGCCGGCGCCGAGGATGTGGAAACCGACGAGGAAGCCCACACCATCACCTGCGGTTTCGAGGATATCGGCGAAGTCTCCAAGGCGCTGGAAGCGACGCTCGGCGAAGCCGAGACCGTCAAGGCCGTGTGGAAGCCCCAGAACACCGTTCCGGTCGACGAGGAAAAGGCCCAGTCGCTGATGAAGCTCGTCGATTCGCTCGAGGACGACGACGACGTGCAGAACGTCTACACCAATTTCGAAGTTTCCGACGAGGTCCTGGCCAAGCTTTCGGCCTGATCATCCGGCAATCCGTCACGAAAGCCCGGCGTCACAGTGTGACGCCGGGCTTTGTCGTTTCAGGGTCGTTTCAGGCCTGGGCGGCCAGCGTCTCACGCACGTCGGCGAAGATTTCCACCGAGCGCAGGCGCGCCTCGATATCGTGGATCGGCATGGAGATGATGATTTCGTCGGCCTGCGTCTCGCGGATGAAGTTGCCGAGCTTTGCCGCTGCCGTCTCCTTGGAGCCGACCACGGCATAGCGCAGCGTATGCTCGACGTTGATCTGCTCCATCTCCGACCAGAAACCGTCCATGCTCTTCAGCGGACGGGGGAACTGACCGCGAACGTTGCGGCGCAGGTTGACGAACTGCTGCTGCGCCGACGTGAAATGATAGGCGGCCTCCTCGTCCGTCTCCGCCGCCGCCGCCATGACCCCGGCCATGACATAGGGCCGGTCGAGTTCTTCCGACGGCGTAAAACGATCGCGGTAGAGCGTGATCGCCTCCATCAGCAGATCGGGGGCGAAATGCGAGGCAAAGGCGTAGGGAAGACCGAGCATGGCGGCGAGATGGGCGCTGTACATGCTGGAGCCGAGCAGCCAGATCGGCACGTTGGAATTGGCGCCGGGAATGGCGATGAGCGGCTGGTTCTCCGCCATCGGCCCCATGAGTTGCTTGAGTTCGAGAATGTCGTTGGGAAAGCTGCTCGCGCCCGCATCGAGGTTGCGGCGGAGCGCCTGCGCCGTGCGCATGTCCGTACCGGGCGCCCGTCCGAGGCCGAGATCGATACGGCCGGGATAAAGTGCTGCCAGCGTACCGAACTGCTCGGCGATCACCAGCGGCGAATGGTTCGGCAGCATGATGCCGCCGGAGCCGATGCGGATCGTCGAGGTCGCGGCGCCGACATGGGCAATCACCAGCGCGGTGGCGGCGCTGGCGATGCCCGGCATGCCGTGATGTTCGGCGAGCCAGAAACGCTTGTAGCCGCATTCCTCCGCACGCTTCGCCATGCGGCGCGAACTTTCGAACGCCTGCGTGAGATTGCTGCCCTCGGAAACGGGCGAAAGATCGAGAATGGAAAAGCCGGCCATGGAAGGTCCCTGTCGAATGGATGCGCGGCGCGCGGAAGGTTCGACCCTATGTAGGAAGGCAAACTGATTATGCCAAAGCCGCAGACACGATTTTGCCATTTTTGCCGCCGGCAGGAAATCGCAGAAATTTCATGGTCCTTCGCCATCCCGCCCCGTTCCCGCCCGATTTGGCCAGCACATTTTCCGCGAACCATCAGACATTCCGCGCCGCCCGTCCGGGCGGCACTCAGCATCGTCATGGCAAAAGGATCGGACGCCGGCGTTTGGCCGGTGGCCCGGCTGCGCACGCCTGTCTGCCATGCGATGCGGGCCATGAATGTTCTTGCCGCAATCCATCGTTTTCCGATGGACGGCGGCGATGGCGCAAGGCATGATCGTGCAGGAAAGGGGGCACATTGGACGGCTTTTACATCGCAATCCTCATCGGAACGGCACTCGTTCTCCTGGCCGCCTTTTCAAGCCTTCTCGCCTATCGCTTCGGCGCGCCCCTGCTCTTCCTGTTCCTGATGATCGGCCTGCTGGCCGGCGTCGATGGGCTGGGCATCGAGTTCAGCAACAATTCGCTCGCCTACATGCTGGGATCCGTGGCGCTCGCCATCGTGCTGTTCGATTCCGGTTTTGGCACCTCGCTGCATTCGCTGCGCATCGCCGCGGCGCCGGCGCTGACACTTGCCTCCTTCGGCGTCGTGCTGACGGCCGGGCTGTTTGCGCTGGCGGCCATGGTTTTCCTGCGCTTCACCTTTCTTCAGGGCATGCTGCTCGGCTCCATCGTCGCCTCGACGGATGCGGCAGCGGTCTTCTTCCTGCTGCGCATCGGCGGCATCAACATTCGCGAGCGGGTGCGCTCGACGCTGGAGGTGGAATCCGGCAGCAACGATCCCATGGCGATCTTCCTGACCATGGCCATGGTGAGCGTTCTTTCCGCCAGCAGCAGCGAGGATATCGGCCTGTCCATGATCCTCCTGTTCATCGAGGAAATGGGCATCGGCCTGGCGCTCGGGCTCGCCGGCGGCATGATGATCGTCACCGTCATCAACCGCTTCACCAAGGATCGCGGCCTGGCGCCGATCTTCGTGCTGGCGCTGGCGCTGCTGGTCTTTTCCTTCACCGGCGCCGTGGGCGGCAGCGGCTTCCTCGCCGTCTACGTCGCCGGCATCTTCGCCGGCAACAAGCGCATCCAGTCGGCGGCGAGCATCCGCCGCTTCCAGGACGGCCTGACCTGGCTGGCGCAGATCATCATGTTCCTGGTGCTCGGCCTGCTCGCCACGCCGTCGCAATTTCCGGCGATCATCCTGCCGGCCCTGGCGCTCGCCTTCTTCCTGATCTTCGTCGCAAGACCGCTCGCCGTCTGGCTCTGCCTCTTGCCCTTCGATTTCACCCAGCAGGAAAACTCCTTCATTGCCTGGGTCGGCCTGCGCGGTGCCGTCTCGATCCTGCTCGCCATCCTGCCGATCCTCGGCGGGCTGGAGAACGGCCAGATCTACTTCAACACCGTCTTCATCATCGTGCTCGTCTCGCTTCTGCTGCAGGGGTGGACGATCAAGCCGGTGGCGCGCAAGCTCGGCCTGATCATCCCGCCGCGCATGGGCGCCATCGACAAGCTGGAACTCGACCTGCCCGGCGCCGCCAACCACGAACTGCTGTCCTACCGCGTCATCAAGGACAGCCCGGTGATGCGCGGCGAACGCATTCCGCGCTGGGCGGTGCCGTCGCTGGTCATCCGCGACGGACGGTCGATGCGTTACCAATATGCCGGAAGGCTGCGCGAAAACGATCAGGTCTACATGTTCGTGGCGCCGACCTACATCCACCTGCTCGACCGGCTGTTCGCCAGCCGCGCCCCGGTGGACGCCGACGATGCGGAGTTTTTCGGCGCCTTCTCGATCTCCGCCAGCCGCCCGGCACGGGAACTCGATTCCGCCTACGGTCCCGGCCTGCTCTACGACAGCGAAAAGGACGTGACCATCGCCGAACTGATCGGCATGCGGCTCGGCACACGGCCGGAATATGCCGACCGTGTCCGCCTCGGCTCGATCATCCTCATCGTCCGCGATTTCGACGAGCAGGAGCACATCAAGTCGGTCGGCATCTCGCTGGAGCCGCTGGAACCGGCGACCAACCTGCCGATCTTCATCAACCTTCGCGAGATCGCCCACCGTTTCCGCGACTATCTGCGCAAGAAGCGCCGCAAGGTCCGCGAGGCCATCCATCCGACCAACGGCACACCCTCGAAACAGGCGCCGGCGAACGGGGAAAATGACCGCTGATGCGCCTTGCGTCTGACTTCAGCGGGTGTATGGTCCGGTCGCAAACACCCGAACCAGAGATGGACTTTCGACATGCCGGCTTTCAAAACTCTTGATGATCTTTCCGATATTTCGGGCAAGCGCGTGCTCGTGCGCGTCGACCTCAATGTCCCCGTTTCCGACGGCAAGGTCACCGATGCGACCCGCATCGAACGTGTCGCGCCGACCATTCTCGAACTGTCGAAAAAAGGCGCCAAGGTGATATTGCTCGCCCATTTCGGCCGCCCGAAGGACGGCCCCTCGCCCGACCTGTCGCTGTCGCTGATTGCACCCGCCGTTGAGCAGGTGCTGGGCCACAAGGTTGCAAGCGCCAGCGATTGCATCGGCCCGGCAGCAGCGGAAGCCGTAGGCAAGATGAAGGACGGCGACATCCTGCTTCTGGAAAACACCCGCTTCCACAAGGGCGAGGAAAAGAACGACCCGGCCTTCACCAAGGCGCTGGCTGAAAACGGCGACATCTACGTCAACGACGCCTTCTCCGCCGCGCACCGCGCCCATGCCTCGACCGAAGGCCTTGCCCATCTGCTGCCCGCCTATGCCGGCCGCACCATGCAGGCGGAACTGGAAGCACTGGAAAAGGGCCTCGGCAAGCCGGCTCGTCCGGTGGTCGCCATCGTCGGCGGCGCCAAGGTTTCCACCAAGATCGACCTGTTGATGAACCTGGTGAAGAGGGTCGACGCGCTGGTGATCGGCGGCGGCATGGCCAACACCTTCATCGCCGCCCGCGGCACCAATGTCGGCAAGTCGCTGTGCGAACATGACCTTGCCGCCACCGCCAAGCAGATCATGATCGAAGCGGCCTCGGCCGGCTGCGCCATCGTGCTGCCGGACGACGGCGTCGTCGCCCGCGAGTTCAAGGCGGGTGCGGCCAACGAAGTGGTGGACATCAACGCCATTCCCGCCGACGCCATGGTCCTCGACGTCGGTCCGAAGTCGGTGGAAGCCGTCAACGACTGGATTTCCAAGGCCCAGACGCTGGTCTGGAACGGCCCCCTCGGCGCCTTCGAAATCGAACCCTTCGACACGGCGACGGTCGCAGCGGCCAAGCATGCCGCCGAGCGCACCGAGGAAGGCAAGCTGATCTCCGTCGCCGGTGGCGGCGATACGGTTTCGGCGCTCAACCATGCCGGCGTTGCCGACGACTTCACCTATATCTCGACGGCCGGCGGCGCCTTCCTCGAATGGATGGAAGGCAAGGAATTGCCGGGCGTGGCGGTTCTCGAAAAGACCGCCTGACGCATGCAGATCCAAGGCCGGCGGAACCAGCGTTCCGCCGGCCTTTTCAGTTCGACGATGGAAAGACAGGACGTTTTTGGCAACAGTATAGCTGGTTTCGGGAGAGCAGGATGAGCGAACGTATTGAAGACATCGCAAAAGCGATGGTCGCCGAGGGCAAGGGCCTGCTGGCTGCGGATGAATCCACGGCAACGATCAAGAAACGTTTCGAGGCCATCGACCTGGAATCGACCGAGACCAGCCGGCGCGACTACCGCGAAATGCTGCTGCGCAGCGAGGCGGCGATGAAAAACTGCATCTCCGGCGTCATCCTCTACGAAGAAACCCTGTTCCAGAACGCCGCCGACGGCACGCCGCTTGCCGAGGTCATCCGCGCTGCTGGCGCCATTCCCGGCATCAAGGTCGATACCGGCGCCAAGCCGCTGGCACTCGCATCGGGCGAAACCGTCACCGAAGGCCTCGACGGCCTGGCCGAACGTCTGGCGCGCTACTACGCGGCCGGCGCCCGCTTCGCCAAGTGGCGCGGCGTCATCGCAATTTCCGACAGGCTGCCCACCGCCAATGCCGTCAAGGCCAATGCCCATGCGCTGGCGCGCTACGCCGCGCTTTGCCAGCAGGCCGGCATCGTGCCGATCGTCGAACCGGAAGTGCTGATGGATGGCGAACCCGGCACCCATGACATAGATCGTAGCGAAGCGGTGACCGAGCAGACCTTGCGCGTCGTCTTCAACGAACTCGCCGATGCCGGCATCAAGCTCGAGGGCATGATCCTCAAGCCGAGCATGGTGATCGACGGCAAGAAACAACGCAAGGCATCTGTGGCGGAGGTGGCGGAACGCACCGTGCGCGTGCTGAAGAACACCGTGCCCGCCTCGGTCGCCGGCATTGCCTTCCTGTCCGGCGGCCAATCCGCCGAAGAAGCGACCGCCCATCTCTCCGCCATGAACGCCGGCAACAGCCTGCCTTGGGCGTTGACCTTCTCCTACGGCCGCGCCCTCCAGGACGACGCATTGAAGGCCTGGAAAGGCGAGAGCGGCAATGTCGAGGCCGGACAGCGCGCTTTTGCCCACCGGGCCAGGATGAACAGCCTGGCCGCACGCGGCCTATGGACCGCCGAGCAGGAACGGACAGCGTAACATACGCCACCACATGCAGGTTCGGGACGGTTGATGAAACCGTTCCCCTTAATGCCGGCATCCGTCTCCCGACCATCTTGTCACCGGCACAAGTTTCGGATTCCGGAACTGCGGGCGGGCGGCTAGACATCGGTGCCGCCCACCTCTTTCCGGAGCCATCGATGACCACTGCGGATTTCGTCACCCTCGACGTCTTCACCGAAACCCGTTTTGCCGGCAACCCGCTTGCGGTATTTGCTGATGCGCGCGGCATCAGCGACGAGGCGATGCAGCAGATCGCCCGGGAATTCAACTATTCGGAAATCACCTTCGTGCTGCCGCCCGTCGATCCGGCAAACACCGCAAGGGTACGCATCTTCACGCCGACGACGGAAATCCCCTTTGCCGGCCACCCCAATGTCGGCACCGCCTTCGTCCTCGGCCGCCTGAACGAACTGTTCGGCCAGCCGCTCGACGATACGTTGCGTTTCGAGGAAAAGGCCGGGCTTGTCACCGTCAAATTGCTGCGCGAACAGGGCATCGTCATCGGCGCCGAGATCCGCGCCCCGCGACCGCTGACGATCGGCGAGACCGTGGCACCGGAACTGGTGGCGCACTGCGCCTCCATCGACGCCGGCAGCATCGCCACCGCCGCTCACGCGCCGGTTTTCGCGTCCGTCGGCCTGCCCTTCGTCGTGGCGGAGCTTGACGGGCTGCAAGCGCTCGGCGCCGCCAAACCCAACGTGTCGGCCTTCCATGCAGCAGCCGAGCGCCACCGGCAGACGGAAACCGACTTCTCTCTTTTCCTTTATACCCGCATGCCGGACAATCCCTGGCACATCCGGGCACGCATGTTTGCGCCGCTCGACACCGTCATGGAGGACCCGGCAACAGGCAGCGCTTCGGCCGCCCTCGGCGCCTATCTCGCCACGCTTGCCCCCGGCGACGATGTCGAGATCGCCATCACCATCGAACAGGGTGTCGAAATGGGCCGGCGCAGCCTGATCGGGCTGGCGGTCACCAAGCAGGCCGGCACGGTCACCGATGTCCGCATCAGCGGCCGCTGCGTCGAAGTCATGCGCGGCACCATCGCCGGCTGATCGGCGAAACCTTTCGAACATGGGCAGGAATTGACCTTGGGTCGCCCTGCCCGCTGCCGGCCGGGTTCAACCCGCCTCGCGCAGCAGCAAGGCCACCGTCCATACCGCAAAAGCGATGATCGCGATCTTCCAGAAGTCCCGCCGCCGCCTCAGGCCCGGCAATCCGAGGGGCTTGAAGAGATGCAGCACCATGGCGAGAACCAGAAGAACGGTGATGATTTTCGACACGGTTTTCCCCTTGTGGTGAGCGGGTGCCATACCGGCGTCACTATTCCCGGCCACATCGCGCATTGATCAGCCGTTACCGGCAAAATCCTCCCCTGGCAACAGCGGCGGGACCGCTTGGCGCGCGCGAATCTTATTGCTTTCTTAAGCAGAGATAACGGACATTGTGAACATGACTCGCAACCTTCTCCCCGTCCTCGCGCTGCTGTTCGGCACCCTGTTTCTCTTCCTCGGAAACGGCCTGCACAGCCTGCTTCTGCCCGTGCGCGGCGCCAGCGAAGGGTATTCGACGACGGTGCTCGGCCTGCTCGGCACGTCGTGGGCCACCGGCTTCGTGCTCGGCTGTCTTTTGGCGCCGAATGTGGTGCGCCGGGTCGGCCATGTGCGTGCCTTTTCCAGCTTCATTTCGATCCTGGCGATCAATGCCCTGGTGACCGGGATCATCGTCGACGACATCTGGTGGATCGCGCTGCGCGCCGTCACCGGCTTTTCCACTGCCGGCACCTCGATGATCATCGAGAGCTGGCTGAACGAGCGCGCCACCAACAAGTCGCGCGGCATGATCTTTTCGCTCTATATCGGCATCACCCTGATCGGCTCGGTCGGCGGCCAGATGACCATTCCGCTGGCGGATGTCATGACCCCGATCCTGTTCATGGTCTGCGGCATCTTCTATTGCGTGGCGATGCTGCCGACGACGTTGTCGACCGCCGCCTCGCCGCAACCGCTGACGGCGGTGCGCCTCGACCTTCGCGGACTGTTCCGCAACTCGCCGGTTTCTTTCGTCGGCATCCTGCTGGTCGGCATCGCCAATGGCGCCTTCGGCACGCTCGGCGCCGTCTTCGGCGCGGCAGCTGGCTTTTCGCAGAGCACGATCGCGCTGATGATGAGCGTGGCGATCTTCGCCGGCGCGCTGATGCAGCTGCCGGCAGGTCGCGCCTCCGACCGCGTCGACCGCCGCTACGTGCTGGCGGCCCTTGCCGCCGTCGCCGCCGTCTCCGGCCTGCTCTTCGTCGTTGCTGCACCCGCCGACGTCATGTGGCTGATGATCCTCGTGGGCGTCTACGGCGCCACGGCCAATGCGCTGTATCCGATTGCCGTCGCCCATGCCAACGACTTCGCCGCCCCCGAGGACTTCGTTAAAGTCTCCGGCGGGCTGCTGCTGCTCTACGGCATCGGCACGATCATCGGCCCGACGCTCGGCGGCCCGATCATGTCGGCCTTCGGTCCTTATGCCCTGTTCGGCGTAACGGCGGTGGCGCATGTGTTGATCAGCGCCTATGCCATCCTGCGCAGCCGGATGCGCGCGGCCGTGCCTGCAGGCGACCGCGAAACCTTTACCACCGTCTCGACCAGCCCGCTCACAACGCCGGAAAGCCTGGCGCTCAGCCCACGCGCGGCGCCGCTCCCGGAAGAGGGCGAATCTGCCGAAGACCGTTATCCCGGAGCCGCCATATGAGTCTCTTCGACGACGAGAAGCCGAAAAAGCCTTTAACGCACGAAATCGGCTGCGACATTTCGCTGCTCTCCGCCGATGAGCTGAAAGCGCGCATTGACCTGCTGAATGCCGAGATCAACCGCCTTCAGGAAGAGATCGGCCGTAAATCCGCCGGTCGGCGCGCGGCGGAGGATCTTTTTAGAAAATAGTGAAATAAGACTGTCGTAGCGACATTGTGGCAATGTCTATCGGCTCTTTGTATTAAAGATAGACGGAAATTAACCATACATTAAGCTTCATCGGAGATTATTGGAGACATCCAGAGCTTCTGGATTCAGACAGTTTCACCGCTTGGCGAATTGGTCTGATTTTCTCCCTGTTTTACCTTGAGAGCCGCTTCCCGCGGCTCTTTTTTTGTTTCATCGAAACTGCTAAAGTTGTGGGAATTAACCCTTTCTTAAGAAACGACTTGCGCATTTCAGCTATTGATACCATCTTATAGCCATAGAAAGCGCAGGCAGTGAAACTTTTAGCTGCTTACGGCATTACGTAACCGAAGTGATGCGTTGAACAGGGAATTACAATAATGTCAGAGCTTGGATTGAACACGATCAGCTTTGCCGGCCGGGCAGCCTCCTCCGCGCAGTTCAAGACACTGTATGCGGAAGGTATGGCGCTGGTCGAAGAAACGGCCAGCTATCTCGACGGCCAGGGCCGCGCAGCCTCGAAGGTGCTGCCGCGCATGGCTTCGGTTCTTTATGCAGCCGAGTCGATGCGCCTGACCACCCGCCTGATGCAGATGGCATCCTGGCTGCTGCTTCAGCGCGCCGTCAACAATGGCGAGATGACCCGCGATCAGGTACTTTCGGAAAAGAGCAAGGTTCGCCTCGACAGCTTCAACGTCGACCGCCACGCTCCGGGCTGGCTGGACCTGCCGGAATCGTTCCGTGACCTGGTCGAGCGTTCGCTTCGCCTGCAGAACCGCGTCGCCCTGCTCGACCGCGAAATCTATCGCCCGTCGGAAGACCCGATGCCGCACGACAACGAAAACAGCGTCCAGGCCCAGCTCAACCTGCTGAAGACAGCCTTCAATACGAACTGAGCCACCTGATACAGCGCAGCACCGATTTTTCAGCCCCTGTGGTTTCCACAGGGGCTTTTTTGTCATCTCAGCCTTGTGCGCAGCTTGTCTTCAAAGCATTAGCCGAAAACGCAAAAAGCCCGGACGAGCCGGGCTTCTTGAAATTGTGCCCCATCCGCAAGCGGACGGGTCGATCGCAAGCGATTAGAGGCCGAGGCCACCGAAACGCTTGTTGAACTTGGAAACGCGGCCGCCGCGGTCCATGAGCTGCTGGTTGCCGCCCGTCCAAGCCGGATGGGACTTGGAGTCGATTTCGAGGTTCATTACGGCGCCTTCCGTGCCCCAGGTGGAGCGGGTTTCGTATTCGGTGCCGTCAGTCATGACCACCTTGATGGTGTGGTAGTCGGGATGGATATTCGCCTTCATAACAATCTTCCTGAGATGACAGGGTCCATTTGTCGCAATCCGTTGCGGCAACCGAACCGATTGAATAAACAAAGCCGCAGTCCGTTGAGGCTACGGCTTCCCAATTCGATGCCGTGCCTATACATGAAGGCCGCAAGGATAACAAGTGCCCGCCGGCCAAACATAAGGGGCTTGCGGAGATCGGAGTTCAGGTGGCGGTAGTCGAGCAGCCAGGCAGCAAACAGCGTAAATCCATCTCGCCGCTTTTCAGGCTTTTGCCCTATATGAAGCGGTACCGGGGCATGGTGGCGGGCGCGTTGTTTTTCCTGACGCTGGCGGCGGCAACAACGTTGGTCTTGCCGCTCGCCGTGCGCCGGATGATCGACCAGGGTTTTAATCACACCGACACGAATTTCATCAACAGCTATTTCGGCATGCTGGTGATCATGGCTGTCGTGCTCGCCGTCGCCAGCGCCATGCGCTACTACTACGTCATCACCATCGGCGAACGGATCGTCGCCGACCTGCGCCGCGAGGTGTTCAATCACGTCACGGCGCTCTCCCCTGCCTTCTTCGACGTCAACCAGTCCGGAGAGATCGTTTCGCGGCTGACGGCCGATACCACGCAGATCAAATCCGCCGTCGGCGCCACCGCCTCCGTGGCATTGCGCAACCTGATCCTCTGTCTTGGCGCCATCGGCATGATGATCGTCACCAGCCCGAGGCTCTCCAGCCTGGCGCTCGGCGCCATCCCGCTGATCGTCTTCCCGCTGGTCGCCTTCGGCCGCTCGGTGCGCAGCCGCTCCCGCGCCGCCCAGGATACGCTGGCGACCGCATCTGCCTTTGCCGGCGAGGCCATCGGCGCCTCCCGCACCGTCCAGGCCTTCAATGGCGAGGCCGCCGCCAACCAGCGTTATGGCACCGCCGTGGAGAGCGCCTATGACGCCGCCCGCGCTGCCATCAAATCGCGAGCGCTGCTGACCGGTGTCGCCATCTCGCTGATCTTCGGCAGCGTCGTCGGCGTGCTCTGGTACGGCGCCCAGAGCGTATTGGCAGGCACGCTGTCGGCCGGGACGCTGGGCCAGTTCCTGCTCTATTCGGTCATCGCTGCCGGCTCGCTCGGCGCGCTGTCGGAGGTCTGGGGCGAACTCTCGCAGGCGGCCGGCGCCACCGAGCGCCTGACGGAACTGCTGGCCGAAATTTCGGCCGTGCGCCCGCCGGCCAATCCCCTGCCCTTGCCGCAGCCGCCGCTTGGCAGCGTGGCGTTTTCCGGCGTCCACTTCGCTTATCCGTCGCGACCGGAAAAGGAGATGCTGGCCGGTATCGATTTCAACATACGGCCGGGCGAGACCGTGGCGATCGTCGGCCCTTCGGGCGCCGGCAAGAGCACGGTATTTTCGCTGCTCCTGCGTTTCTACGATCCGACGAAGGGCAGTGTGGCCATCGATGGCATCGATGCCCGCGCCGTCGATCCCGACGCGCTGCGCGCCCGCATCGCCATCGTGCCGCAGGACGTGACGATCTTTGCCTCCAGCATCCACGACAATATCGTCTTCGGCGCCCCTGGCGCCAGCCGTGCGGCGGTGCAGGCAGCCGCCATCGCCGCGCAGGCGGACGAATTCATCCAGCGCCTCGAAAACGGCTATGACACCGCCGTCGGCGAACGCGGCATCACGCTATCCGGCGGCCAGCGCCAGCGCATCGCCATTGCCCGCGCCATCCTCAAGAACGCGCCGATCCTGCTGCTCGACGAAGCGACCTCGGCGCTCGACGCCGAAAGCGAGACGCTGGTACAGAAGGCGCTCGATGGCCTGATGCAGAACCGCACGACTCTGGTCATCGCCCACCGCCTGGCGACCGTGCTGAAGGCCGACCGTATCCTCGTGATGGAAAAGGGTTTGATCGTCGAGGAAGGCACACACCAGAGCCTCATTCATTCAGGCGGGTTGTATGCTAGGTTTGCCCGGCTGCAGTTCGAGGCGGGCAGCGAAGAGGCGGCGGCACTCGTCACCCAGTGAGGCAAAACAGAGACGGAGCGTGACGTGCCAAAAAGACAGACACCACGCTTCGACTTCTGGAATTTTGCGCATGGCACGGAAGCCACCCTGATCATCGGCCGTTCCGACATCGACGATGTCGCACAACTGCTTCGCCTGCGCCGCCAAAAGATGAAAATGAAGTCGCAGGCGATGGATTTACCGCCGGGATGCGAAATCGGCGACCTGTATTTCCAGTTTACGGCGGATGGCGTTCTACATGGCATCAACTACGGCTATCGTCCCGGCGATGACCTGACGGCTGACGTGCTGGCGGCGTTCACAGCCGAACACGGTGTCCCTCAGCCGGACATTGCGCTTCAGCCCGGAGAACTCGATACCGCGCTCAACGGCAAGTCTCTCTCTGCCATCGCGACGATCCAGGGCGTCATCGGGGCAATCGGCTCCATCCAGCACTTCCAGATGAGCGGACGTGACTACGACAAATGGATCTGCCTGTCGTGTGAGACGGATATCGCCACCATCAAGCTCGACTTCCTGCTGAAAACCGCAAAGGCAAGCTACAACCCGTCCTTCAGGATCGACTATTGCCTCTACGGTATCAGCGTCATGGGCAACACCGCCCTGGTCGCGGAAACCTGATACGGCCTTACCGTTCCGTCAGCTTCAATTCGATCCGGCGATTGGTGGCGCGCGCCTCCGGGCTATCGCCTTCGGCGATCGGCTGGAACTCGCCGAAACCGGCCGCCACCAGCCGGTTGGCCGGCACGCCCTTGGAGATCAGGAATTTCACAACCGACGTCGCGCGCGCCGAAGAAAGCTCCCAGTTGTCGGCATAACGACCGGAACCGGAGAGCGGCACGTTGTCGGTATGACCGTCGACACGCAGCACCCAGTTGATCTCCGGCGGGATTTCCTTGGCGAGATCGAGCAGCGCCGTCGCCAGCTTGTCCATTTCCACCTGGCCGGCCGGATTGAGCTCATTGCCGCCCGACGGAAACAACACTTCCGACTGGAAGACGAAACGATCGCCGACGATGCGGATGTTTTCGCGGTCGGAGAGGATTTCCCTGAGGCGGCCGAAGAAGTCGGAACGATAACGGTTCAGTTCCTGCACGCGCTGCGCCAGCGCGACGTTGAGGCGGCGCCCGAGATCGGCGATCTTCGCCTGGGAATTCTGGTCACGCGCCTCCGACGCCTGCAGCGCCTGTTCGACGGCGGCGATCTGGCTGCGCAAGGCGGCGATCTGCTGGTTGAGCAGGTCGACCTGGCTGAGCGCCCGGGCGCTGATCTGCTTTTCCGCATCCAGCTCGCCGGTCAACGTGCCGATCCGCTGCTGGGCGACATCGGCGGTGCCTGCACCCGAATTGAGAAGCTGCTGCAGCCGGGAGCGTTCGCTCTCCGACGAAGCCAGAGAGGATTGCAGGTTGGCGAGCGTATCTTCGAGATCCTGCTTGCCGCTTTGCTCCAGCGCCAGAAGCTGCGTCAATTCGTTGATCTGGCTGTTCAGCCGGTTCAACACCTCGTCCTTGCCGGAGATTTCGCGGCTGAGGATGAACTGCGCCAGCACGAACACCGTCAGCAGGAACATGATCGCCAGAAGCAGGGTCGACAGGGCATCGACGAAACCCGGCCAGTAATCGACCCGCCGGTCGCGGCGGCTGTTCTTCGCCAGCGCCATGGCTTATTTGCTCCCCGCCTTGTCGGACAGCCTTTCGGAGAGGCGGTCGAGCGTCTTGCGCATCGCCTTTGCCTCTTCCTGTTGCGCCTCGATCCAGTCGCGCAGCATCTGCTGTTCGTTGCGCATGTTCTTGACCAGGCCCTGGATGCCTTCGGCAAGGTTTGCCATGGCCTGCACCGAGCGCTGCCCGCCGCCGCTGCCGCCCTCTTCGGAAACCCGCATCAGGTGTTCGGTCAGCGCCCGGATCTCCTCCGAGGAACCGCCGGCGGCAACCGCTTCCATCACGGGCGCAATATCCGAATTGACGTCGGTTACCGAGGACAGCCAGTTTTCCAGTTCCATGTAGAAACGGTTCTGCGCCCGGCCGGCCTGCAGGTCGAGGAAACCGAGGATCAGCGAGCCGGAGAGACCGAGCAGCGACGAGGAGAACGCCGTGCCCATGCCCGCCAGCGGCGCGGAAAGGCCGTCCTTTAGCGACTGCAGGATATCGGCGCTGGCACCCGACCCCGGATCGAGCGACTGGATGACGGCGTTGATCGAACCGATGGTACCCAGCAGACCCCAGAAGGTGCCGAGCAGGCCGAGGAAGACCAGCAGACCGATGAGATAACGCGAGGTATCGCGGGACTCGTCGAGACGGGTGGCGATGGAATCGAGGATCGAGCGCAGCGCCGTTGTCGACAGCGCCAGCGAGTGGCGGTTGCCGATCAGCGACCGCATCGGCGCCAGCAGGCGCGGATCGCGGCCGACGCGCTCGGCGCTGCCGGCGGCACGGAAGGAATTGAACCAGCGCACTTCCGGACGCAGCGCCAGCACGTGGTTGAACACCAGGATGACGCCGATCAGGAGCACGCCGAGGATCAGGCCGTTGAGGCCGGGATTGGTGACGAAGGCGGCATGCGCCTGCCGGTAGAGGATGGCGGCAATGAACCCGACGATAATCAGGAAGATAACCATCGTCCAGAAAAATGTCATGGGGCTTGAAAGCTTGCCGCCGTACCCGAAGTCGCGGGCCTCGCCCTCCACCTCATCCACATCCGACAGGTTCATATGTGCCATTCTGTTCCAAAGCCTCCGGAAAACCGCTGCCGGAGACTAGTGGAGAATTGCAGCAAATTGAAGGGACAAGCAGCGCAAAACGGCGACGAAAGCCGCCTGTTTCCAAGGCGATGCTAATGCGCCTTATTTCGTCGGCACCGGGCGCTTGATGACTTCCGTCAACGCCTTGTGGATATATTCGTTGCCGGCCACAACTGCGCCGCTTTCGATGCTGGTAGCACCACCATCCCAGTCGGTGGCATAACCGCCGGCTTCGCGAATCAGCAGCAGGCCGGCAGCGATATCCCAGGCATTCAGGTGGTTTTCCCAGAAACCGTCGAAACGGCCGGCGGCGACATAAGCGAGATCGAGGGCGGCGCTGCCGAGACGGCGGACGCCGGCGACTTCACCCATCACATGGCGCAGCTCGATGAGGAAGGCGCCGTGGTTGCGACGGCCGAGATGCGGCACACCGCAGCCGACGACGGCATCCGACAGCACCTTGCGGGCGGCGACGCGCAGACGGCGGTCGTTGAGGAAGGCGCCGGAGCCCTTCTCGGCGGTATACAGTTCATCCGTCGCGGGATTGAAGACTACGCCGGCGACGATTTCGCCGTTGCGCTCCAGCGCGATGGAAACGGCAAACAGCGGAATGCCGTGCAGGAAGTTGGTGGTACCATCGAGCGGATCGACGATCCAGCGATGGGCGCCGTCGGTGCCTTTGATCTCGTCGCTTTCCTCGCCGAGGAAACCATAGGTCGGACGCGCCTTCAGAAGCTCCTCGCGGATGACCCTTTCGGCACGGCGGTCAGCCTGGCTGACGAAATCCGCCGGTCCCTTGACCGACACCTGCAGGTTCTGCACTTCCCCGAAATCACGCGAGAGCGACTTGCCGGCCTTGAGGGCGGCCTGGACCATGACATTGAGGAGGGCTGAACGGGCCATATGGCGATTTCCTTGAAACTGGCGTCTCGCCACGGCTCCAACGGCCTGCGTGGCGGCGATTATGCGTCATCATTGATAGAGTGCGGCCTCAAGACCACAAATTCCGGTGAAATTCAAGGGGAGCGGCCGAAAGCGTGCCGCGATCTTTCAGAATAGCTCTCTGCTTTTGCATGTCGTTTTGTCAAAACCGCCGCCCATTTTTGCGCGATATGGTTAAATTGCTGCCATGCCGCGCTCGGCGCGGGCCATCAGGCATTCGGGATCTCCCGGCATGCATTCGCGACAGACTTCCGGACGGATGTCGTAGATGGTGCAGGCGACGTGCTTGCCGATCTCGCCGGCAAGCGCCAGGCAACGCGTGCCGTCGCAACGCATGCCGCTCAGATCGGCGGAAACAAAAGCCTCGGGGATCTTTTCGAGCTGCTCATCCTCCTCGATCGAAAACCGTGGCCAGTCGGCCGAATAGGCGCAACAGGCACCACAGGACTGACAATCGAAAATCTCGGCGCTGACGGCCATGCTTAGATCCCTCGCGCCGTACAACAGGCAGAATTAGAGCAATGCCAGCAAAAGTGCGGAGCGGTTTTGCGTCCGGAATTGCGTAGAAACAAAAGAACAGAGCGTTTTCGCGTTTCGGAGAAAGGCGGAAACGCTCTAGTGACGCTTGAACTTGTTGGCAGCATCGATTGCCTGCTTTTGCTGCTCATCCGTGAGGCCAAGATAAAAATCCTCGAGCTTCGGATCCTTGAGGCCGGCGCGACGGGAGAGAACATACCATTTCGCTGCCTCGATGGCATCCGGCTTGGTGCCGATCGCATTGATGAAGAGATGCGACAGCTTGTTCTGCGCGACGATGTTGCCACGGTTTGCCGCCACGCGCAGCCAGTTGAAGCCGGCATCGAAATCACGGTCGCCGCCGACACCATTGATCAGCCAGACGCCCATGTCGAGCTGCGCGGTATCAAAACCAGCGCGCGCCGCCCGCACCATCCATTCCCGCGCCCGGCCGCGCTTTTCGGCGCCGACATCGGTCAGCGTCATATACAGCTGCGCCACGGCATATTGTGCATCAGCGATGCCCTGCTCGGCGGATTTTTCGTAATAGGGCAAGGCGAGATGCAGGCCGCGATCGCCGGGATTGTCGGCCACCAGCACCTGCGCATGGTTGAATTGCGCCGACGGATTGCCGGCATCGGCGGCCTTTTTCATGAGCTCGTCGGATTTCGGCCGGTCGCGGGGTACCTGACGTCCTTCCATCAGCATCAACGCATATTTGAACATGCCGGCGGGATCGCCGTTCTGCGCCGCCTGTCCATACCAGAAGGACGCCGCCTTCATATCCTTCTTTACGCCGAGGCCCTGCGACATCATTTCGGCGATCAGCGTCTGCGCCGCCGGATCGCCAAGCTGGGCACGCGGCAGCGCCTTGTCCATTGCCGTCAGGTAATAACCGCGCTGGAAGGCGCCGTAAGCCTCGTCCACCGGCCCCTTATATTCCTTTTCCGGCGGCAACGCCGGCAGGTCTGCACCCATACGGTCGAACACGCCGATACCACCCGCCTCGGCCTTACCATCCGCCGGCTGTCCATCCTTGCCCTTGGCCTCGTCATTGCCCGCCTGGGTATCGGGGCCGACGATGCGGCCCTTTTTCAAAGGTTCGGCTTCGTTCTGCACCGGCCGCGTGAGGACGTTGTCGGCCTCCTGCGCCATGGCCGACAGGATGCTCACTGCCAGGGCAGCGGCAAGAACGGAAGAACGCAGGGCGAGGCGGCGCGAAAACAGCATGACGCTATCAATCGTCAAACCGTGGCGCTTTTTCGTCAAGAAGGGCGTTCACCTCAGCAACGATGCGGGCAGCGGACGCAGCGTCGCCGAACACCGCCTGCCGCAGGGCAACGAACTCGGCGCCGCTCTCGGCCACGGCCAGCGCCGAGGCCGGATCGGTGCCGCCCATGACGATGCAGGGAATTTCAATCATCGCTGACCACCATTCCCCAAGCGCGATATTTTTCGGATGCGCTTCCGGCTTGATGTCGCCGTCGAGCTTGCCGAAGAAGATATAGTCCGGTCGCGCTTCGCCGACTTCGAGCGCATTGTGGCGGTCGCCGGCATTGCCGCCGCCAACGATCAGTTTCGGCGTATGTTTTTCGATGGCTTCGGCAAGCTCGGCGACGCCGCCGGTGATGTGCAGGCCATCTGCCTTGGCACGGCCGGCCACGCGGCTATCGCCGGCGATCAAAGCCGCAGCACCTGCGTCCTGGATGACCGGCACAAGGCGCTCGGCATGTTTCTGGAACAGCGTATCGTCGAGCCCGTATTGCGGCACGATCACCGAAGCAACGTCGCCGCCGCGCAAGGCGTCGGCCAAAATCGTCCGTCGCTCCTCGATATCGGCGATATCAGGGACAATCAGGACAAGGCGGCAGCGATCTTCAGGTCCGGTGGTCATGCAGGTTTCCGTCTCCACGGCTTGGTCATCACATTCCGATAGACCGGTACGGCATCCGGATCAACCGCGCTCTTCTTCACGCAGGGGCGGAAGAGGCGTGCGGCAGGCCTAAAAACACGAAACCCCGCCAGATAGCGGGGTTTAACGGTCCTGCAAGACGCAGGGTTCGGATCAGATGCTGACCGAGATCGGATCAGCGGACTGACCGAGGTCGGATCAGTTTACTGACCGAGGACAGCGGCGCGGATCTGCGAACGCGAAATGCCGAGGTCGGCAAGCGTGTGATCGTCAAGCGCCTGCAGTTCGCGCATAGCCTTGCGAGCAGCTGCATATTCCTTGATCTTCTGGCGGATGTTCATCGTCTTTCTCCTTTTCACGAGGCTGATATATGCCTCTGCCTGCATATTTTGAAGGCATAAGCCTGCAATGTAGGCATGCGCCAAAGACGCAGCTCGCTCAAAAAACATGCGCATATGCTGCAATGCACAAAATTTCCTCGCAAAACAGGGCGAGAGCCACCCGGCGATGCAATGCATGGATGTCAGCGCCGGAATGCACTATCGTGACCGTCCCGCCGATTCCGAAACCATTCCCCACATCCCTTTCGCCGGAACCAGAGCCATGCTCCCAGACGCCTCGTTTTACGCGCTCGCCATTCCCGCCGTCATTCTTGTCGGCCTTACGAAGGGTGGCATGGGCGAGGCATTGGGGCTGATGGGCGTGCCGATCCTCGCCATGGCGGTCTCGCCCGTCCAGGCGGCGGCGATCATGCTGCCGATCCTGATCGTCATGGATTGGGTTTCGCTGTGGATGTGGCGGCATTTTTACGACAGGCGAACTCTGCTGCTGATGTTGCCGGGAGCCTTGATCGGCATCGCGCTGGGCTGGGCGACTTCGGCCGCGGTGCCTGCCGAGGTCATGCGGCTCGTCATCGGCGGCGTGACGATCTGGTTCACCCTGCGCTATTTCTACAATCGTTTCGGGCCTTTGGCAGGCGCTCCCGTGGAGGCGAAAGGGCAGCGGCCGGTAGCAGCAACATTCTGGTCGACGCTCTCCGGCTACGGCAGCTTCGTGGCGCATGCCGGCGGCCCGCCTTTCCAGATCTACGGCCTGCCACTGAAACTCGATCCGAAAACCTATACCGGCACCAGCGTGCGTTTCTTCGCCGTCCTCAATTTCGTGAAACTGCTGCCCTATTTTGCGCTCGGACAGCTCGACAGCACCAACCTGGCGATTTCCGCCAGCCTCCTGCCGTTTGCCCCGCTGGCAACGGTCGCGGGCGCCTGGATCATCCGGCGCATGAAGCCGGATGTCTTTTATCCGTTCATGTACCTGATGGCGCTTCTGGCTGCGATAAAGCTGTTCGTCGATGGCCTCGGCGTGGTCTGGTAACCACTTCGTACAGAATGCGCTGCACTGCACAATTTCGCTTGCCTGCCTTGCGCCTTTGACGTAGCTTTTCGGCCATGTCATCAACCGATCCCTTTTCCGCCATTGCTGATCCGAACCGGCGTTATCTGCTGGAGGAATTGCGGCGCGCGCCGAAGACGGTCAACGACCTTGCCAGCGGCCTGCCGATCAGCCGGCCGGCCGTGTCGCAGCATCTCAAGGCGCTGCTCGACTGCAATCTCGTTTCTGTGACATCAGAGGGAACGAAGCGGATCTATTCGGTCAACAAGCCCGGCTTCGACAGGCTGAACCTTTGGCTGGATCAGTTCTGGTCGTAACGGGCAGATCCCGACGCCACGACCAGAACCAATCTCGATAACCGGCACTACATCTCCGGTCTGTCTTTGCGCTTTGGCGCCGGCCACCGGAAGACAGCAATACCGCATCCGCTTTTTTCTGAAATCGGACCGTCCGTCCGTCCGATGGCCTTGTATACGTCAGGAAATTTTCGAGGGAGGGGTTAGTGTGTGGTGGCTCTCAGGCGCTCCATCTCATCTTTGAGGCGTAGTTTGCGACGTTTGATATCTGCGATCAGCGAGTCGTCCATGGAGGGAGAAGTCAAAGCATGGTGCAGTTGCTCCTCCAGGACACCGTGCTTTTTTTCGAGTGATTCAAGATGAGCCTGAATGGTCATTCGTCACGTCCTTCCTTCTGTCCAACCCCGGCCCTCAAGCGCCGGGGTTCGAGTTAACGACAGGAGTGTGACACGAAGTTCGGCGATTGTCGAAGGCGAAATCATGGCCTCTCCGCGGCAAATTCGTGAAGAGGGATAACTTCCCGTTACCGGCATTTGATGATAGGAGCTTGCGGAAATCAGGAGCAGATCGGGCGGCAATCGTCCGAAAGTAAAAGTGGGGATCTTGGCATGGCCGATCAGGAACAGGCGGACATAAGGCTCATGGTTGCGCGGCTACGCCAGGAGCACGAAGATTATGACGCCGCGATCAACGCCATGATCGAGGTTGGCTGCGAGGCCCTGCGGATCCAGCGCATGAAAAAGAAGAAGCTGGGGATCAAGGACAAGCTGAGCAAGCTCGAAGACCAGATCATTCCCGATATCATCGCCTGACCACAGGAAGACCCGGACCGTGACAGCAGCAGATACACCGCCCGTCGCCATCATCATGGGCAGCCAGTCCGACTGGGAAACCATGAAGAACGCCGCCGACACGCTCGAAGCGCTCGATATCAGCTATGAAGCGCGGATCATCTCCGCCCACCGCACGCCCGACCGGCTGGTGCGCTTTTCCAAGGGCGCCCGCGACGAAGGTTTTAAGGTCATCATTGCCGGTGCCGGCGGTGCCGCCCATCTTCCGGGCATGACGGCGGCGATGACACCGCTGCCGGTGTTCGGTGTTCCCGTTCAGTCGCGCACGCTGTCCGGCAAGGACAGCCTGTTGTCGATCGTGCAGATGCCGGCCGGCATTCCCGTCGGAACGCTGGCGATCGGCAAGGCCGGTGCCGTCAATGCCGCCCTGCTCGCCGCCGCCGTGCTCGCCCTCATGGACGAAGATCTCGCCGCACGCCTCGACGAATGGCGCGAGCGCCAGAGCGAGTCAGTCGCCGAATACCCGATGGACGAAAGCTGATGACAGCAAGAACGATTGGCATCATAGGCGGCGGCCAGCTCGGCCGCATGCTGGCGATGGCCGCTGCGCGGCTGAATTTCCGCACCGTCATCCTGGAGCCGCAAGCGGACTGCCCGGCCGCCCAGCTGGCCAACCGGCAGATTGTCGCGGCTTATGACGACGCCGCCGCCCTGGCGGAACTCGCTGCGACTTGCGACGTCGTCACCTATGAGTTCGAAAACGTACCGGTAAAGGCCGCGGAGACGCTTGCCTCCTCGGTCGCCGTCTACCCGCCGCCGCAGGCGCTGGAAGCGGCGCAGGACCGTCTGGTGGAAAAACGCTTCATCAACGGCTGCGGCATCCCCACCGCCCGCTTCCACGCCATCGACAGCCAGGAAGACCTGGAACGGGCGCTTGCCGATTTCGGCGGACAGGGCGTGCTGAAGACGCGGCGCCTCGGTTATGATGGCAAGGGTCAGAAGGTTTTCCGCTCGGCTGAAGACAGCGCTGAGGGTGCCTTTGCCGCCCTTGGCGGCGTGCCGCTGATTCTCGAAAGTTTCGTCGCCTTCGAGCGCGAGGTGTCGATCATTGCCGCCCGCGCCATCGATGGTACGGTCGTCTGTTTCGACCCGGCGGAAAATGTCCACCGCAACGGCATCCTGCACACCTCGACGATCCCCGCGTCGATCTCCGCCGCGACAGCCGACGCTGCCCGCGATGCCGCCGGAAAGATCCTGTCGACGCTGAACTACGTCGGCGTCGTCGGCATCGAATTCTTCGTGCTTGCCGATGGCGGCCTGATCGCCAACGAGATGGCGCCGCGCGTCCACAATTCCGGCCACTGGACGGAGGCGGCCTGCGTCGTGTCGCAGTTCGAGCAGCATATCCGTGCCGTGGCCAGCCTGCCGCTCGGCAATGCCGACCGGCATTCCGACTGCGTGATGCAGAACCTGATCGGCGACGACATCCTCGACCTGCCGGACTGGCTGCGGCGCGCCGATACGCTCGTCCACCTCTACGGCAAGACGGAATCACGCCCCGGCCGCAAGATGGGCCATGTCACTACGCTGCATCGCAAGGCCTGAATCCACCTTTGCCGGGCCTTTTCAGGCTTCTTTCGCTTGCCGCCAAAGGCTGTGAACGTTGGTAAAAGCGGCGAAAAAAGCCTTCAGATGGTTGACACGGACATAGGGCCGGGTTATCTGCAGCGCCAACCTAAGAGCGCGCTGTCCGGCACGCTTTTGAATGTAGAAGACACGGGCGAATGTGAATTCCCCCAAACCACTGCGGATCAGAAAAATGAAGATCAAGAATTCGCTCAAGTCGCTCAAGGCACGTCATCGCGACAACCGCCTGGTTCGCCGTAAGGGCCGTATTTACATCATCAACAAGCAGAACCCGCGTTTCAAGGCTCGTCAGGGCTGATAACGCGCGTACACGCTTTCGATCTTGGGCGGCCTCTGGCCGCCCGATCACTTTTAAGAGCGTGACGAGATTTCCGTTTGATCTTCTGCGATGGCGGGCTACCATGTCCGCCATGAGCATTTTTACGACTCCGCGCGCGATTCTGGCGCTGGTTCTCCTCCTCGTTTTGCCCCTGCCCTCGTTTGCGGCGGACAATGCCACGCAGGTTATCACCGAGCAGCCGCAGGCAAGCGAAACCATCAAACAGCGTATCGACAATCTTTTCGCGCAGCTCAAGCGCCAGCGCGATCCCGACACCGCCAAGGGCATCGCCAACCAGATCGCCATGGAATGGAACGATTCGGGCAGCGCCACCGTCAATCTGCTGATGCAATGGGCGGAGACGGCGATCGGCGAAAAACGCAATGCCGCCGCCTTCGATTTCCTCGACCAGGTAACCCTGCTCAAGCCCGATTACGTCGAGGGCTGGAATCGCCGCGCCACGCTGCATTATGCCCTCGGCAACACCCGTAAATCGATGTCGGACATCAACCGCGTGCTGGCGCTGGAACCGCGCCATTTCGGCGCGCTCGCCGGCATGGCGGCGATCATGTCCGAATCGGAGCACGAGGCGCTGGCCCTGAAAGCATGGGAGCGGTATCTGGAAATCTATCCGGCCGACCGGAACGCCCAGGAGCAGATGAACACGATCTCCGAAAAGCTTGCCGGCAGCCGTTCCTGATTTTTTGACCGGATGCAGCCAGCGACGCCGCAGGGATACTAAAAAGCGATGCTGGTTGCCATTCTGACCATCGTAGCGGCGCTCTGCGCAGCCATCGGCTTCTCCCATGCCCGTAGCCAGCAGATCGAGGCGGAGCACCCCAATGCCGGCGAGCGCATCGATGTCGGCGGCTACGCGCTCAACTCCCTCCATATCCCGAAACCGCCCAGCCCCGACCTGCCGCCGATCGTCTTTATCCATGGCGCCAGCGGCAACCTGCGCGACCAGTATCATGCCTTCGCCGGCCCATTGGGCGGCCGTGCGGAAATGCTGTTCGTCGACCGGCCAGGCCACGGCTATTCGGAGCGCGGCGGGCCGCGCAATGCCTTTCCTGACGGCCAGGCCGATGCCATCGCCACCCTGATGCAGAAGCGTGGCATCGATCGGGCGATCATTGTCGGCCATTCCTTCGGCGGCGCCATCGCCGCCAGCTTCGCCTTGAGCTATCCGGAGAAGACTGCCGGCCTGCTGCTGCTCGCACCCGCCACCCATCCCTGGCCCGGCGGCATCGACTGGTATTATTCGCTCGCCTCGACGCCGCTGCTCGGCCGCCTGTTCACCCGCACGCTGACGCTTCCGCTCGGGCTTTCCCGCGTCGATGCCGGCACCCATTCGGTCTTCCACCCCAACGTCCGACCGGACGACTATATCGAACGCACCGGCCCGGCGCTGGTCCTGCGGCCGCAAACCTTCGTCCACAATGCCGTCGACATCGCCAACCTTCACGGCTACGTCAGCCGCGTCTCGCCGCGCTACAGCGAGATCACAGCGCCGACGATCATCATCACCGGCGACCGCGACAAGGTTGTTGCGGCGGAGATCCACTCCCGCAGCCTCGTGCAGACCATACCGGGCGCCGAACTGGTGATTGTCAGCGGCGCGGGACACAAGCCGGATTACGTCGCCACGGACGTGGCGATTGCGGCCCTGGAAAAACTGGCCGGCAAGCCGGGTGACCTGGATGAGGTCGTGGCGATTGCCGAAGCGCGGATTGCCGCACAGGGGAAATAGCGGTCGCCGCCAGCGCGCCCAAGCCCGGCACAAGCCGCAGAAGAAAGGATGGAGCCAGAAGAAGAGGCAACATCCATGCAAATCAGCAGTCTGGCCAATACCGCATTTACAAAACCACCGACGACGGACGCCACCGCCGCCGGCGTGACACGCACCCCCTTGGACACCCAGGCGAGTTCGCTCAAACAGGCCCTTGCCTATATCAAGACATCCGATGAGATCGAGGATGCGGCGCGCATTGCGCGGGCAAAGCAGAAGCTGGAAGACGCCAAGGCGCAGCTCGAATTCCTGCGTCGCTGGAGTTTCAGCCCGGAAGTGGTCGCCCGGCAGGCCGCGGCGCTCGGCCAACAGGTTGCGGCAGCCGCCAATGATTTTGCCGCCTCCGGTGACCTCGTGGCCGCCGGCACCACTGCTGTGGCAACGACGGCCGACACAAACGCTCCGACGCCGGTTTCCGCGGATGCCCCGGAAGATGATACCGGCTATTCAATCGCGCAACAGGCCTATGACGAAACGATGCGGGACGGCATGGAGCGCTCCACGCCATCCTCCGAAGAGAGCGAAATCCTCGAAGAATTCAAGGCTCTCGCCGAAGAGATCAGGAGGCTGCTCCAGGAAGCCCTCCGCAAGATGCAGCAGGAGCAGAACGCCGAGCGGGCCGACGCATCCGATGCCATCGCCACCCTTGGAGATCAGATCGGCAGGTTGACGGCCATTCTCGGCACGGCCGAAACCGCCGGCGCCACGATGCCAAGAACGATCACGCTCTGACACCCTCCATCGTCCGGATGAAGAGCTGAGGGTACGGCCGGCATCGACTGCAACAACAAAAAGAGCGTCGTGATCCCGGGATCGCGACGCTCTTCAAGTCTTTGCATTCCGGCAGAGTGCCAGAGCCGTATAAACTGCCTCAGATGCCGCTCAGGCCGTCCGAGCCGATGTAGGCGATGCGCAGCATGTTCGTCGCGCCGGGCGTGCCCAGCGGGAAGCCTGCGGAGATGATGATGCGGTCGCCCGGCTTGCCAAAACCTTCGGAGACGACGATGCGGCAGGCGCGGTCGACCATGTCGCCGAGATCGCTGGCATCGTTGGTGACCACGCAGTGCAGGCCCCAGACGACCGACAGGCGGCGGGCGGTCTGGATGATCGGCGACAGCGCAATGATCGGCACCTGCGGCCGTTCGCGCGAGGCGCGCAGGCCGGTCGTGCCCGACGAGGTGTAGCAGACGACGGCCGAGAGCTTCAGCGTTTCGGCGATCTGGCGGGCCGCCAGCGAAATGGCGTCGGCGCCGGTCGCTTCCGGCTGGGCGCGCTGGGCATAGATGATGCCGGGATAATTGACGTCGCGCTCGACGGTGCTGGCGACGGAGGCCATCATCGACACGGCCTCGACCGGATAATCGCCGGAGGCGGATTCGGCCGAAAGCATGATGGCATCGGCGCCTTCGAAGACGGCAATCGACACGTCCGACACTTCGGCGCGCGTCGGGACGGGTGCAGAGATCATCGATTCCAACATCTGCGTGGCGACGACCACCGGCTTGCCGGCACGGCGGCAGGCGCGGATCAGCTGCTTCTGGATGCCGGGAACCGATTCCAGCGGCATCTCGACGCCGAGGTCGCCGCGGGCGACCATCAGGGCATCGGACAGCTCGATGATTTCGTCGATGCGTTCCAGCGCCTGCGGCTTTTCGATCTTCGACATGATGCCGACGCGGCCACGGGCGATCTTGCGCACTTCCGCGAGGTCATCCGGGCGCTGCACGAAGGACAGCGCCACCCAGTCGACATCATTCGTCGCCAGAACGGCGTCGAGGTCGATACGGTCCTTTTCGGTCAGCGCGCCGACGCCGAGCAGGGTATCGGGCAGGCTGACGCCCTTCTTGTCGGAGATCTTGGTTCCCGAGACCACCGTGGTGACGATGCTCTTGCCGTCGCACTTGACGGCGCGCAGCGCCAGCTTGCCGTCGTCGATCAAAAGCCGGTCGCCCGGCTTGACGGCTTCGAGGATTTCCGGATGCGGCAGGTAGACGCGGGTCGCATCGCCCGGCGCATCGTTGTTATCCAGCGTGAAGGTCTGGCCCGGCTTCAGCTCGACCTTGGTGTCGGCGAACTTGCCGACACGCAGCTTCGGTCCCTGCAGGTCGGCAAGGATGCCGATCGGCCGGCCACAGCGGCTTTCGACGCTGCGGATGCGCTGGATGAGGGTGCGCATCAGATCATGGCTCGCATGGCTCATGTTGATGCGGAAAAGATCGGCACCTGCCTCGTGCAGTTTCTGGATCATCGCTTCCTCGGAGGAGGCTGGGCCGAGGGTGGCGAGGATCTTCACTTTGCGATTGCGGTTCATCAGTTCTGGCTTTCTTGCGTCCCTGGAGTGTCGGAAAGCTGAACCATCCAGCTTCCCTGACGACCCGTGTCATATTCCTTGAAGCCCATCTGCTGGTGGCCCCGTGCGAAGCAGTCATTGACGCCGACGATCTTGAACTCGTTTTCGGCCACGCACATGTTCACGTCGCCGGTCCAGCGCCCGCCACGGGCGGCGTCCTCGGCGTAGAGATAATAATAACGCGACTGCAACTCGCCTTCGATCAGCGTCGCGCATGTGGTTGCCGGCACTTGCCACCACCCTTCCGAAATCCAGCCCTCCTTGGACCGATAACCGATCGCCACACCGACGAGGTTTTGCGTTCCGTTGCAAACGCGGAAATCGGCATGTGCCGATCCGGCAAATGCCATGGGGGTTGCGGCGATTGTCGCGAAGAGGAAGAACTTCGCCAGGAAAAGACGCCACGAACCGGAGAGATTCAGAAATGTATGGGGCACGGCTTCCGATGGGACTCCATGATTTGTCGTCAGTGCTTTCTTGCGATGCCAGTCGCCGAATGTCAACGCAACTCTAATCGGTTATATTCGCGATAAAAGTCAAAACGGACGCCTTGGCAAAATCAAGGCCGGCGATATCGGCTTGCACATCCCCCTTGCGCATGCGATCAAACGGCGAACACGAAACCGGCCATCGGTCCCCGCGCATGCCAGACTCTCCAGCCTACGAAACCCTATCCGGCAATCATGACAAAGGCATGGTGATCGTCGCTGATCACGCCATGAACCGCCTGCCGCCCGCTTACGGCCGGCTCGGCCTGCCGGAGAGCGCCTTCGAACGGCATATCGCCTATGACATCGGCATCGAGGGATTGACGCGAGCGCTGTCGCTGATGCTCGACGTGCCGGCCGTGATGAGCTGCTTTTCCCGGTTGCTGATCGACCCGAACCGCGGCGAAGACGACCCGACGCTGATCATGAAGATCTCCGACGGTGCGATCATCCCCGGCAATCATCCGATCGACGAGGCCGAGTGGAACGGCCGCCTCGTGCGATATCACCGCCCCTATCACCACGCCGTGGCGCGGACGATCGCTTCGGTTGCTGAAAAGACCGGCCGGGCACCGCTGGTGCTGTCGCTGCATTCCTTCACGCCCGCCTGGAAGGGCGTGCCGCGCCCCTGGCATGCAGGCATCCTCTGGGATAGCGACAACCGCGCCGTCGTGCCGCTCATCCGGCATCTGGCCGCTGCCGGCGATATCGTCGTCGGCGACAACGAGCCCTATGATGGCGCGTTGAAAGGCGATAGCATGTACCGTCACTGCATGATGAAGGGCATCCCGCACGCGCTGCTCGAGGTCCGGCAGGACCTGATCGCCGACGAAAAGGGCATAGCGGCCTGGGCCGCCCGGCTGGCCCCGATCTTTTCCGCCATGAACGACGATCCGGCGCTGCATGAATACCGGGTCTTTGCCTCCCGCACAGGCGCCTACGACATTTCTTATGGAGACCAGACATGACCGACATCAGCCGGGAGCAGCAGATCGAATTCGAAGCCGCCGTCTTCCGCCGGCTGGTATCGCACCTGCAGAGCCGCAGCGACGTGCAGAACATCGACATGATGAACCTCGCCGGCTTCTGCCGCAACTGCCTGTCGAACTGGTATCGCGATGCCGCAATCGAAGCCGGCGTCGATATCAGCCGGGATGAATCCCGAGAGCATGTCTACGGCATGCCTTATGAGGAGTGGAAAAAACTCCACCAGAACGAAGCCAGCGATGCGCAAAAAGCCGCATTTGAACTGAACAAGCCGAAGGAATGAGCGCTACGGGCTTGACCTTGCGTCCGGTTCGCGGCACCTCACCTTCGAAAATGCCAATCCCGAAATATTAGGAGAGACCGATGTCTGATGTCCAGGGCGTCGCCCGCGACCAACTCCGCGCCTTTATCGAGCGCATCGAACGTCTGGAAGAAGAAAAGAAGACCATTGCCGACGATTTTCAAACATCGGTCTTCTTACCGAACGGCGCATCTGCGTAGTGGAATCAATAACTTAGCTGGCCTTCAATGGACAGAGCAATTACCGGTATTCACCAACAAAGTGGTGCCAACCAACCTCGGTTCCAAGCCGACGATTGTGGCCCAATCAGCAACCCATTTAGGAGAAAGTGAATGGAAGAAACTTCGATAGAAAATGTCACAGCATCAGAATTGCGCTCGATCATTGAGCGAATTGAAAGGCTGGAAGAAGAGAAGGCCGCGATAGCCTCAGACATTAAAGACGTTCTGGGTGAGGCCAAGGGACGAGGCTTTGACACCAAGGCCATCAAGACCATTCTTCGCCTCCGCAAAAAGGACGCAAATGAGCGGATGGAAGAAGAATCCATCTTGCAGACCTATATGGCTGCTCTCGGCATGGAATAAGTTCTGAGATGCGGGCGGGTTAACCGTCCGCGCTCTGACCACTAGGTTTCCCCGCTGAGCGGCGGGCATTCACATCCACCGTAGTTCTTCGTTGATGCTGGCAATGAATGCCGTAACCCATTTCATCCTAGGTCTGTCGATCTCGTTTCTTTGAATAAGCTTGTTCATCAAGACGACAGCACGCGCTATTAGATCGTGATATCGCTGGGCAGTTTTTTGAATACGCTTGATTTGGTCAAGCTCCAAATCACACAACATCGCTGTCGCTTCGGCAGCTCTCGGCGCGTTCGGTTTTACAGCATAAACCCAGCCAGGATGAATCTCGATGTTGAGGTGAAAATCGTCGAAGTACGGATGCAGCCATTTGAACGACCCGCTGCCTGGCCGTAGCGACTGAGATTCACGCATCGCTTGATCGCCGAGATCGCGATTACCTTTCTGCATGTTGCAAGGGTGGCATGCCATCGTGAGATTCACAGGCGAAAACGCCCACTTCCTGTAGTGTGGCTTCGACTTGTCGAGATAGTGTTCGATATCTTCGCAAGCGTTGCGCCGTTCCTGATCAACCAACTGGCGGCAGAAGTAGCATCGTCCAACTTGTTGTGCCCGAAGTGACTTTCTGAGGTCCATGCGAACGCCAGCCAGTTGCTTGTCGGCCCACTGGATTTTCCCGTGACGATATGCCCGGATGGCTTTTTGACATCGTTTTCTCCTTAATGCGCTTCGATGAGTTGGGCTCATCCGACCGGGTCCGAGATTCATTCTGTTCCCCGTGCAAACTTACGGATGGTTTGAAGCGGATTAAATAAAGGATCAGACTCAGCAAGAACTAATTGAAAATTCTCTAGGTCAGCCACGGCGGCTTTGAAATCGGAGCTTTTGGCTTTTCCCTGGGAAATAAGAGTTAGGCAACGCTGTATCGCGTCAATTACTCTAGGTGATCGGGGAGAAGCGACGCCGAAGTGTTCTAAGAGCACCGTGTCCGAAGTTTGTCCAAAAAGGGTCTCTTTTTTCCACTCGGTCCCGCTAGGAAAATCGCACGTTAGTGACGTTTCGTTTGAAATGCTGGCGACCACCAGCGGGGAATGGGTGGTAACCACCACCGTTGCATTAATTTTGAGCTGCGCCACGATATCAAGTAGCCTGCTCATTACCGTCAACTGCCACTCTGGATGGAGAGACGTTTCGGGCTCGTCGACAACAATGAGGCAGTTCGTAGGGAGGCAGAAGCAGAACGCGAGCATGAGAAGGAGAAATGACCTCTCCCCCGCACTCAACTCTTGCAGAAAAAGCCGACGTTCATTCCTGTAGAACGCAAACTGCGCTCTGGCAGTTGATCGATGAGTAGGAATTGCGGGTCTTATCCAATTATCGAAGTGGAGAGTATATTCGGTGTCGCGGCGTCGACCTCCCTCGCTCGGCAGCATTAACACTACAACAGGTTCAAGATTGAGCTGCCGGAGGCAGAAACCCGCCAGCTCCAAAGACTGCTCCGTTAGCTCCCGGTCCAGCACAACCTTAAAAAGTTCACGAAAAGGAGCGGTTTCAGAAAACAGATTGTTGTTCCGGCGATAGCCAAGATATGTGAAGTGCTCGGAATCAAGGGTTTGCCGATAGACCCGCTGTGAATATTTATCGATCACAGGACCAGAGAGACAGACAACGTGCGAGAATTCGCTGTCGCCCGCTTTCAGTTCATCAATTGTCTGATCAGCGAGCGCGGATATATAGCGTGTTTTACCGGAGCCGTTGACGCCAGTTAGGATGTGAACTCTGCCCGGGACGGGACGTGGAAGAACCTGCGTTTTCAATCACTATGCCCTTGGATTTTGGAATGCTCATCCGCCTTGAAACGCGCAAGTACAGGTATTCTCCTCTGCCAGTTCAGGACGCGAGCGGCGAACAGGCTTGTGTTGACGGTTCCAGCCCGAACCGAAGTGGTTCTTCCGCCCCACTCAGCACTTTCTAGGAGAGCGATGGCGTATGGACGAGCGCCGGGCCTTTCTGAGAGGTCATCGAGCTTATAGCCCAGCACTACGCGTGCGTACCGCATACAATTCAGCTCCACCCTTCCACTCGGTCAACCCCATCTTACGACTCCACCCATATTCTCGGTGGCGGTCTATCATGATGAGGCTTTCCCACCAAAGAATACATTGCAGCAAAGGCAACAAACGACCGTTAAGGAATGAGAGCACTTTGCGCTGTCATTCCGCCGCCTCCGTTACCACCTGGGTCGCAGCTGCTAGTGCGGCCCGAACTTCTTCAGGCAAAAGACCAAGTTTTTGGAAAAAGCTCTGGTTTCGCAGTTCGGCATCTCTGAACACCTTCTTATAGCTGAGCACTCTCAGAGAGGCTTTGTGGTTTGGAGAGAACCCATAATAGCCAAGGCCGTCTGGCGTCGGATGTTGGGCTAGACTCCGTTTGAACCGCTTCCTCGCCCCCTCCGTGAGGTCACACAATATTATGCATTCGAATGGCGTCTCTTCGCCAATTTCGGAAACCACTTCGCCGTTTTGGTCCCTTACCGTCTTGCTGCGAAGCTTCTCGACATATTCGAGAACCTGGTCCACCGGGTCGCTTGACAATTGTTCATCGCCCGGCCTCTTGAATTCTACTACGACGACTGGATCGTTCGTTCCCTCCCGGCGAAACCCATAGGGGTTAAGAAAAATAAGGTCAGGCTCCTTCCTCTCTCCATCGATGCCGAGTGCCGACATAGCTTTGTCTGATGCAAAGAAGCTGTAGTAGGATAGGAGGTCATCCACGAGCCACAAATTATGATCATCGTAGTCTTTGGTACTCAACATCTTGCCCATTGGACAAATGATCTCGTGCAGAGTCTTTTCCCAATGATAAGATTTCTTTTCGTCATCTGAGTATCTCAGCAATGATCTTGCGAGCTGGATTATTTGATGCCGTTTGATGGTGTACTCGGCGAGGCGTCGTTTCGCGTCTTCACTTACTCTCTGTACCAGCTTGTCGATTTGGTCCTGCCTGTTCTCGCTGGCATTGGCATCTGCCGAAATAGAACTGATGTCGGCCTTTACCTTTTTTTCGTGGCGATAAAGCACGGTGAAAAGGCTCTTTCCGATGTCCTCATCCGACATTCCTGGAGTTAACTTCTGAACGTAGCCGTCTATGTCATCCACCGACACCGCCAGCTGCGGATGCTCCTGAAGGAGGTCGACGACAATACGCTTCTGCCCCTTCCGCAAAGTCTTAATGTGAGGCTCTAAAAATGTCTCAGCTGCCTCCAATGCCTTTTCGTGGATTGCTGAAAGCTCCGCTTGGGACGCTTTAAATGAAGTTCGCTCCTGATCAACGTTGGTATCAAGGAAATTGCCTCGTACAACACAAACGTAAGCTTTGCCGTTCTCAAGGCCAGTCAGTGCGAATTTCTGGCCGATTTCAATCGTCTCGACGACGCGTCCTTGAGCGGCCAAGAGAATGGCATTCGAAAAACCCTGCGAGATGTTCTTCTCTACATAAACGTGCGTGATATGCAGTTCGCCAATTCCGTTAAACTCAAGGACTTCTTTTTGCTCTTGCTGCTTTTCAACACGCTCGGCGAGATAGCCACCTATGTCACGCGGTGAAGGACCAATAGCAGCGATCAGTTTCGGCATGCCCCCAGCAATGAACATCGGGAAGAAGTGGTGGCAAAGCTGGCGCGTCAGCGGACCTTTCCCAATGGCTGCGTTTTGGTCAGGTCGGATTGCCCCCAGGATAATCTGAGTTCCAACGTCGTCGACTTTTCCAGGTAGGCGTTCAATATCAACTAGGGATTCGTCTCTACGTGGATCAAACGAGAAACGCACCTCTTCGCAACCGTCGAGACCAATCTCATAGGTGCTTCTGACGATTATTTCCCGAAAAACCTTAGCCCAAATAAGACGCCCAACGCCACGTCCTCCAATACTTTCTTTCTCGCGGGTGTCACAGGTTTCAAACGACTTCAGATGCTTCTCGTTCAATCCCACGCCATTGTCGGACACGGCAACATGCTTCAGGTTCTTGTTTTTGTCGAAATCAATGCTGACCGTAATCACACCCCGCTTTGCGAAGTCTGACACGCCAAAGCGTTCTTCAACCGCGTGGACTGCGTTGCTCACGGCTTCATAAATTGAGTACGAAAGTGCCGTACGGTTTGACGGCACGCGCAGATTGTCAATGCGACCATTGATGTCGAATTTCATTGTCCCCTCCGGTAGTCCCCGGTGAAGAACTAAGACAATTATAAGTTTAAGTTCAACTGGTTTTTCGACGGCCTAGAGCAACATTTAGGACGATAGAGGCGACGATAACGCACGAACGCCGAGGCCGTGATTTCGATCTTCCGGAACAATTACCACTCCTTTTCTGAGCAAAACGGCCCTCAGTTTCGTCGCTGATTGTTCCGGAATTCGCTTAAGTCCCCCGCGTTCAATGCGAGCTATCGCGTCTCGGCCAACTTCCGAGAGATCAGCCATTTCATCCAGGGAGAGGTTCAGCATCGCACGGGCGTGGCGAAGACCTGAAACCCATGTCAGGCCAGTCGGATGCTGCCACTGAACACCTTCGCCCTGTGAGTGAGACGATTCCAAAAGTTCGAGCCCTTCGGCTTTCAGTACAGCGTGAACCCGCGAAAGTGCGTGATTGTCGGGGAGCTTTCGTTTGGAGGATTCCAGACCGAGCAAAACCGCTGGCGTGATGTTGGCCTCTTTTGCCAACCATGCCTGAGTTTTGCCGAGCATCGACCGCGCCGCTCGCAATTGCCGATGTGTTGGATATCCCGTCATAAAAGGCGAAAAATGATGAAACAAAAAAAATGTCAACATTTCTAGTTTCATCGCGCTTAGTAGAAAATTGTAGCATTTATTCTAGTTTTGTTGCGCGAATCGAACCGTCGCGTTAAAGGAGTTCCATCGAATCAGCGACGAGACACCTAGGCGAGCAGTCCACTGTGATCACCTCGCCAGAATAGGCGGTCACTCTTTAATCGGCGCAGTCAGCGTCGCCACTGGTTCGTGAGCGAATGTGCAACAGCAAAGCTGGAAGGGTATTTCTCATGGCAAGTTCTGAAACCGACTTCGAGGTCTCTTCGCCAGCGGAGCTGATCACTACTTACCGGCGTCTCGCGGATGACCTTGAACGGGTCGGCCGGGATGGACCCGAATCCATCGCACCCGAAGTCTCGATTTCAGATTGGATGATTGCCAAGCGCGCCGTCCCAATTCTTCTGGGTACAGTCCTTGGGCATCCAACCGTAAGAGATGGGCGACCAGCGGCAACCACTGAAATTGTGTATTGGGATGAACACTGGCAACTCGCGCGTACGCTGACACGTTGGTATCGGCTCGGCCGACCGCTGATTGGAGGCGGCAACCAGTGAAGTCTGATCCGGATCAAGAGTTGCTCGACGAAGCTATCGAGCATTTAATTAACGCGACATCGAACCTGCGCGCCGTAATTTCCCGAAGCCCGGGGAGGCTCAATCGTCGGTCGGCCCCAACTGCTTTGGCGGCGAGTCCAAGGAAATTTCTAGCTTTCTGCGCCTTCGTGAGATTGATGCGACAGCAGAAGGATTTTTTTGCCGAAGCGACATCGGTTCTAGTAGTCAACGTGCCCCGCACCTGGCCCATCGACGACTTCGACTATGTCGCCGATGTGTGCTTAAAATCGGGCGACCGAGGCCTCTCGAAACTGAAAACCTTTTGCCACCCACCTCGCACGAAGCGCGGTGCGTGGGATTTCACGCCAGGCAACTTCCTCGACGCTCAGAAAGTCATTGTTTTTGTCCCGCGAGGTGCGGAACTGCATCCAGAATTCGAGGTCAGCGCTGACGCGGTCGTTGATCTGGAAATCCTTGATGATCGGCATCTCGACAGTCTAACGCGCCAGCTGGAAACGGGGCCGCTTTCGGATGAGGAAAAGGATCGCCTCAGGCAGCAGGACCCTGCCTTTATCAATTCCATTTTTCGAAAAGGTCGGTCGG
The DNA here is from genome assembly GCF_964253915.1 of Rhizobium sp. LjRoot30. Classification (NCBI taxonomy): domain Bacteria; kingdom Pseudomonadati; phylum Pseudomonadota; class Alphaproteobacteria; order Hyphomicrobiales; family Rhizobiaceae; genus Rhizobium; species Rhizobium sp. LjRoot30. Next base: position 23,609 of record NZ_CAXUSG020000008.1, on the reverse strand, counting down.
CCGCCGCTGCCCTGACCAAGCTCGAAAGGCTTCAGACGAAACCGGCGAAAGGTCCAAGATTGGTTCCTCTGGCTGCATACGGTGAGGCCGGAGCATGGGGTGAGAAGTTCAAACACGATCTTGGGCTGTGGCGATCCGGTCGGATGTATTGGTCTGATATGGATAGAGGCATCCTTCTGTACGGCCCCCCTGGCGTCGGCAAGACATCCTTTGCCGCCTCCCTGGCAAATGAATGTGGTGCGCATCTGGTTCCGACGTCGCTTGCCAAGTGGCAGGCCACCGGCCATTTGGGGGACCTGCTTAAAGCGATGAGACAGGATTTTGCCGAGGCGCGCGACAGAGCCCCGTCGATACTGCTCATTGATGAAATCGACAGTGTTGGAGATCGCCGGGCGTTTTCTGGCGACAACCGGCACTATTGTACCGAGGTGGTCAATGGACTTTTGGAGGCCTTGGATGGCGTCGCCGGTCGCGAGGGCGTGGTAGTTGTTGGCTGTACGAATTTTCCCGAAGCCATTGATCCCGCTATTTTACGGTCGGGGCGGTTGGAAACGCATATCGAGATGAAGCGGCCAAGTGCAATTGAGCGGGCGGAAATCCTTCAATTTTACCTCCCTGCGCTTGACGCCTCGAAGGAATTTCGTGACATCGCGCGGCATTTGAATGGCAAGACCGGGTCCGACCTTGAGCGCTTGGCTCGTAAAGCAAAGCAAGTTGCTCGCATTCAGAACCGCAGTGTGATGATCGACGACGTATGGGCTGTCGTCCCAAAGCAGATGCCGCTCAGCGACGACGACCGATGGCGTATCTGCATTCACGAAGCCGCGCATGCGGTCCTAACCGAACTGTCGAATCCAGGAAGTGTGTCCTCCGTCGAACTGTTTGACGATTACCACGACAATGTTGATGCACACGATGCGCTTGGTCGAACTTCATCAAATTGTCCAACTCCTCCGCTGAGGACTGAGGAATTTTTTCGGCAGGACATCGCGATTAGCCTAGCCGGGATGGCGGCCGAAGAGCTTGTCTTTAAAAATCGCTCGACGACCGCTGGAGGCTCACGCGGAAGCGACCTGACCAGCGCGACCGAGTCGGCTGTACTCATGATTACTCGATTTGGTCTCGGAAAACGGCTCTCGGTTTTTCCCGACGACGTTGATCGTCCCGTTCAAAAGCTTCTCGAAACCTCACCCGGACTTCGAAGCGACGTCGACGACATCCTGCGGGCAGAATATTCCCGCGCAAGAAGCCTGCTTGAGGCTAACGTCGACGCCATGACCGCAATAGCCCGAGCGCTGCAACAAGAAAAGAGATTGGAGGGTGAACGGCTGAAAACCCTTCTACAAGGTCTCTGCGTTGCCGACGTCTCAACGCAGCGGCTGGAATTTACCGGCTGACGCTGCGTGATTGATCGGGGACCTGTCAATGTTGACCGGGTTCCCGCCGCCCCTTCCACACCCCTCTTTCACCGATAGGCGAACCCATGAAAGCTTGGATCGTCAGCGATCTTCATGTCAAAAATTCCGAGCTTTCTCGGACCGACCTTGAAATTCCTGACGCAGATATCTGCATCTGCGCGGGTGATGTGTCGGGTATTGTCGAGATGTCGATGCAATTCGTGCTCCGCCATATTAGCCCACGAATGCCGGTCGTAATGGTACTCGGAAATCACGAATACTATGGAGCGACCATCCGGGCGAGCATCAAAACCGCAAAGCGAATGGCAAAGCGCTCAAACGTTACTGTCCTGGAAAATGAAGTAATCGTGCTTGGTAAATCCGTATCATTGGCGCGACGTTGTGGACTGACTTTGAAATCGAGCACGGCATCAAAACTGAGCTGCCGCTTCCTGAACGGAAATCCTACGCGATCAACATTTGCAAACGTTACATGATGGACTTCCACGCGATTTATCGCTCGGATTGGCCAGAGACAGGAATGCCTGGCCTCTTAACCGCAAAGGAACTAATCGAACGACACATGGAGAGCCGCGACTTCATAGCGACCGAGTTGGAAGACCAATTCGATGGCCGCACTGTTGTCCTGTCCCATCACGCGCCACTGGCTCGATCTCTCCACCACGCTTTCAGAGGTCACCCAAGCAATGCCGCCTTCGCTTCGGACCTGTCTGCGATGATCGCGCAAGGGAAACCCGACCTTTGGGTGCACGGTCACATCCATCATTTTCGCGATTATCGAGAAGGCACCACCCGGGTTATTTGCAATCCGCGAGGATACGAACGAGAACGCGCTCAAACCGGATTTATCTCTGGACTTGCCGTCGAAATCTGATCGCGTCCACCAGGAAAAATGGTGCTCAAGTAATAGTCTCGAAGGACACGTGCTATCGCTCCGGCGTCGTCCAATCCATTTTCCAGCTCCGTGTATACGCTGTCCGTTCGTTTCGAATCTCGACATCGATTGGTGAATAGGTACGAGGGAATGTTGTCTTGCCTTATACGTCGCGAGCTACCGTCACAAAGTCTAGACGTGACGGCTTCTCACCAAAGGCAGTGAATTACCTTGGCAAGAAGTAGCGCATCTGGCCGTCCACTTCTCCGGACCTGGCCACACCGGTTGCGACCAATGTTTCCAAAACCTCGGCCACGCGGCCCCGGCGCTTTGAGGTGTTCCTCCCTTCGAAAACTGAAGTGAGCACGCCTGATGGCGTCGGTGATGATGCATTCGCCAGAAGGTCGCGCACCAACCTAATCTGTTCCAGACCATCGTCTGGCCATTTCGGGCGACTGATGCCATCCGGGATATCGACATCAAGTATTCCCACATGCGTCTCATCCAAGGCAGGGACTTTTCCGCGAAAGCGATTCGACTGATACTCTGCGCGGGTCCAGTGAACCACGCCTCGCTTCTCCCCCTCAGCCCTTTCATGATTTAACCGAATAAGTCGGCGAAGCATTTCTTCCTCAGCTTTTAAAAGCGTCGGGTTTTTCGCGTGCATCGCGGCGGTAGCGCCTGGCTTGCCGATGACATCAGGAATGAGGTCCTCCCAGCCGTAGGCGGTGAACGTTGCTCTGTCCATATCGTCATGAATTTCACTTAGTACGGAAATTAGTCCCGCCTGATGGATGTCTGTCTCCATCTCGGAGAATGGAGCTGATTTGAAGCCACCCTGAGCTTCGCGTAGCCGCTCAAGGGCGTTGTATAGACCGGTCATCGAAAGGAAGCTGTGTTGCTGAAGTCGCGCTTTCCTGAACGTGTCGAGCCTTTTTCCCAGCTCTCTCAGCCGCTCTTGCAGTCCGTACCTGGGATCAGTAGATGACGCCCTGGCGCTAATCGCCAGGGGGAATGGGAATTCATCGAAGCACCTACTGTTGTAGACCGGCGTATTAGCCTTTCCTGTCCGTCCCCCCATCTTCACGGAAAACAATTCATGCAAACGGGAGTTGAGGATCGCGAAGAGGGCAAAGTCGTTTGACGCGACCACCCTGAGCTTCTGATCAGGCAGAACTTCCTCATCCAACGCCGAGAAGTATCTGCGAGGCGAATTTTCCAAGGTGGCAAAGTAAACTTCGCTACCGGTCAGCGCTTCGCGAAGATCATTTCGGTTTGCCTCGTAACGCCACCACTCGCTCCTCAGGCGCGGATTTCGCTCCTCCGCTCTGTGAGGATAGACCGTCTCAAGCAAATATTGGTACGTCACCGGATATCCCGAGCGCAGATCATCCAAGCTCAGATGATTGACATCGAGGATACGCATAAACTCACGCCCTTGGCCTATCGTTGCACCGTTAGCAAACGGCCTGGTCGGGTGGTCAAGACGGGAACTGTCTCCGACTATAAATCCTCTGGCATACGGCTTCACTCCTGCGCTTCCGAGCCCAGCGTTTGCGAGGAGCGATTGGGGCTGCTCTTGGCTGATGGCCGGGTTTAAGTTTGGCGGGATGAAGCGAACTCGCTCGGTTCGTAGCAAACTGCTGTATTGATCTTCCTCATAACGGACGGAGGCTGTTTGATCAGCATCTGGCGTCCAGACAACACGACGTGGAGTATTTTCATCGCGTCCTGCAGAGGCCATGCATATCCGAACAGAGGCAGAGCCTGTGTCATCGGGCCATCTGTGGTCGGGCACGGCGAAATACAGGTGCTGACCACCGTCTTCCAAGGCCTTTGCGAACACCTTATTGTTCTGTTGCAGCCTTAATCGAGAAGTAGACACGAAACCGATTGAACGAGAACCACTTTTCAGAGCCTGATGCCAAAAGTACATGACGAAGTCGACATTCTTCGGGACTCGTGGATATGCACGGCCCAAAGCATCCACATAGCCGTCACCAAGCTCTGAACGAAGTTCTCTGCCCGAGATAAATGGAGGGTTCCCGACTATAAATTCAACTTCCGGCCATGAAGCTGCCTGTGGATTGACGTAGGTCGATATCGGAACTTGAGCATCGAGGTCTGGAACGGGTTCACCGGTGATAGGATGGAGTTTAGTCGTCACCCCATCCCAACGTGACAGCGCTTTCCCAGACCCGTCGAGGACCGCCTTTTCCATATCGTATGAGAGGATCGCGTCGTTGCGTCGAATTGTTCCATAGGCGTGAAGAACGGGTTCAGTAATGGACGATAAACCGGCCGTCTTGAGCTGCCACTTCAGATAGCCGATCCAAAGAACAAGGTCAGCAATCGGGACCGCGCGTGGGTTTAATTCCAGACCGTAGAACTGTCGCGGACTTACCGTTTCTCCGTCCATTGCTAAGCGACGTTGATCATCACCCAGATCATCAAGCGCCTCGAACACTTCGCCCTCAAGGCGCTTCATCAGTTCCAAACTGACGTAAAGAAAATTTCCAGTACCGCACGCTGGATCGAGGACCCGCGTGGTGCATAGCTTATGATGAAAGCCTTTTACAACCGCGATTGCTCCAGCACCGTTTCCCTTGTCGCGGAATTCCTTCACCTGGCCCTTAATCAAGTCCCAGTCGGCACGCAGCGGCTCGATGATTGTCGGCACCACCAGCCTCTCGACATACACGCGAGGCGTATAATGCGCCCCAAGTTTAGAACGCTCACGAGGATTGAGAGCACGTTCAAGGAGCGTGCCGAAAATGGCCGGTTCGACATTGGACCAGTTTTTCCCGGCAGCGACCCAAAGCTCATGGATGTCTTCCTGCTCCAACGGAAGAGCAGCCTGCTTCTTAAAGAGATAGCCGTTGAACTTTTTGAGGGTAGCGTTCAAATGAGGGGCGTATCCACCTGCATCCATCACAGCCCAAAGCGTTTCCAGCGCGGCGACGAAATTTTCCGGTGTTTCCCTCATCTGACCAAGAAGCGTGTAAAAGCCTTTTTCCGGGATAAGATTTACGTCCTCGGCGAACATGGTGAATAGACATCGCATCAGGAACTCGGCGACGTCTTTCGGGTCATGTCGGACTTCAAGCCGCTTCGCGATTCGTGCTAGTCGCTCCGCGATGTCTCGGGTCACCTCTGCCGATAGACGTGTCGGATCAAGAGCGGTTGGATTCGTCCAAATTGAGCGGAGACGCTGCTGTATATCTGGATCACGAAGGTCATCCATTCGAATTCTAAATGATTGGCGATCAGGAAAGTGGGCGTAATTCTTGCCCTGGCCCGAAAAGTCTGCGAACACCTCGATCACATTCCCTACATCTGCGACAATGAGGAACGGTGGATATCCATGGTCGACGGGCAAAGCCCTGGCATAATCCTCGGCTTGCTTACGAGCGGCGAGCATGACCTGATCCCATCCTCGCACTCTATGGGCGGCATGGATATCTCGCTTGGACTGAAAAGATGATGTTGCCTGCGTCCTCCCAGCAGATGCGTGTAACAACACTCTTTTTCGGGACTGCTTCGCTTCTAAGATGAAGCATCCGCGCTTGTAGCAATCGATGCGACCAGCAGTCCGGGTGCCATCCAGATGCTTAAAGTCGACACGTCGCTCGAACACGTAATCGTTCAGTTCGGTGCGCTCCTGGGCCATATCGGGCCGTGGTACGCCGAGAGCGTCGCAAAGACCGATAATGAAGAGCTGATAGTTTGCGAGTTCTGACCCGCCAGACCGAATGCCCGCTTCGATCAACTCCTCAATTTTGCTTATTTTCTCTCCATCACCATCCATCACGTGTCACACACCCAGCAGTATTGTTTGTGCTGACAATGCGCGAACGTGGTTAACAAAAAATGCCATATAAAGTTACGGCTTGTCCTCTCTCCGGACAGCAATCACTGATTTATGAAGAAGTTTCAATGGGTTATTATCGGTCGACAGGCAAAACCTTTTTAGAGCGCGGTGCAACCGATCTCATCCGTATCGGCGCTAGAAAAATCTCGCTGTTTTATGGCTTCCCGACAGCGATGCGTGGCAGGCCGGTAACGGGTCTTACGTCGCAGCCGCGATGAAAGCCGGTCAATCCGATAAAAGCGGTTGCTGTGACCCCGCGCAGGGCACCAGCAACCTTTCTTTCGTCAGTCAGACCGCTACCGGGGTAATCCACCGGGGCTCGACACTCTCAGAACTGTCAACGACAGCTTCCACGAAGGCGACGCCTTTCAGGCCATCATACGTCAATGGAATATTGCGGCCGATGGCGGAGGGATCACGCCCTTCACGACGTGCCCGGATCGCCTCAGCGAAGCCACAATAGAGATTAGCGAAGGCTTCCAGGTATCCTTCAGGATGGCCTGGAGGCGTGCGAGTACGAACCTTCGCATCTTCCGAAAGATCATCAGCCCCACGCTTGATCGTCTGCACTCGACCATCCAGGGGTGTGTAGATCAATTCATTGGGCTGTTCCTGGAACCACTGAAACGAACCCGTCGACCCGAATACGCGGAGCCTGACACCATTGGAGTTGCCGAGCGCGACCTGGGACGACCAGAGGAGCCCGCGCGCGCCACCCTCATATCGCATCATTACGTGAGCGTTGTCGTCGAGGGCGCGGCCAGCCACGAAGGTCGCCAAGTCGGCCGTTAGCTTTTCAAGCTTAAGGCCGGTAACGAACCCTGCAAGGTGATATGCGTGCGTACCAATGTCGCCGATTGAACCGCCGCGTCCATTCTTTTTGGGATCGGTTCGCCACGCTGCTTGTGCGTTGCCCTTCTGCTCGATGGCTGTTGCCATCCATTCTAGGGGATATTCTACCTGAACTGTCCGGATGTCGCCGATCTCCCCAGCAGCCACGCGTACCCGTGCTTCGTGAATCATCGGGTAACCTGAGTAAGTGTAGGTCACGCCGACAAACCGATCAGATTCCTTAGATAGCTTCTCTAAAGCGAGAGCATCTTCAAGAGTTGCCGTCAGCGGCTTTTCGCAGATCACATCGAAGCCAGCTTCGATCAGCGCCTTGGCAATTGGATAATGGGTGAAGTTCGGCGTGCAGATCGCAACCGCATCAACGCGATCTTCACGCGCGCTTTCACCAGCAATCAGGTCTTGATACGTGCCATAGCTGCGGGCGGGATCGAGCCCTTCATTGATGGCAAACTCGCGGCCTTTGTCGGGATCGACATCGAAAGCACCGGCGACCAATAGCCAGTTACCATCCAGGCGCGATGCCAGCCGATGAATGTTGCCGATGTAAGCGCCCTGGCCGCCACCGACCATGCCAAGGCGAAGTGGTTTCTTGCTCATTAGTCCTCCAGCCCGAGCATTGCCCGGTTGGCGCTTCGATTTGCGCCTGATTTTACAAAGTCGTCAAAAGCCCGATCCGATACACGGATGATGTGGTCTTCGATGAAGCGTGCGCCTTCTGCCGCCCCGTCCTCGGGATTCTTCACGAAGCATTCCCATTCGAGTACCGCCCAGCCGTCAAAGCCATAGGTCGTCAGTTTGGTGAAGATTGCACCGAAATCGACCTGGCCATCTCCCGGGCTCCGGAACCGACCTGCACGTTTTGACCACGGCTGGTACCCGCCATAAGAGCCAGACTTGCCATCGGGGCGGAACTCGGCGTCCTTCACATGGAAGGTTTTGATCCGCTCGTGGTAGTGATCGATGAAGGCCAGGTAGTCCATCCCCTGGAGAACCAAGTGCGAAGGGTCGTACATCAGGTTTGCGCGCGGATGCTCCTTGACCTTATCCAGGAACATTTCCCAGCTGTGGCCATCGTGAAGGTCTTCGCTCGGATGGATTTCGTAGCAAACGTCTACACCGTGCTCATCGAAGTCGTTGAGAATCGGCGTCCAACGGCGCGCCAGTTCGTCAAAACCTTCCTCGACGAGACCTCCAGGCCACTGCGGGTACGGATAGAGATACGGCCAAAGCAAAGCGCCCGGAAACGTCACATGACGGTCGATGCCAAATCGTTTCGATGCACGCGCTGCGAAGCGAAGCTGCTCTTCCGCCCAAGCGCGACGCGCTGACGGATTACCGCGAACATGCTCCGGAGCAAAACTATCCATAATCCGGTCGTGGGCGGGATGGACTGCTACCAACTGACCCGTGATATGCGATGCCAGTTCAGTGATCTCCAGCCCATATTCGGCCAGCATCCCTTTCAAATCATCGCAATAGGTCTGGCTTTCGGCAGCCTGTTTCATATCGATAAGGCGCGTGTCCCAGGTCGGTATCTGGACACCCTTGAAGCCTTTGCCTTTCGCCCACCGAGCAAGCGATGGAAGAGAATTGTAGGGCGCATCATCAGCTGCGAACTGCGCCAGGAATACGCCTGGTCCCTTGATAGTGCGCATTTTAAGCCTCTAACTTGTTTGCTGGAACGGGGGCGTCATCGTACCCCCCATAGACGGATTGATCGAATGGGATAACAGCGCCCGTCATCATGCCGCTGTCGTCGGACGCCATCCAAAGTACCGCTCGCGCGACTTCTTTCGGATCAAGAATTCGACCAAATGGCTTCGCCGCAGCTGCGCGGTCAATGAAATCAGGATCACCCGTCTCGGATAGGACGAGTTTGCGCTCGTGATCAGAATTCATCCAACCGATATCGAGCTGATTTACGTGAATGCGGTGGCGCATGAGCGAAAAGCCAGCGTGACGCGTCACCGTTGCAAGCGCACCCTTGGATGCGGAGTAAGGTGCCAGAAACGGCTGACCCGCGAGACCTGACATCGAACCGATGTTGACTACTCTGCCTTCGAGGCCTTCGCGGATCATTACCTTCGCAGCATCCTGGATCAGAAAGAACGGTGCCCGGGTGTTGACGGCGAACATCCGGTCGAATAGCTCCGGCGTCGTGTTGAGCATGTTTCCGCGATCCGTGAGCCCGGCTGCATTGACGAGAACATCAACTCGGCCAAACCGTTTGTCGGCAGCAGGAATGATTGCTTGAACATCTTTGATCTCGCCGAGGTCGGCGGCGATCAGCTCGACAGGTACACCGGTTTTTTCTGTGATGCGCTTTGCGACGGCCTGACCCTTTTCGACTCCCCGGCCTACGATGGCAACGCCAGCTGCGCCAGCTTCGGCAAAAAGCTCGGCGATGGCCGCGCCTAGACCTTGGGTGCCGCCCGTGACAACCGCGATCTTTCCTTCAATCTTGCTCATCTCATGACCTCATAACCTGCGGCGTCCATCACACGCAGAAGCTCTTTGTGTCCCTTGCGGGCCATTTCCAAAGGTGGATTTTCGACGGGGTCCTGCTCGGCCTCGACGACAAACCAACCCTCGTATCCCTTTGCAGCCAAGGCTTTGACGATTTCCTCGAAGTCGAGACTGCCGTCTCCGGGAACGGTGAAGGCTCCTTTGATAACGGCATCCAGGAAGCTCTCTGTCGTACGGTCAAGGCCATCAACGACGTCGCGGCGAATGTCCTTCGTATGTACATGCGTGATGCGCGAATGATGGTTTTCAACCACGCGCAAGACGTCTCCACCAGCGAACGCCATGTGGCCTGCATCAAACAGCAACGGAACCGATGAATGCTTCATCAGCAGGTCCAGCTCGCTCTCGGTTTCCACGGCTGCCGCCATGTGGTGGTGATACGAGATCGGCATTCCCTGTTTAGCGCACCAATCAGCGAAATCAGACACGTTGCGGCCATATGATGCCATCTCAGCCTCAGATAGCTTTGGTTTGGTGGCAAGCGGCGCAGTTCTAACACCCTGAATGGAACGAGCAGTTTCGCCATAAACGATGCATGGAGCCTGCGCGGCGATGAAGAATTCCATCTGCTGAGCGATGCGATCCTTCTCGACCTCGATATCGCCATCAAGCAGGAGGCCGGAGAACCAGCCTCCCGATACCGAAATGCCATATCGGGCAAGGATTGGTCCAAGCTCCGTCATATCCATAGGAAAGCGGCGGCCTGTTTCCATTCCTGTGAAGCCAGCCTCGGACGCCTGCCTCAGGCATTCTTCCAAGCTGACATCATCAGACAATTCAGCCAGATCGTCGTTCCACCAAGCGATGGGGGCAATCCCAAGTCTCGCCTTCATCTCAAATACCTACTCGCTGCGCTTCACGGATTTTTTCCTGGGAAGCACGAGCCGCCCGAACACTCTCAAATGTGGAGATTGTCGGGACGCCGACATCCCAGTCAGCGTCACCTGGCACCCACTTCCATGCGTCCGAAACGATGGAGATAAGGGTTACGCCGTCGTTGCCCTGCGCCCATTTCATGGCATCTTCGAGATCAGCCAGGCTTTCGACCTTCCGAGCGTGGGCACCCATCGCCTCCGCATGCTTGACGAAATCGACATGCAACGGATTCTCACGGTTCTGAATTCTGCAGTCCGCAAGAAGATTGTTGAAACCTGGGACGCCCTTTGCCTGCTGAAGGCGGTTGATGACTGCATATCCGCCATTATCGCAGACCACGACGATCATTCTGTGGCCAGTGAGTGCTGCCGAATAGATGTCAGAGTTCATCATCATATAGGTGCCATCACCCAGCATGACGATGGGCGTGCCACCTGCGGAGCCGGGCCCCTCCTGTGCCATGGAGCACCCCCAACCAGCTGCGATCTCGTACCCCATGCAGGAGAAGCCGAATTCGCAGTCAAAGGTATTGGGATTCTTGACGCGCCAACCCTTTGTCACTTCACCAGGGGTACCGCCAGCTGCGGCAATGAGCGTATCTTCAGGACGTGCGACCTTGTTCAAGATACCAACGACCTGGGCATAGGAAGGCACAGGTGCGTTCGTCGGCATCTGATGTTCGTCGAGGAGCTTGTTCCATTCTGCGAACAGAGATTTCGCACGCGACATCAGACCAGCTTCCGCCTTGTATGAACCTAGCGCCGCGTTAAGCTCGATGATTGACTCAAGCGCGTCGCCAACCACTGAAAGAGCGCGATGCTTGATGGCATCAAATCGTGCGGCATTGATGGAGATGAACTGCGCATCCTGGGCGAAAGCCGTCCAAGAGCCGGTCGTAAAATCCTGTAGTCGCGTTCCGATGGCGAGGATAACGTCGGCGTCCTTCGCCAATGCATTCGCGGAAGTGGAACCGACAATGCCGATAGGGCCAGCGTGAACCGGATGCTCATGTGTGAGAGCGCCTTTACCGGCAATCGTTTCAACAACCGGAATGCCGCGCTTAGCGGCGAATTCAGCGAGCTTTTCTTCCGCGAGAGAATAACGCACCCCACCCCCTGAGATAATCAGCGGGCGCTTCGCTTCCGATAGAACCTTTGCGGCTTCAGCAATAGCGTCGCGGTCAGGACGAGGGCGTGGGATTTTCCAGACCTTGGGCTCGAAAAATACTTCGGGGTAATCGAAAGCGATCTCTTGGGAATCCTGTGCGAGCCCGATGAATGCAGGGCCGCAATCAGCTGGGTCAAGCATCGTCGCGACAGCCTGGGGAAGCGACTGGAGCAATTGCTCGGGAAGAACGATACGGTCCCAGTAACGAACCACGGACTTGAACGCGTCGTTCGCCGTGATCGTTGGGTCGCCAAAGTGTTCGACCTGCTGCAGTACCGGGTCAGGTAGACGGGACGCGAAGGTATCACCCGCGATCAGCAATACCGGCAGGCGATTTGCCATTGCCACACCCGCCGCTGTGACCATGTTCAGAGCACCGGGCCCAATCGAGGTTGCCGCGACCATCAGCTGGCGACGGCGCTTCGCCTTTGCGAAGCCGATTGCAGCCAGAGCCATGGACTGCTCATTCTGGCCGCGCCAAGTCGGCAGCTGGTCCTGAACAGTCTCCAAAGCCTCAGATAGGCAGGTCACATTGCCGTGGCCGAAGATGGCGAAGACGCCTGCGAAGAGCGGGATTCGCTCCCCTTCGACGTCAGTAAACTGGTTGCACAAATAGCGTACGAGCGCCTGAGCCATGGTCAAGCGTAGGGTCTTAGCGGACATCTCGCCTCCTCCTGCGGATGGGAATTTCGGTTTGTGTTGGAATACATATTGACAAATGGAACACTTTGCAATGATTATTGCGAAAATATCTCGGGAGGAATTTCTGATGCCAAAAATCGCCGTTCTCGGTGTGGGCCGCATTGGCCGTATGCACGCTGAAAACATTGCTGCACATCCCCGTGCAACGCTCGCAGGAGTGTTCGATGTGCATGAACCATCAGCAAAAGATGTATCGCAGAAACTGGGTGTCAAACAGTTTGGTTCGGTAGAAGACGTTTTCTCTTCATCCGACGTTGATGCCGTCTTGATCGCCACGTCGACGCCAACGCATGCCGACCTCCTGGAAAAGGCGGTTGCAGCCGGAAAGCCGGTACTTTGCGAAAAGCCAATCGATCTGTCACTGGAGCGCGTAAATGCATGCGCCGCGAAGATTAGCGGCACCAAGGTTCCGATCATGCTCGGTTTTGTCCGTCGCTTCGACAGTGGTCACAGTGCAGTGCGCAAGGCCATCGAGGCTGGTAAAATCGGAGACCTGCATCAGGTCGTGATAACGTCACGCGATCCCGGCATGGCTCCTGCTGCCTATATCGAAGTTTCCGGCGGTATCTTCCGGGACATGACGATCCACGATTTCGATATGGCGCGCTTCATTCTTGGCGAGGAAGTTGTTGAGGTTACCGCGACGGGATCGCGCTTGGTCGATGCAGACCTCATGAACAAATGCGATGACTACGACACGGTATCGGTGATCCTGAAGACCGCGTCCGGAAAGCAGTGCATCATCAACAACTCTCGTCGCGCGGTCTACGGGTACGACCAGCGAGTTGAGGCACTCGGAAGTGCTGGAATGGCCATCTCCGAGAACCGTCCCATCAATCACCTCCGCCTCTATTCAGAAACGTCCACTGACCAGGCTGCACCGTTGCTCAATTTCTTCATTGACCGGTACGCCGACGCTTTCGCGGCCGAAATCAGTGCATTCGTCGATGCAGTCGAAACTGGCACACCCCCTTCAGTCGGCTTCGAGGATGGCCGCCAAGCACTCATTCTTGCCGAGGCCGCAATCCGCTCCGTTGCCGAAGGCCGCTCGATCAACACGAACGAAATCAGGTAAGCCATGTACGCGAAATTTGGACTTTTTATAAACGGTAGCTGGGTTCCCGGTACCGTAACGGGAGAGGTTGTCTCTCCGGTCACCGAAAAGGCCTTGGGAACCGTTCCCCTCGCCACCGCCGCAGAGACCCGCTCGGCCATTGATGCAGCAGCGAACGCCCTCCCAAAGTTGCGGGAGTTGGGTGGTTTCGGTCGGGCCGACGCCCTTCATCGTGCCGCCGATGAAATGCTTCGTCGCGCTGAAGACGCTGCTCAAATGATCTCGACTGAAACGGGCAAGCCGCTTGCTCAAGCGGGGCGTGAATGGACCCTCGCATGCGATCAGTTTCGCTGGTTTGCGGAAGAAGCTCGCCGGATTTACGGCCGCATTGTCGATAGCCGCGTACCGGGTGGTCGTTTCGAGGTTACGCGCGAAGCCGTCGGGATAGTGGGCGCATTTACGGCTTGGAATTTCCCCGCAGCTTTGCCTGCTCGGAAACTCGCACCGGCATTGGCTGCGGGCTGCTCGGTAGTTCTTCGTCCGTCATCACAAACCCCTGGCGTTGCGATGGTCATGGTCGATTGCTTGCGAGCCGCAGGACTTCCGGACGGCGCGGTCAATCTCGTCGTCGGCAGCACCGAGAACACCTATTCACCCATTATGGCGGATACCCGCGTTCGCAAGGTGTCATTGACGGGATCGACACGTGTTGGTCAGCAGATGATCCGGGATGCTGCCGCTACCGTGAAGAAGGTATCGATGGAGTTGGGTGGCAACGCCCCTCTCATCATCTACGACGATGCCGATCTAAAGAACGCTCTCGACCTTACGGTACCGACCAAGTTCGCAAATTGCGGCCAGGTGTGCGTTACCCCAGATCGTATTTTCGTTCACGACAGCCTTCACGATCAGTTCGTCGAGGGCTTTGTCGAGCGGGCGTCCAAGATCAAACTCGGGGACGGCCTTGAGTCGGACACCGGCATGGGTCCACTTATCAATGCCGCGCGGCTTAAGGAGATCGAGGGCATTGTTGCTGATGCCGTGCGTGCGGGCGCAACCGTTGCCCACGGAGGCAAGCGGCCACAGCAGCTGAACCACGGGTATTTCTTCGAACCGACCGTGCTGACTGGCGTCACCGACGACATGAAGGTCTTTGCCGAAGAGAATTTCGGTCCTATCGCCGCGATCACCAGCTTCAGATCAGAAGAGGAAGTTCTCGCCCGAGCCAATGCATCCGATATGGGCTTGTCGGCATACGCCTTCACTCGCTCGCCTGATCGCGCACGTCGCACGGTTGCGACTTTGAAGTCTGGGATGGTCGGCATCAATTCCTTTGCACTTGCAGCTTCCGAAGCTCCCTTCGGCGGCACGAACCACTCCGGCATGGGTCGAGAAGGTGGCATCGAAGGCATCGACGATTACCTCGATACCAAGCTCGCACAGCTCGTTTTCTGAGGTGACACAATGAAGAAGAACAAGCTGAAGCAGATATGGTCGGAAGGCCGCCCAGTCCTGCATGGATGGCTCTCAATCGCCAGCCCATTTGTGGCAGAAATCATGGCAGCGCAGGACTACGATGCAATCTCCATCGACATCCAGCACGGGGCTGTCGATTATAAGGATGTGTTGGCGATGTTCCAGGCAATGCGTGCCTCGGACAAAGTCCTGATGGCACGTGTTCCCTGGCTCGATCCTTCCTGGATTTCCAAGGTCCTCGACGCCGGGGCATATGGGATCATCTGCCCGATGATCAACACCCGCGCTCAGGCCGAGCAGTTCGTTCGGTACATGCGATATCCTCCGCTTGGAGAACGCAGCTTCGGACCGACTCGCGCTGTTTATGCGGCAGGTGCCAATTACCCCGCCGAAGCGAATGATGAGATATTGGCTTTTGCAATGATCGAAACAGCAGAAGCCATGGAGAACCTTGAGGAGATCGCTTCCACTCCGGGCCTCAATGGCATCTATGTTGGCCCCGCTGACCTCAGCTTCTCTCTGTCGAAGGGCAAATTGATGCCCGCTTTCGACCGCGAAGAACCGGAGGTCATCGAAGCTATCAAGCGCAT
Source organism: Rhizobium sp. LjRoot30 (assembly GCF_964253915.1). Taxonomy (NCBI): domain Bacteria; kingdom Pseudomonadati; phylum Pseudomonadota; class Alphaproteobacteria; order Hyphomicrobiales; family Rhizobiaceae; genus Rhizobium; species Rhizobium sp. LjRoot30. The sequence goes on along the minus strand of NZ_CAXUSG020000008.1, from coordinate 8,203 downwards.
CAAGGACACTTGCCACCGCAACGGTATCAAGGCCGCTCTTCATTGCGGAACAGCGGAGTATGCCGCACGCGCCATCGAGTGGGGTTTCGACATGACAACCGTGTCAGGCGATTCTCGCCTTATCGCGGCGGCGGCCGCTGAGTCTGTCGGCACATGGCGAAAGCTTACACAGAAAGCCACAACCGAAGCCCCCAAAGCGGGAGGCTACTGATGCACAAACTTCTCATCGCAGGTAAACTTCACCCTTCTGGTGAGGCCATGTTGAAGGCGTTGCCCGCCAGCGGCTTCAACGTCAAGTACATTGAAGAGGTGTCCGAGTCGTCCTACGCACCGTTCATTGATTATGCAGACGCGCTCGTCATTCGCACGCAGCCACTGTCGGCGGCGACAATAGCTAGAGCTAAGCAGCTTAAAGTCGTGTCGCGGCATGGGGTCGGTTACGATTCGGTCGACCTTGCTGAGCTTAATCGGCGCAATATCGCGCTCACGATTGTTGGTGACGTGAATTCAGTCTCAGTCGCAGAACACGCGATGATGCAACTTCTCGCCGGAGCCAAGCGAGCCATTCTGGCAGATCGGGCAGTTCGTGATCCCGCTCAATGGGGCTGGCGCAACAAGCTCGAACAGCAGGAAATTTCCGGCAAGAACCTTCTTATCCTAGGTTACGGGCGAATTGGACGACATCTGGCCAGGATGGCCTCGGGTTTCGAGATGAACATCCGTGCTTACGATCCATACCTTCTGAAGACGGGCTGGCCAGAGGGCCCTGTAACTCCAACATCACTGGAGGAAGGCCTGCCTTGGGCAGACTATGTTTCGGTTCACATTCCGAAGGCATCCACACCGGCCATCGGCGCTGCCGAGATCGCTATGATGAAACGCGGTGTCGTGATTTCCAACACGGCTCGCGGCGGAGTGATCTGCGAGCAGGCACTCCATGATGCGTTGCTTAGTGGTCACGTCGGAGCCGTCGGCTTGGACGTCTTTGACGAAGAACCGCCTGCCATCGACGCTCCACTTCTCAGCCATCCGAACGCGGTTCTGTCCCCCCACATTGCCGGTCTTACCGCAGAATGCGGAGAGCGAATGGCAATCGCGTCCATCCAAAACGCCGTGAATTATTTGAACGGCAGCGTCGATCCTACCCTCGTTGTAAATCCGGAATTTGCCTATGCGTAACAAACCCGTTCTCCGTGTCGGACTCATTGGAACTGGATTCATGGGCAAAGCCCATGTCTTCGGGTTCGCGTCCGCGCAGAAGGTTTTCGATCTGCCGTTCGACATTGAGCTGCACACGGTTGCCGACGTTACAGATGAGGCCGCCAATAAAGCTGCCAACGAATTCGGGTTTGCCAACTCAACCACAGACTGGCGCAGCCTGATTTCCAATCCAGATATCGATGTCGTCGACATCACTGCTCCGAATGCACTTCACAAGGAAATGGCTTTGGCCGCCATTGCGGCAAGGAAGCACGTCTATTGTGAAAAGCCCTTGGCACCGTTGGCATCCGACGCCCGTGAAATGTCAGAAGCTGCCGCAGCAAAAGGCGTCAAGACCCAGGTGGGCTTCAACTATCTCTGCAACCCGATGATCCGATTGGCAAGGAAGATGATCGCCGACGGTGAGCTGGGCCAGGTCCGGGGCTATCGTGGCCTTCACGCTGAAGACTACATGGTCGACGCGTCGGGTGCATTCACGTTCAGACACGCTCCTGAGGGCGGCGGCGCTCTGGCAGACATCGGTTCGCATGCCCTTGCCACCGCCGAGTTTCTTCTCGGACCGATTACCGATGTCATGGGAGATTGCATCACCATGATTGGCGAGCGACCGGACGGAAAAGGTGGCACGCGGCGCGTTGAGGTTGACGATGTCGGTCGTGCCTTCCTGCGGTTTGCCAATGGTGCACAAGGCTCGATTGAGGGCAACTGGATTGCCACAGGCAGGAAGATGCAGCACGATTTCGAGGTCTACGGCACGAAGGGCTCGCTGCATTTCAGCCAGGAGCGCTTCAACGAGCTTCACTTCTATACCAATGACGATCCCGTCGGTCGCCGTGGTTTCCGGAAGATCGAAGCGTCGCCGGATCACGAACCCTATGGGCGGTTCTGTGTTGCCCCCGGTCATCAGCTTGGTTTCAACGATCTGAAAGCCATCGAGATTGCCGGATACATCCAGGCGATTGCCGGTGAAATTGAAGAGCCGTTTGGCTTTGCCGCCGGTTTGCGCATTCAGCATTTAGTTGAGACCATCCAACAATCCTCATCGTCACGCCAATGGATAAGCGTGGCGAACTGATCGAATAGCCGTCGTCTCTTCCCCCGACGGTTTATGGGGTTCAAACCCCTTCTCAAGGACGTCCGGTCTCCACCCGGACGTCCCTTTTCCCCCGAGGGTCCCATGTTCAAGAAAATCCTGATCGCCAATCGTGGCGAAATCGCAATTCGAGTCATGCGCGCAGCCAACGAGCTGGGGAAAAAGACTGTTGCGGTATACGCGCAAGAAGACAAGCTCAGCCTCCACCGGTTTAAGGCCGATGAGGCGTACTGCATTGGCGAAGGTCTCTCACCGGTTGGAGCTTACCTGAGCATCCCGGAGATCATCCGTGTTGCAAGACAGTCGGGGGCGGATGCAATTCACCCAGGTTATGGGCTTCTTTCTGAAAATCCGGATTTCGTCGAAGCCTGTGTTGAGGCAGGCATCGCTTTCATCGGACCTCTAGCGGAGACCATGCGTGCATTGGGCGACAAAGCGTCGGCCAGAAGAGTCGCTCAATCCGCTGGAGTACCGGTAATTCCGGCTACCGACGTTCTGGACAACGATTTTGACGCCATACGGAAACAGGCATCTGCTGTCGGCTACCCCCTGATGCTGAAGGCAAGTTGGGGAGGAGGCGGTCGTGGTATGCGGCCGATCCTGGCGGAAGAGGAACTGGAGGCAAAAGTCCGGGAAGGTCGCCGCGAAGCCGAGGCGGCATTCGGGAATGGCGAAGGCTATCTCGAAAAGATGATCCTGAGAGCACGTCACGTTGAAGTTCAGCTTCTCGGGGACAAGCATGGCGGTCTCTTCCACCTTTATGAACGTGACTGTACCGTTCAAAGGCGAAATCAGAAGGTCGTGGAACGTGCCCCGGCTCCATACCTTACTGCGGCACAACGGGAAGAGGTATGTGCTCTTGCGTTGAAAATCGGAAACTCCGTCGGTTATCAGAACGCGGGGACCGTAGAGTTCTTGATGGATATGGACTCTCAAGAGTTCTACTTCATCGAGGTCAATCCTCGGGTTCAGGTTGAGCACACCGTTACCGAGCAAGTGACAGGCATCGACATAGTTCAAGCCCAGATTAGGATCGCAGAAGGTGCGACCTTGGCGGAGGCAACGGGCGCAGACAACCAGGAAGCAGTCAAACTGAGCGGACACGCCGTTCAATGTCGAGTTACCACCGAAGACCCTCAAAACAACTTTATTCCTGATTACGGTCGTATCGCTGCTTATAGAACCGCCACCGGCATGGGCATTCGATTGGATGGCGGTACCGCATATGTGGGAAGTGTCGTAACCCGTCACTACGACTCCCTCCTGGTTAAGGTCACCGCTCTCGCACAGACACCGGATCAGGCTATCCGCCGAATGGACCGAGCGCTCCGTGAGTTTCGCATCAGAGGGGTGAATACGAATATCGAGTTTGTCGTGAACTTGCTCAAGCATCCGACCTTCCAGGACATGAGCTACACGACCAAGTTCATTGATACGACGCCCGACTTGTTTTCATTCAGTAAGCGCGCGGACCGTGGCACTAAGCTCCTCCGGTATATTGCCGATATTACCGTGAACGGGCATCCCGAAACTGCCGGACGCGCCAAACCGCCCGCAGAAGCCAAGCCACCACGTGTTCCGGTGTTAAAGCCGGATTGGAAGCCCGGCACGCGCCAACTTCTTGAAGAGCGCGGAGCATCTGCGGTCGCCGAATGGATGAAATCGCAGAGCAAGCTGCTGATCACCGACACGACAATGCGAGACGGTCACCAATCGTTGCTTGCGACCAGAATGCGCACAGATGACATGGTCAAGATCGCGCCAGCCTACGCGGCGGGTCTGGGCGACCTCTTCTCGGTTGAATGCTGGGGTGGCGCAACATTCGACGTGGCGTACCGCTTCCTTCAAGAGTGCCCATGGCAGCGCCTTCATGCGATCCGCGAGCGACTGCCCAACGTCCTGACACAGATGTTGCTGCGCGCCTCGAATGGCGTTGGCTACACCAACTATCCCGACAATGTGGTGCGGTTCTTCGTAGATAGAGCCGCCAAGTCGGGTGTGGACGTATTCCGTGTGTTTGACAGCCTGAACTGGGTCGAGAACATGCGTGTCGCTATGGACGCTGTAATTGAGACCGGAAAAATCTGTGAAGGCACCATTTGCTACACCGGCGATATTCTCAATCCTCAGCGTGCCAAGTACGACCTACGGTACTACGTAAACATGGCGAAGGAGCTTGAAGCTGCCGGTGCCCATATTCTTGGCCTGAAGGATATGGCCGGACTGCTGAAGCCAGCAGCTGCCCGTGTCCTGGTGAAAGCTCTGAAGGAAGAAACAGGTCTCCCAATTCACTTCCACACCCACGACACCAGCGGGATTGCAGCAGCATCTATCCTGGCTGCGGCTGATGCAGGTGTAGACGCTGTTGACGCTGCCATGGATGCATTTTCCGGAGGCACCTCGCAGCCCTGCATGGGTTCGATTGTCGAGGCTTTAGCTCGTTCCGACAGGGATACGGGCCTTGAGCCGGAAACCATCAGATCGATCTCCAATTACTGGGAACGTGTCCGCCACCAATATGCAGCATTTGAAAGTGGCTTGGAGGCACCTGCCTCCGAGGTCTACCTTCACGAAATGCCAGGCGGCCAGTTCACGAATCTGCAGGCCCAGGCAAGAAGCCTCGGCCTCGAAGAGCGTTGGCACGAGGTGGCTCACGCGTACGCTGATGCGAACCAGATATTCGGCGATATCGTAAAAGTGACGCCTTCGTCGAAGGTCGTCGGCGATATGGCGTTGATGATGGTCGCGCAAAACATCTCGAAGGAAGCCGTCGTCGATCCGGCGCGTGACGTCGCTTTTCCTGACTCCGTGGTCGATATGCTCTCAGGCAATCTCGGCCAACCACCAGGAGGCTGGCCCTCGGACATTGCCAAAAAGGTTTTGAAAGGAAAGCTCCCGTCCACAGACCGCCCCGGCAAACACCTGCCCTCGGTCGACCTGGAAGCGGTCCGCGCAAAGCTGGTCACTGAACTGGACGGATTCGAAGTTTCTGACGAGGATTTGGCTGCGTATCTCATGTATCCCAAGGTATTCCTCGATTACATGGGACGCCGCCGCCAATACGGCCCGGTGCATGCACTGCCGACATCGGTGTTCTTCTACGGAATGAAGGAAGGTAATGATTCATCCGTCGAGCTTGCGCCCGGCAAGACGCTGGAAATTCGCTATCTGACCAAGGGCGAGCCTAACGACGATGGGGATGTAAAAGTCTATTTCGAGATCAATGGTCAGCCTCGTTCAACAACGGTTCCTGACAGAGCGCAGAAGTCGACGAAGACTGCTCGTCCCAAAGCTGATCAATCAGTCGCTGGCCAGATCGGAGCGCCGATGCCGGGGGTAATAGCCTCGATATCTGTTATGGTTGGCCAGAAAGTGACGGTTGGAGACAGTCTCCTTTCCATTGAGGCAATGAAGATGGAGACCGCCTTGAGCGCAGACCGTGCTGGCGTCGTTAAAGCTGTCCATGTGACCGCTGGCGCTTCGGTTGAAGCGAACGATCTTCTGGTGGAAATAGAATAGCTATGCCACCCCCTTGGAATTTCGCAACGTTTATTGCAGAGTATTGCCATGAAGCAATTACCGCCCCCTGTTGAGCCGCCCAAGGACTACGAAGAACTCATTCGTCTGATCCATGAACGTCATGATCAGATGAGCAAGACCTATCAAAAGATTTCGGTCTACCTGACCCAAAATCCAAACGAGGTCGCTGTCCAATCGGTCAACACAATCGCTGAACGCTGCGAAATGCACGCATCCAGCTTTGTACGTTTTGCCCAAGCGCTCGGATACAAGGGTTTCAAGGAGCTACAGCTCCTGTTTCAAAAGAGGTTGGCGACAGCAGCGCCCGGGTTTGAGGCGCGTGTCAAAGCTCTCGATACTGAGTTGCAAAATCGTGAGGACCGCTCGGAATATGGCTTTCTGCACGATCTGGTCGTTCGCGATATCGCGTCTCTTCAGGATGTCTTGGAGCGCACGAGTGCCGAAGACCTGGCAGTTGCAGCCGATACGATTGATGCAGCGGACACCATTTATTTAGTCGGCCAGCTGCGTTCAGCGCCGGTTGTCGAATTGCTTCGCTACATCTTGACGATGCTGGGTAAGCGCTGCGTCCTTCTCGATCCAGGCGGTGGGCTTGCGACCCACATGGCGCGAACAATGAGAACGACAGACGCCTTAATTGCAGTGTCATTCCGCTTCTACGCCAACGAGGTCGTGAACATCGTGGAAGAAGCACAGAAAATCGGCGTTCCAGTGGTCGCTATCTCGGACAGCACCCTCTCACCGCTCGCAAAATCAGCCAAGGTGCTCTTCGCCGTACCAGAGCACGATTACACCTTCTCGCGGTCCTTGGCGGCCCCGATGTGTCTTGCCCAGGCTTTGACGGTCGCAGTCGCTGCGCGAGTTCAGAAGGACTCGACGACACCAAGAATTCCGACCGTGACAGGTCTTTAAACTGCGTCCCCCGTAAAACGCGAGCAAGCTATACTAGACGAATCTTGCCTGATCAGGGAATGCCTAAAGAATTCAGGTCATAAAACTCGCCTCAATCGCACCTTTAGGAGAGTATCCATTTTTCGTAAATGGACTTCGAACTGGTCGGCACGCTGCTTGGCTGCAATGAATTGACAATTTCCTTGAATTTGTTCCTGCAACGAGCATGAGAAGTTATTCTACCTGCCAGAACGGTAGTTGATGATACAAGCTCAAACATCATTTGTATTTCTCGCGGCGAGAAGCCCTTTATCATCTGCATGTAGTAGATGTCAGCACTATTAGCAGTACCATATGGATTTCCGACGGAGCACGTAATGACAGTTTCCACAAACTCGCGGCGTACCGTCTCCGGTATCTGATGTCCTTCGGAAAGTTTTGAAAGACGTTCGGCGAAAGGCCCTTCGTTGTAGAAGTTGTTAATACCTTGGTGGATCGAAATAAGGTTCTTGCAAGCCTTCGAGATCAGGGCGTGGCGCTCGGTTTCAGAGAGAAGGCCGATAATTTTAAGGTGCTCGAAAAATGCTTGTGAGGCCTTGAAGCGATCCTGTTCCCCTTTTGCCTGATATCTCTGGTGCTGGTTGATTAGTAGTGAAATGGAGCTGGGCGAGAAGGATGACGCAAAGTGGCTACAAACGCTAATAGCCGTGACCCTCGAATGCTCTTCCTTTGATGGATCACAATAGATGCCATGGAGCATACCAAATATTGCATCGCGCTGGGCATTGAAGGTCTGCGTAATGCGGTGACACCATATTTGCATCTGCTCCGGTGAAAAACCTGACGCATTGAGAGCTTTCATAAATTCTTTGATATCGACGCCAGCCGTATTCTGCTCATCGCTTAGAGCATGTCGGCTGCATCGATTCAGAAAGCTAATGAACTCGTATTCATCAATGTTGCCGATTACTGGATGGGCTGCCGAGAAATTGTTTCGGATGTCTCGGCATTGATCGAGCATAAAGTAGCCCGTTTCGGATATGAGGTTGAGTTTCAAACATAAGGTCAGCAGCTCTGCATCCTGCATATCCAGCAATTTCTTCTCATCGAAGTCCTTGTCGATTATCTGCGGAATGATGTGGATGCCGAAGCGACGAACTTTATCACGCAGCTCAAGGATCGCTGCGTTCCACGCGTAGTTTATCGCGGAATCGAATAGGCCAGTAGCAACTGCAACACACATCCGCATGATGCCTTCCGTACGTAGGTTCGGCGGAATATTGCTCAGCAGCTGCGGGAGGTTCTGCCACGCATTCTGAATCTGGTTGTCAGATGCCAGAACCGAGCGATCTATACCTGAACTGCCCCCACTTTCGACCGGACACTCAGCATAAGCAGGAAGGCTCAAGCACAGGCTTGAGGATAGGCTTATGTCTAACGAGTTTCGACAGGTTGATC